>NZ_CP132333.1:2727554-3030616 GCF_030758935.1 Geothrix sp. PMB-07
ACCGGCCTCACCGGCGCCAACGGCCTGCAGCCCGGCCGCCTCAACGCCAAGTACCTGCTCAACCTGGACAGCGAGGAAGAGGGCTTCCTCACCATCGGCTGCGCCGGTGGCGAAGACACCATCGTCACCCGCAAGCTCACCCGCAGCCCCGCTCCGGCGGGTACCAAGGCCTACCGCCTGAAGGTGTTCGGCCTCAAGGGCGGCCACTCCGGCATCGACATCAATGCGGGCCGCGGCAACGCCATCCGCATCCTCGCCCAGGTGTTGGGCGCCCTGAAGCCCACCTTCAGCTTCGGCCTCTCGGCCATCAAGGGCGGCAACAAGCGCAACGCCATCCCCCGCGAGGCCTCCGCCTACATCCTGCTGGACCCCAAGCAGGAGCAGGCCTTCCGCGACGCCCTCGCGGGCCACGAAGCCCACTGGCGCGCCGCCCTGGGCGCCCATGACCCCGGCCTGCACCTGGCCCTGGAAGCGGGCGAGGCGACCACCGTTCTGTCCGCCGCGGATACCGATGCCCTGCTCCGCCTGCTGCTGGCCCTGCCCCACGGCGTCGAGGCCATGAGCCCCGACATCCCGGGCCTGGTGCAGACCTCCACCAACATGGGCGTCATCGACACCCGTGAAGATGAAGTGGAAGTGAACCTGCTCACCCGCAGCTCCATCAACGCCTCCAAGACCGCCCTCTCCGAGCGCATCGCCGCCACCTGCGCCCTGGGCGGCTTCCAGTCCCACGTCACCGGCGGCTACCCCGGCTGGAAGCCCGAGCCCAAGGCCTCCCTCGTCCAGATCGTGAATGACACCAATGAGAAGGTGTTCGGCAAGAAGCTGGAGATCATGGCCATCCACGCCGGTCTGGAATGCGGTCTCATCGGCGAGAAATACACCGCCATGGAGATGGTCTCCTTCGGCCCCAACATGTGGGATGTGCACACCCCCGACGAGCACGTGAGCGTCCCCTCGGTTTCCAATTTCTGGAAGCTCCTGGTGGCCGTCCTCGAGGCCGTGTAGGCCCCGCCCATCCCGGCCCTTGGCGCAAGCCAGGGGCCGTGATAGCCTTGTTGCTTCCGCCTGAGCGCGGGAACCCTGGAGAGTTGTCCGAGTGGTTTAAGGAGCACGCCTGGAAAGTGTGTGTAGGTCAAAAGCTTACCGGGGGTTCGAATCCCCCACTCTCCGCCAGATCGAAGCCGCCGCAAGGCGGCTTCTTTCATGTGGCGCGGGGAGCGGGGGATTCGAAATCACAGAATCCCGGCTTTCGTTTTGGCCCGAGAGAGACAGCCCAGTGGGCTGTCGAACCGGGACAGAAAGCCGATGGATTCGTGCGGCCGGAGCGTCATGCGCAGCGTGACGCGGAGGGAATCCCCCACTCTCCGCCAGATCGAAGCCGCCGCAAGGCGGCTTCTTTCATGTGGCTCGGGGAGTGGAGGATTCGAAATCACAGAATCCCGGCTTTCGTTTTGGCCCGAGAGAGACAGCCCAGTGGGCTGTCGAACCGGGACAGAAAGCCGATGGATTCGTGCGGCCGGAGCGTCATGCGCAGCGTGACGCGGAGGGAATCCCCCACTCTCCGCCAGATCGAAGCCGCCGCAAGGCGGCTTCTTTCATGTGGCTCGGGGAGTGGGGGATTCGAAATCACAGAATCCCGGCTTTCGTTTTGGCCCGAGAGAGACAGCCCAGTGGGCTGTCGAACCGGGACAGAAAGCCGATGGATTCGTGCGGCCGGAGCGTCATGCGCAGCGTGACGCGGAGGGAATCCCCCACTCTCCGCCAGATCGAAGCCGCCGCAAGGCGGCTTCTTTCATGTGGCTCGGGGAGTGGGGGATTCGAAGTCGCAGAATCACCGACAGTCCGGCGCAGGTGGACCAAAGTCACAGAATGGCCGACAAACCTTGCCCGGGAACCCATTCTGAAGCGGGGCATGGCATGCTCCACTTAAAACCCCTTCGAAGCGCAGTCCCCCGTCAAGGCCGCTCATGCCCTATGCATTCACCGATCTTGGCAGCCACTACCTGATCGTCCTCTCTGGAGTGTTCACAGACCGGGATGTGCGGGACTTGGCCCTGACCGTCAAAGCGGCGGAAGAGGCGGCTCCGGTCACCCTCGACCGGTTGGTGGATGGCACCCAGATCGAGTCCTTCAAGATCGGCTTTTCGATTCTTTCGATCTTCGCCGAGCGGAGAAAGGCCTTCCCGGTGAAAAACCCCATCAAGACGGCCCTTCTGGTACGGGGAAAGGTCGCCTTCGGCTTGGCCCGGATGTTCCAGATGCTCAACAACGCGCCTGGGGTGGACATCCGGATCGTGGCCAGCCGGGAGGAAGCCCTGACCTGGTTTGAGGGGGGCGTGCCCAGCCACACCGGCGACCCCACCCTGTTCAGGTAATCCGGAGGGCAGCCCGCGACCGGGCTTGAGAAGCCGCCCGCGGCGGAACTCACACCGCACACAGGACGGACCGAAGAGTGGATCACCTCGCCATCCACCTGCCGGAGCCTGAGGAGGGACCCTGTGCCAGCCCCCATGCCCAGTCCACCTGTCTTCCGACGGCGTGACCACGGGGCCCATGTCCTCGTGGTGGAAGACAATCCCGTCACCCTGCACTTCCTCCAGACGGCCTTGGAGAGCAACCACTACCGCCTGACCCTGACCAGTCAGGCTGCCGAGGCCATGGCCGCCCTCGACCAGGGGCTTCCCGATCTGGTGATCCTCGACCTGCACCTGCCGGACATCTACGGCCTGGAAGTTTGCCGCCATCTGCGGCGCTGTTTGGGTGGAGACGACATCCCTGTGCTGGTCGTCACGGTCGAAGATGGCCCCGACGGCCATGCGGAAGCCGTGCGCGCAGGCGTGGATGATTTCCTCCGGAAGCCCATCCTGCCGGTGGAGCTCCGCACCCGGGCCCGGAGCCTCATCCGCCTCCGTCAATTGCGTCAGGAACTGCGTGCAGAGCGTGAATCCCTTCTGGACATGCACGCCCAGAAGGAGAACCTGCTCCAGTATGTGGCCCACGATTTGAAGAACCTGCTCAGCGCCGCCCAGGCCACGCTGGAGATGATGGGCACTGAGGAGGCTCCCGCCCAGACGCTGCGCTACCAGGACCGCATGGGCGCCTCGCTGCGGGCCATGCTCGCCATGGTCACCGACCTGCTCGATCTTTCCATCAACGACCGGGCGGAACTGGTGGCGGAGCGGGAACTGTTCGAGCTCAGCCCCTGGCTCGAACGGGTGATCCACGAATTCGAGCCCCTGGCCGCCCGCTGCAGACGGAGCATCGAGCTGGAGGTCCCTCCGGGTTTGATGGTCGATGCGGACCCCCACCTGCTGCGGCGAGTCATCTCCAACCTGCTGGAGAACGCCATCCGCTTCGCGCCCGAGGGAACCCTGATTCAGGTTTCGGCGTGCGAGAGCCAAGATTCATGCGGCCCCAGGATCATGGTGAGCGATCTGGGCGCGGGCATTCCCGCCGAGCTCAAGGAGGAAATCTTCGAGCGCTTCGTGCGCCTGAAGAGTGCCCCTGCCACTCAATCTGGACGCGGCCTGGGCCTGGCCTTTTGCCGGCTGGTGATGAACATGCATCACGGGCGGATCTGGGTGGAAGACAACCACCCCCGCGGCAGCCGCTTCGTGCTGGAGCTTCCCAACTCTGCTGGAGCCGCCCTCTGAATCAGCCCAACAGTTTGTGAGGCAGGCTTTCCACGCGCCCCGCCGGGGAAACCCGCACGTAGTTGAGCTTCCGCTGCAGCTCCCGGATGGTGGCGGCTCCCGCATAGGTGAGGCCCGAGCGCAGTCCCCCCACGATGTCGGCGATGATCTCGTCCTCGTCTTCCCGGTAGGGCACCTTGGTGGCAATGCCCTCGGCGGTCTTCCAGCCGGTGAGGCCGCCCAGGTGGTCATCGGCCACCTCCTTGCTGGCCATCCCCCGGTACACCTTGTGGGCCGCGCCCGTCCCCTCGTCCACGATGGGCGTCCCGGGCGTGGGCCGGGTGCCTGCCAGCATGCCACCCACCATGACGAAATCAGCGCCGAAGGCCAGGGCCTTCACGATGTCGCCCGGGGTGCGCAGGCCGCCATCGGCCACGATGGAGCGGTCCGCCCGGGCGCACTCCTGGATGGCGCTCAGCTGGGGCACGCCGAAGCCGGTCTTGATGCGGGTGGTGCAGACACTGCCGGGGCCGATGCCCACCTTGATGATGTCGGCATGCACCGAGGCCAGGTAGTCGGCCCCCGCGTAGGTGGCCACATTGCCCGCCATGATGCACGCATTGGGCAACATCAGGCGGATGCGCTTGACCATCTTGCCCACGTACTTCGCATGGCCGTGGGCCACGTCCACACAGAAGTAGTCGGCCCCGGCATCCCGCAGGGCCTCGATGCGTTCCAGCTCCCCCTCGGCCGTGCCCACGGAAACGAAGGTGGGAAACCGGCAGCGCCGGAGCATCGCCACGTTCTCCTCGACCGGCACGAAGCGATGGAGCACCCCCATGCCGCCGCGCTCGCCCACGAAGTTGGCCATGGCATCTTCCGTCACCGTGTCCATGTTGGCCGTGAGAATGGGCAGGCTCAGCTTGAGCTTGCCCGATTTGTCCGTCATGCCGATGTCCACCACCCGCCGAGACTCATGATGGTTGTAGGCGGGGATGAGGAGCACATCGTCGAAGGTGATGGCGGTCTCGGACATGTTCCGCTCCAGGTGCGGGGCTGCGGTCAGGCGGCGTAGGTCTTGTAGAAGTACCAGGCGGCCAGGGTGAAGCCGATGCAGATCACCCCGACACGCACGGGGCCCCGCCCCACGCGGTGGGCCATGTGCGAGCCGAAGAGCCCGCCCAGGCCCGCGGCCACAGCCATGGGCAGGATGAGCATCCATTTGGCGTTGCCGGGATGGCGCAGGGCTTCCATGAGCATGAACGCGAAGATGGCGATGCCGTTGATGCAGAGGGCCAGCAGGTTTTTGAGCCCATTCATCTGGTGGATGTCCGTGAGCCCCAACAGGCTCAGGGCCGCCAGCATGAGGATGCCGATGCCCGCGCCGAAGAACCCTCCATAGACACCCACCACGAATTGGAAGCAGATGGCAGCGATCCACCATCCGGGTGTGCGCTCATGGCCGTGGATCTTCTTCAGGAGGCGGTTGACGGGATCGTTGGCCGCCAGCAGCACCGAGGCCGTGAGGATGAGCCAGGGCACCAGCTGATCGAAGAGCTTTTGGGGCGTGACGAGCATGAGCCAAGCGCCCAGGGCCCCGCCGATAAGCGAAGGGGGCATCAACCGCAGGGCGAAGGCCCTGATACCCGCGAGATCCTCGCGATGCCCCCAGAACCCGCCGATGGAGCCGGGCCAGAGTGCCAAGGTGCTGGTGACGTTGGCCTGCTGGCCCGTGAGGCCGATGCCCAGCAGCGCGGGAAAGGACACCAGGGTGCCGCCGCCTGCGATGGAGTTGATGGCCCCGGCCACGAAGGCCGCCGCCATGACGGTGAGGATGTGGATCAGGGACATGCCCCCACGATGACAGGCCTCGGAACCCTTCAGTAGCCCCTGGCCCCACCTAGAGACGGGTCTTCGGGAAGCCTCTGCCGGGTTATTCTGAAAGGATGCAGCTCTCCTGGCCTTCGCCCGCGCGCTTCGCGCTCATCCTTGCCCTGCTCTGGGCCCTGCTCTGGGTGGCCTACGTGCTGCTCTGGACGCCCGGCCCCTTTTCGCTGCGGGCGCTGGGCCTCTATCCCAAGAAACTGGGCTCCCGGGTGGTGGGCTGGGCGGCGAACCGCACCCTGCCTGCGTCCTGGCGCCTGCCCCTGCTGGGCCGATTCGCGGGCCACTACGGCATCAACCTCAGCGAAGCTGAGTTTCCCCTGGTGGACTACCCCAGCCTGCAGGCCCTGTTCACGCGCCGCCTCAAACCCGGCCTGCGGCCTCAGGACCCGGCCCTTCCCGGCTTCGTGAACAGCCCCGTGGATGGCCGCATCATTGCCTGCGGGCGCATCGAAGCGGGCATGGCCATCCAGGCCAAGGGCCTGCCCTATCGCATCGCTGAACTGCTCAAGCACGATCCCCAGGCCGCGCGTTTCGAGGGCGGGCACTTTCTGACGCTCTACCTTTCCCCCAAGGACTACCACCGCATCCATGTGCCCATCGAAGGCCGCATCACCGCCGTGAGCCACGTGGAAGGCGAACTCTGGCCCGTGAACGATGCCAGCACCGGGAACGTGCCACGCCTCTATGAGCGCAATCGCCGGGCCTCCTGGACCGCCCTGGGCACCGGCGCCGACGCAGGGCTGGAAGTGGCCGCCGTGCTGGTGGGCGCCACCCATGTGGGCGGCGTGGTCATCGATGGTCGTTGGCTCGGCGGCCGCACCCTGCCCCAGGATGGCGGCTTTCCCGTGGACCACCTGCCCTGCGCCCCCGGCGAGGATCTGGGCACCTTCGAGTTCGGCTCCACCGTGGTGCTGCTCGTCGGCGGGCCCAAGGCCGCCCAGTGGGCACCGGACCGTACTGTGGGCGAGGTGAGGATGGGGCAGCGGCTGGGAGGGTACCGGTGAACGACGACTCCGAGATCTTCAGTCAGAACCCCCTCTGGGACGAGGGCGGCAGCCTCACGGGGGCCCTGGAGGCCCTGTTCACGGCGGCGGGCGAAGTGCTGGATTTGGCCCGGCTCCGCGAGCTCACGGGCTTGGGTGATGGCGCCCTGCAGCAGGGCATCGAAAAACTGCAGGAGCAGCTGCAGGGCTCGCGGGGCCTGCGCCTATTGGAAGTGGGCGGCGGCTGGCGCATGGCCACCAGCCCCGTCTACAAGGAGATGGTCTCGCGCCTGGTGACCACCACCCGCAGCGGCAAGCTCACGCCCGCGCAAATCGAGGCCCTGGCCATCATCGCCTACCGGCAGCCGGTCACCATCACGGAGTTGAACGCCATCCGCGGCGTCACCAGCAGCGCCAACCAGGTGAAGAGCCTCATGGAGCGCCAGCTCATCATTCCCGCGGGCCGCAAGCCCGTGGTGGGCCGACCCATGACCTACGCCACCACCCAGGCCTTCCTGCTGCATTTCGGACTGAAGAGCCTCCACGACCTGCCCCGGCTGGAGGATTTCGGCGAGGGGCGCCTGGAAGCGGAAGCCCTGGCCGCCCTGGAACCGCCCATGCCCGAAGATGGCCTCTTCGGCGACGGAGCCATGATCACTGAGTTAGATCCGAGTGCGGAATCCGAGCTGGATCCGGAACTGGATGTGACCAATGAACCCGAGCCCATCCCCGTGCCCAGCCTTGAGCCTGAGCCCCCTGCCACGACAGAACCTGCACCTCCCCACGAAAGCCCCGAACCATGATCCAGACCACCCTCAGCCTTGAACAGCAACCCACCCAACCCAAGGTAGACAAGCCTTCCGGCTTCCACCTGCAGCCCATGCAGAAAGGCGGGCTGCTGGTGGTGCTGCTGGGCGTGCTCTACCTGCGCATCTGGCGTCGGAAACAGGCCAAGGTTTTGTACTGCAGCCACTGTGGAAAAAAGAATCCCCCGCACCAGAGCAACTGCCAGAAGTGCGCGGCGCCACTGATGCGGGTGGATGGGTAGGTCGTTTCCAGCTGGTGGCTAGAATTCGATCTCGATGGATTCTTCCGCCAGATCATTCTCCTGGCCCAGCACTTCGCAGGCGGCACCGTACATCTGAAGCACGGCGGTCTTGCGGTTGCTCAGGCTGGTCAGCAGATCCTTCACGCGCTGCACTTCAGAGGCAATGGTGTTGTTGATCTGAGACACCTCGGAGCGGCAGCGCTCGCGGGTGGTCTCATAGAAGGCTTTCTGGTCCTGGCTCAGATCCATGGAAAACTCCAATAAGGATGGAAAAACTGGGTGGGAAGGTCGAGTTTATCCTGTTTCAGGACCATGCGGCCAGGATCAGCATGATGACCAGAATCACAGCCAGGGATAGGATCACCGGCAGCAGCCAGCGCGGCCGCTGAGGCTTGTCCGCGAGCGACAAGTCCACGGAGCCTTCGGTGACGGCCCGATCTTGGAAATACGAGGGCTCGCGATGGGTGGCCGTGTTCGCCGCCTGGTCCACGGAAGCCTGCGGGGATAAGTCCATCGGCACGCGATGAGCGCCGCTGGCCAGATTGGTGGCTGCGGGGAATTTGGTGGAGATCAGCGTTTCCAGCTGCTCCTGCGTACCCTTCAGCAGTGTGTTCATGTAATCGGCCACGTCGTGCTCGGTGATGGGCGTTCCCTGGCGCTGCAGGTAGTCACGGAGGTCCCGCTCCAGGAACCGGGCGGAAGGGTACCGGTGGTCCACACTCTTTTGCAGGGCGCGACTGACGATGGCAGCGATCTCTTTCGACACATTCGGGTTCAGGCTGGTGAGGTCTGAGATGCGGCCCAGGCGGACTTTCTCCAGTACGCCGAGCTCGGAATCCGCCTGGAAGCAACGCTCGCCGGTGAGCAGCTCGAAGAGCACAAGGCCCAGCGAATACAAGTCTGAGCGGTTGTCCAGGGGCTGGCCCGTGGCCTGCTCCGGGCTCATGTAGAGCAGCTTGCCCTTCAGCGCCCCTGCCACGGTGTGGCTGGCCTTGCTGGCGGCCTTGGCAATGCCGAAGTCCACGAGCTTGACGGCCCCCTCCGTGGAAAGGATGACATTCTGCGGGCTGATGTCGCGATGGACCAGTTTCAGTTCCCGGTCATCGAAGCCCCTTTTGCGGTGGGCGTAATCGAGGGCCGCGGCCACCTTCATCACCACAAAGGCGGCCACCTGCTCGGGGATGGGAAGGCCGTATTCCCGCACCTTTTTCAACAGGGTTCGCAGATCGCGGCCGTTCACGTACTCCATGGCGATGTAGTAGGAGTTCCCGGCTTTCCCCAGGTCAAAAATCTGCACGATGTTCGGATGAGTGAGCTGGGCCGCCAGCTTGGCCTCGTCGATGAACATGGTGACGAAGTCTTCGTTGTCGCTGAAGTGCGGCAGGATGCGCTTGATGGCCACGATCTTCTGGAAGCCCTGCACGCCCCGCTGCTGGGCCTTGAAGAGTTCCGCCATGCCTCCCACGGCGATCTTTTCCAGCAGAAAGTAGTTGCCGTACTCCTCCATGATCTCGGGCACGCCCTTGCTATCAAGGCGGGGCACGGGTGGTGCGACGGGCGCAGGCACAGGCTCGGGCTGCGGGGAGGCCCACTCGAAGGGATCCTTCACGCCGGAGATGCCGCTGAGGGTGAACTCGGTGGGTCCCAGGGGTTCAGCCGCCACCGGAGCCTGGCTGTCGATCTTCTGGGCCGGAACCACCTTCACCGAAGGCAGGGGCAGGTTGGCCCGTTCCGGGGTAGACAGGGCGAAGAGCTCTTCCTGAGGCGGGAGATCCTGGACGGGAACGGGGGGCAGCGCAGCCGGAGCCACGCCCGACTGGGTAAACCGTGAAAAGGAAGCAGCTGGAACGGAGGTCCCTTCCAGATCCGCCAACAGGTCGCCGAAAATATCATCCGTGGTGAGCTTGGGGGGTTCCTGCAGGAATGGGCGCAAGGCCGCAACCAGGGCCGCTTCGGACTGAGCCCGATCCAGGAAGCCCTGCACCTCGACGCCGTGGCCCTTGGCGGGACCACCCGGGCCCGAGGCCGCAGCCAGCGCCAGCACCGGCAGCTCAGGCTTCCGGGCCCTCAGCTTGCGCACCACGGAAAACCCCCCTGCATCCGCATCCAGCAGAAGCAGATCGGGCACAGACAGGGTTTCAGGGAAGGCCGCGGCATCTGCGGACCGAACCCACTGCAGGCCCCAGCCTTCCTTCTCCAATGTCGACACCAAACCAGATGTCCTGATGGACTCGCCGTCCACGATCAGCAGGAGGGGGCGGGACATGGGGCTCCGGGGTCAGAGCTTCCAGAGTAACGGGAGGGATTCAACCTCGCCATAACCAGGAATTCGGGATACACTTCTCGTTCGGTCCGGTGCCTGCCCTGCAGCTCGGCCGAAATCCACGGGAAAGGAGGTGCATCCACATGCCTTTGGTCAAGGTTAAAGAAGACGAAACGTTCGAGTTCGCCCTTCGCCGCTTCAAGCGGAAGTGCGAGAAGTCCGGCATCCTCAGCGAGCTGAAGAAGCGCCAGCACTACGAGAAGCCCAGCGCCAAGCGCAAGCGGAAGATGCTTGCCGCCCGTAAGAAGACCCTGAAGCGCCTCGCGCAAGAGCGTCGCATGATCGGTTGATACCGGCTCGATGCTTCGCATCGCGTTAAAAAGGCCCGCGCGAGCGGGCCTTTTGATTTACTGAAGCCTGAGGACTGAAGACCGACACCATGAACCCTGAACTCGAAGCCCTGGAATTCCCTGAAGCCATGCGCCTGATCCAGTCCGGAGCGCGCACGGCATCCGGACGGGCGACCCTTGGCGCCATGCATCCCTGGGATCACCTCGCCGGGTTGCGCCGACTCCATCAACTGGAACTCCAGGAGACCTGGACCGCCACGCCAGACCGCCTGCCCATCCTGACCATGGATGAAGCCCTGGCCGAATTGCTGAATCCCGCCGGCTGGCTGCTTCCCGAACACTGGCGGCAGTTGCGGGACGGCCTCAGGGCCCTGGCCCGCCTGCTGCAAACACTGGGTGGCCTCACCTGGCCTGAAAACCGCCCAGCGCCTGCGGGTACCCATTTGGGCATCGACCCGCTGCAGGTGACTGCAGCCCTGCTGCCGGACCCTGCGCCCCTGGCGGAGCGCCTGGCGAAGAGCTTCAACGAAGACGGTCAGCTGGACCCCCTGCGCATCCCGGCCCTGGCCAGCCTGCACCGCAGCCGTCAGGATGCCTTCCAGGCCGTGCAGGCCAAGCTCCAGAAACTGCTCCGCGCCACCCCCGATGCCTTCAACGAGGCCATGGTCGTGGAACGCAATGGGCGCTTCTGCCTGCCCGTGCGCCAGGAGCGCCGCGGCCTGATGCCGGGCCTGGTGCTGGACCGCAGCGGCAGCGGCGCCACGGTTTTTGTGGAGCCCATGGAGGCCGTGCCTCTCAACAATGCCTTCGTCGAGGCGGATCGGGACTACGCCCAGGCCGTGCAGGCCTTCCTGCGGGATCTGCTGGCCGAACTGCGCGCCCGGCGGGAGGACTTCCTCCGCTGGCGCGACCTCCAGGCCCGGGCCGACCAGGCCCTGGCGCTGCTGCGCTGGGCGGCGCTCTGCGACGGGCATCTGCCCGAATTGGCCGCCGATCCCCGGCAGGGGCGGCTCTGTCTCCTGGAGGCCCGGCATCCGATGCTGCTGCCCTCCGTGCGGGAGGCCATGGGCCTCGAGCCCCTGCCCCACCCGGTGGTGCCCCTCAACCTCGTGCTGGAGGCGGGCAAGCCGGGACTGATCATTTCGGGCTCCAACACAGGCGGCAAGACGGTGGTGCTCAAGACCGTGGGCCTGCTCTCAGCGCTGGCCTCCTGTGGCTGTGCCGTGTCCGCCAAGGAGGGGTCCGCCTTCCCCGCCCTGCCCAGCCTGCACGCCGACATCGGCGATCACCAGACCATCACGGGAAGCCTGTCGACCTTCAGCAGCCATATCCTGCATTTGAAAGAGATCCTTAAAAACGTCCAGGACGGCGGCTTGGTGCTCCTGGACGAACTGGGCACCGGCACCGATCCCAAGGAAGGCGCGGCCCTGGGCATCGCCGTGCTGCAAACCCTGTCGCGCCGGCACTGCTGGATCCTCTGCTCCACCCACCTGGGTGAGATCAGCCAGTGGGCCCTGCGGCACACCCGCTTCCAGAACGCCTCCGTGCAGTTCGACGAGGAACGCCTGGCACCCACCTACCGTCTGCTGGTCGGTCAGCCCGGGCAAAGCCGCGCCCTCACCATCGCCGCCCGCCTCGGCCTGCCCAGGCCCGTGCTTGACCACGCGGACAAGGTGCTGGGAAAACGCGAACAGGACTGGCGTGACTTCCTGCGGGAGTTGGAGGCCGAACGGACCCGCCTGCTGGAAGAGGCCGAATCCCTCCGGCAGCAGCAGGCCGCCGCCGAGAAGGACCAGGCCATCCTCCGCCAGCGCGAGGAAAAGCTGCGCGAGGAGCGCGAGGCGTTCCAGCGGGAATCCCAGGAAAAGGTGGCCCGGGTGCTGGATTTTCTCGATCACGAAGGCAAGCGGCTGGTGCGGGAGCTGAAGGAACGCCAGAAGGCCGCAGCCGTGAACCCGGATCGCCTGGGCACCGAAGCCCATGAGCGGGTCAAGCAGCTCACCCGCCTCGCCGAGGCGGAGCTGAAACCGGCCCGCCCCCCCTCCCGCGGCACAAGCCCCCAGGAAGTCCGTGAAGGTGGCCATGCCCGGCACAAGGGCCTGGGAGTGGAAGGCCGGGTGAGCACCCTCAAGGGGGATCGGGCCACCTTGGAGACCCCCCAGGGCCGAAGGCTGGAATGCCGCCTGGGCGAGTTGGAGCCCATCACGGCCCGTGAGGCGGCACCCAAAGCCGGCGGGCGCGTGCGAGTGCGGACTGAGACACAGAATGTCGAGTCGGAGATCAATCTCATCGGCAGGGCCAGCGACGACGTGGACAGCGAGATCTACCGCTTCGTGGAAGAAGCCCTGGCCGCTGGCAGCAGGTATATCCGCATCGTTCACGGCCACGGCACCGGAAAATTGAAAGCCGCCGTCCGCGAGGCCTTGCGCGGGCACCCGGGCATTGCGGGTGTGGAAGACGCCCCCCAGGCCCAGGGCGGGGCCGGAGCAACGGTCATTACACTTAGGTAAGGCCCAAAAACTCAACTCACTGCATGATGGTCCCGATGCAGGGAAACACCTGTTCAGGGGCGAACCATGGAATTCTGGAACAACCTCAACATCCGAAAGAAGCTGCTGTATTCGATCCTGGCCCTGGCGGTCGTGCTCGGATTGGCTTCCACCGTGTTCTCACTCTGGCGGCTCAACTCGGCCCTCAACGACGGTCTGCGCCTCAAGGCGGATAGCCTCGCGGGTCTGGTGGCGGACGGCATCCAATCCGGCGTGCAGTTCGAGGACATGGGCCTGGTGGAACGCGGCCTTGACGGCATGAAGGATGACGCGGACGTCACCCAGGCGGCCCTCATTACCCAGGATCCCGGCACCAAGGCCACCAAGGTCGTCACGAAATCCAAGGCCAAGCCCTCTCAGATCGACCTCATGCCCTTCGCCGAAGCCCTCATCAAAGAGGTCACCAAGGATCCCTCCAAGGACCATCCCTCCTTCGAGAAGGACGGGTATCTGGTCATGAGCGCTCTGGTGAAGGTCGAGGGTGCCGCCTCCAAGTCGTACCTCATGCTCCTGGTGAACCGGGACCGCCTGCGCAAGGACCAGGGGGGCGCCCTGCTGGGCATGCTGCTGCTGGGCGCGCTGATGGTGGGCGCAGGCGTCGCGGCGGCCTTCCTGTTGGGCAACGCCATCGTCACGCCGGTGGAGAACATCCAGCGGCGCATGCGCGACATCTCTGAAGGTGAAGGCGATCTCACCGCCCGCCTGGAAGTTCATGGCAACGATGAAATCGCCGCCCTGGCAGGCCACTTCAACCGCTTCATCGACAACATCCACCAGATCGTGCAGCAGGTGATGGCCATTTCCACCAACATCGCCTCAGGCTCCTTGCAGATGTCCGCGGGCATGTCCGAAATGCACAGCACCGCCCAGAGCATTGCGCATTCGGCCGAAAGCCAGAAAGCCAGCGTCAGCACCACCACGGCCAGTGTCCAGGGCATCGCGGGCGCCTCCCAGGTGGTCAACTCCAATGTGGGTGATGCCCTCGGCGTTTTCGAACAGGCCCAGCAGGCCGCCGGCAAGGGCGGCACGGCCGTGGGCAGTGCCATCACAGGCATGCAGGCCATCAACCAGAACTCCAAGCAGATCGGCAACATCCTCACGGTCATCACCGAGATCGCCAACCAGACCAACCTGCTCTCCCTCAACGCCGCCATCGAAGCCGCCAAGGCCGGTGAGCATGGCAAGGGCTTCGCGGTGGTCGCCGAGGAAGTGCGCAAGCTGGCCGAGCGCAGCGCCACCGCCGCCAAGGAGATCACGGCCCTCATCCAGACCTCCAACCGGGCCATCGGCGATGGCACCAAGATGGTGAACACCGCTGGTGAGGCGCTGACCAGCATTCAGAGCGCCATCACGGAATCTGCTGAGCGCATGAAAACCATCGGCACGCAGAGCGAAACCCAGAGCCGCGACAGCCAGTCCGTGGTGGCCGCCATGGGCAACCTCACCGCCATCGCCGAACAGAATGCCGCCGCCATGGAACAGATGGCAGCCACCATCAAGGAATCCACCCGCACCGTGGACGAACTCAGCCACCTGGCCGAACAGCTCAATTCCCTGGTGGCCCGGTTCAGGATCTGACCCGCCACTGCCACCAAGCAGAAGGGTCCCGCAACCGCGGGGCCCTTCTGCTTGAACCCGGACAACTACGGCCAGACCGGGATGAAGCCTGGCCCGGAAGGTCTTTGTCTTTGCGTCAGGCGAGAGGCCCCTGCTATGCTCGAGCGCTTCACAAGGAAAGGCCCCGCTGACGCGGGGCCTTTCCTTGCCTGCCGTTGAACGTTAGAACTTCACGCGGATGCCGAGCTGCAGTTCCCGGGTGCGGTCCTTGTTGACGCCACCCAACTGGCCGAAGGCGCCATTGGGCAATCCTGCGGACGTATTGATGGTGTAACCCGCAGGCGATGGCACGCTGAATTCCGCCTTGTTGAGGAGGTTGTAGATGTCTACGATGCCTTCCACTTCCACCTTGCCATAGACCTTGAAGTTGCGGCTCAGACGGACATCGAACTGGGTATAGCCCGGCTGGCGCAGATCCCCGCGGGTGTGGCCAGGGGCGAAGTGGTTGTTCATGCCATCGCCATTGACCAGGTCGAGGGAGTTCGCACCTGACGGTGAGAGATAGGCGGAGTAGGGCAGCCCACTCTGGTAGAGCCCGCGGACGGATCCCTCAATACCCCAGATGATGGGGAAGAAAGCCACGACGTTGGCGACCCACCGACGATCACTGTCGCCATAACCATAGTTGGATCCGGGATCCTGGGGATTGGGCGTGAGGGAGGCGCCGAGTTCGCTGCTGAAGTTGTTGTTGGCGGAGGTGTAGGTGCCGCGCTCAAAGGAGCCGGTATCCTGCGCCTTTGAATAGGTGACATTGGCAATGATGCCGGTCTTCGCATCCCAGGTTTTCTTCGCAGAGAAACTGAGACCGCGGTAGTGTCCCCAGCCATCCGTCTTCACGAGATAGACGTCGCTGAATCCACCCACAGGGTTCCCCGCGGCGAGGTTGCCAGGCCTGAAGTCAACCCGTCTGCCGCCGACAATGGCAAAACCAGGGCGGTTGGCCGTGGCATTGGACCAGTTGTTGTTCGCGGAAGCGTACCCATCGTTGTAATAGCCCCCGGCGATCAGTGTTCCGCCCTCGTTCAGCTGGCCCAGATTGATATTCTCGAAGCGCTGAAGGTTTTCGTACTTCACGTAGGTGGCAGTCAGGCCCAGCACCAGGTTGTTGCCGAGGTCGTGTTCAATGCCCAGGCTCGTCTTCTTAGAGCGGCTGAGCTTGTTATTGGGATCCCAAAGCGAGGTCGAGGAGGTAACGGCAGGGAGCGCCGCCAGCTCGGCATCAGTCAGGTGACGCATCGCCGAGCCATTGATGAGGTTGTTGGCGCTGAGCAGCCCAGTATTGAACGTGTTCAAATTGGCAGTCGGCCCAGTCCGGGCAAGAGAGAGGCTGTAGTTCGTGATGATCTGGCCATTGCCCGTCATGGTGTTGGAGTGGAGCAGGAGCGGCGTCGGACTGGTGAAGGACCCGTAGCCGCCACGGATCACCGTCTTGCCCTGGCCATCCAGGTCATAGCTGAAGGCGAAACGGGGATCCAGCGCATTGGCGCTGGTGGCCTGATCCAGCCCCTGGAAATTGGGGTTGGGGGCCGGGTTATTGGAGAAAGACTGGTTGATGCTGCGGAGCCCGCCGGTCAGAGTCAGCCGCTTGTCCAGAAGGCCCGAGTACTGAACCTGCCCGAAGAAGCCCTCGGTCTTGGTCCACATCTGGATACGGCCCTTGTAGGGGCTGACGGCGCCACTGTAGGTGATGGCGCCACCGGGGTCAGTCGGCGAAGCCGTGGCGGCGAGGGTTCCGTTGGCCCAGGCGGCGGCCGCGCCGTAGGTGCCGAACTGGAAGCGGCCCGCGTTGTTCTGGAAGAACTGGTTGTCCACATCGACCTTCATCAGATCGAGGCCGCCCTTGATCTGGATGTCGCCATGGTTCCAGGTGGTGGCGCTGAAGAGTTGCAGGGTGTTCTCGTTGCTCTCCCGGGGCGTGGAAGTCTTCGTGCCGAAGGCCATGAAACTGGCGCTGGTGGGCACTTCGATGGAAGGCACGCCCGTCACGGAATTGTTCCGCATGGGCCGGGCTTCGCGCGCGATCTGCAGACGGCTTTCCGTGAAGAGCTCGTTGGTCCAGATGTCGTTGGCTTCCACCACCCAGCTGATGGCGTTGGTGACGGTGGGAATGTTGTTGCTCTCAGCGTTGTTCGAGTTGGCGCTGGTGTTGAGCAGCGTGTCCGTCATCGTCTGGTAGTTCATGCGCAGCACGAAACGGTGGTTTTCGTTCAGCGAATAGTCCAGGCGCCCGAAGTACACAGTGTTGGTGTTTTCCATGGGATAGGGATGGGCCGGCGTCCCCAGGCCGGGATTCCCGAACTCCTGGGCCAAGGTGAGGCCATTGGGATTCGTCAACACCTGGCCCAGGCGGGAATTCACCAGGTTGTTGAAATCGGTCTGGGTCATGCCCGCCGTAGAACTAAGTGTCGTTGGAATGGGGTTCGCCGTGATGCTCTTGTGGAAGCGCTCGACACCCACGAAATACCACAGGCTGTCCTTGATGAGGGCCCCGCCGACATTGAAGTTGACGTTGGTGGAGTCGTTGAAGCGTTGGAGGTTGGCAGGCGTGTTGAAAGTGTGGTTGGGATCGTAGGGAACAGCCTGGGGCTTGGCGCTCCAGCTGGTGCGGCGGATCTGGTATAGGGCGCTGCCACCGAACTCGTTGGTGCCGGTCTTGGTGACAGCGTTCACCGTGGCGCCCGCCTGGGCGTACTGCACGTCGAAGCCGTTGGTGACGACCTGCAGTTCCTTGATGGTGTCGGCGCCGAAGATGAAGGGCGTGTAGACGCCGCCGCGCTGCTCATTGAAGAAGGCGGAGTTATTGCTGGCGCCGTCAATCTGGATGGCGTTGAAGATCTGGCGGCCACCCTCCACCACCATGCGGTTGCCGCTGCCGGACACCACGCCTGGCGACAGCTTGGCCACATCCGTGAAGTTGCGGGTCACCAGGGGCACGGCTTCGATGGTGGATGAGTCCACGCTGGTGATGACGTTGACCTGCTTGGCGTCCACCCCGGCGGAGGCGCCCACCACTTCGACCATGGCCGAGGCTTCGGCCCGGTCGATGTTGAAGTTCGCGATGGCGTTCTGGCCCAGCAGCACCTGGATGTTGGCATCCTTCACGGTCCGCATACCCGGGGCGCTGACGGTGATTTCATAGGTGCCCACGGGGAGCAGCCCCACGCGATACTCGCCGTCGGCAGCCGTGGAGGTGGTTCGGGTAAGGCCCGTTTCACGGTTGCGGAGGCCGACGGTGGCGCCGGAAACAACCTTGCCCCCCTTGTCCCGAACCACGCCGCGCACAGCGCCAGCTGTGGAAGTGGTCTGAGCTGAGGCGACCATGCAACAGGCCAGGGCCGTGAGGGTGAGGGTTGCAGTCCTTCGATTCATGCCGTTCTCCTAGGCCGCGGGCGGCCGTGATGAAACCACGGGGACCCGAAGCCGAGGCGGGGATCCCATGTCAGAGTGTGCCCTCAGCATCCCTGATTATCGGCGCGGAGCTCAAGTGCCTTTTTTGCTACAAAAGTTTCCAAAAAATTCATAAAACCGCTACGGGATAGCACCCGTCTCGTTGTTCAATTCAGAACCATCAGGTCAGGTTGCGCGCTTTCAGGAACGTGACGAAGCCGAAATCGCCGTCGCTGATGTGGTGTTTCAGCCATCCCTCCATGAAGGTGGGCACCATCAGGGCCATCACCTGCTGGTTCTCGCGGAACTTGGTGAGCAATTCATGGAGGCTCGTGAGCATGGTGGCGTGCTCGGACACGTGCTGGCCCAGGTCGGGATAGTTGAAACGGGCCATGTAGGCTTCTTCGGTGGCGAAATGCCGCTCGGAGCAGGCCACGAGTTCAGCCAGGAGCGCCTCCATCGCTGCACCGGAGCCGTCCTCTTGCACCACCTTGCGAAGCCTCTCCAGCAGTTGGAATAGCTCCTGATGCTGCTCGTCGATGACCCGGATGCCGGTGTCGTAGCGTGAACTCCAGGCAACTTCCATAATCCAGGGGCCCCCATTCAATGGACGGAATGCAGGCGACGCTGACACAACCCACATTCCGGCAGCTCATGCCGACGGTTGAATGTAGATTTTCTTGACCTAGGGATCAAGTGAAATTGTCGTCTCGAATGAAATCAATGCCCCGCATCGAGCCTTCCGGCGCGCCCATCGGCCGGAAGGGCGCCTCGGGGCCCGCTGGGGGCCCGTCGGTTTGGTACCGGTGGTCGGACTCGAACCGACACTCCTTTAGGGGGAAACGGATTTTGAGTCCGTCGCGTCTGCCATTTCGCCACACCGGCCAGAACCCTCAGGATATCGCAGGGGCGCGGCTTTTCATAGGGCCGTCAGCGGGATGCGGCGGCCCGCGCCGAAGGCCTTGGGGCTCACCTTGAAGGCAAAGGGCAGTTGGCGCCGCTTGAATTCGGTGCGGCGAAGCAGGCCCAGGATGCGCGGCAGAGCGGCCCGCGCCTGCTCCAGGGCCGGACCCTCCAGCAGCAGGGCGAGGTCATCCGCCAGGCCCTCCTCGGGACGCTGGGCTTCCAGGGCCGAGCTCAAGATGGCATCCAGCTGCGCGTAGGGCAGCAGGCTGGCTTCGTCAGTCTGCCCGGGACGCAGCTCGGCCGTGGGCGGACGCTCGATCACACCACGCGGCACGGCGGGGCCCAGATCCCGGGCCATGGCGTAGACCCGCGCCTTGAGGCAGTCGCCCAGGGGCGCGAAGGCGCCGATGCCATCGCCATAGAGGGTGAAGTAGCCCGTGGCCGCCTCGCTCTTGTTGCCGGTGTTCAGCACCGCCACGCGATCCGTGCCGAGGCGCCGCTGGATCTCCGGCTCGGTGGTGAGCGCCATGAGCAGGCTGCCCCGGCTGCGGCTCTGGAGGTTCTCGTCCGTCAGACTGAAGGCGCGGCCTGGAAAGACCTGATCGAGGGCGGCGCCGAAACCCGCGAAGGGCGCGTCTGCATCCAGCCGCAGAAAGCCCATGCCCAGGTGCCGCGCCTGCTCCTCGGCCAGCGCCGAGCTTTCACCGCTGCTGAAGCGCGTGGGCATCGCGGCGCCCAGCACCCGATCCGGTCCCAGCGCTTCCACGGCGAGGGCCGCGGCCACGGCGCTGTCGATGCCACCGGACAGGCCCAGCACCAGGGCCTGCAGCCCCTGCTTCGCCAGATTGTCGCGGATGCCCGTCACCAGGGCCTTCCGCAGCCATGGGCCCTCCTCCACGCCGCGCCAGGGCTGGCCTGGCGCGGCGGGATCCACCATGAGCGTGCCTTCCTCGAAGGCCTCGCTGCCCTGCCAACGGCCATCGGGCAGGGCCAGCCCCGAGCCGCCATCGAAGAGCAGCCAGCTTTCCGCGCCCACCCGGCTGGCGTAGGCGATGGGCACTTTGTGTTTCTGGGCCAGGCCCGGCAGCAAGCGGCGCCTTTGCGCTTCCTTGGAGGGGATGGCCCAAGGGGCGCTCTTGCCGGTCGGCAGCCAGCTGCCCAGGGCGCTGGGACTGGCGCTGGCGTTGAGGATCAGCGTGGCGCCCGCCGCGGCCAGATCCGCGATGGGATCCACGCCGTAGCCCACGGGCACGTTGCCCAGTTGGGGATCGGCCCAGAGGTCCTCGCAGATGGACAGCCCGATGCGATGATCCCCGAAAGTCACCAGGGGCTGGGGCGAGGCATCGGGCTCGAAGTAGCGGTGCTCATCGAACACGTCGTAGCTGGGCAGCACCCGCTTGCGGGCGCAGTGGCGAAGGCTGCCTCGCTCACACCACCACAGCTCGTTCCAGAGCCGCCCCGAGGGCGCGGGATGGGCCGTGCCGAACACCAGCGGCACCCGGCCTGACAGCGCTGCCAGCCGCATGGATTCCGCCTGGATGCGGCGCCGCATGCCAGGCTCCCAGAGGCGATCCTCCAGCAGGTAGCCCGGGATGGCCAGCTCCGGAGCCAGCACCAGCTCTGCCCCTTCGGCCACGGCCCCCGCGTAGGCAGCCTCCACCTGACGGCCATTGGCCTCGGGATCGCCGAGGCGGGCGTTGAGCTGGAGGAGCGCCATTCGCATGGAACCAACTTACCAGCGGATCCCTACCAGCGGATCTCGGCGCAGGTGCCCCCTTCGGGACGGGGTGTCAGGCGCAGATCGGCGCCCTGGGCATTGAGCCATTTGAGGGCCAGCGGCAGCCCCAGCCCCGTGCCGTCGGGGCGCCCACTCTCAAAGGGGCGCAGCATGCGGATGGCCGTGTCCTCGGACAGCCCGTGCCCTTCGTCCAGTACGTCTAGGCGGCGGTCGGCGACCTTCACCATTACCCGCCCGCCCGCGGCGGTGGCCTGGCAGGCGTTCTCCAGCAGGTTCACCAGGGCCTGGTGCAACAGCAGAGGATCGCCCGTGGCCGTGCCCCGCCCTTCGAAGGAAAGCACTCGGCCCTGGCTGGCGGGGCGGCGCTTCACGTCGTTCAGGGCCTGGGCCGTCACATCCTCCAGCCGCATGGGTTCGGAAATGGGGTCCAGAGGTTTGGCCCACTGGAGGAACCGCTGCACCAGCCGTTCCAGCCCTTCGGTTTCTTCAAGCAGCGTGTCCGCGGCGTCGTGGTGGCCCGCACGCTTCAGCAGCTGCCCCTGCCCTTTCAGCACCGCCAGGCCGTTCTTCAGCTGGTGGGCCACCCCGGCGGTCATCTCGCCCAGCTCCGCGAAGCGCTCACGCAATTGAAGCCGCCGCTCCTCCTGTTCGGCCTCGGTGACATCGTCAAACTGCACCAGGGCGCCGATGCGGTCCGGCGCCTCCATGCGCTGCAGCCGCCAGCGACGTCCTCGGGCCTCGAGGCGCCGGGCGGGCCCTGGCTCCAGATCAAGCGCCTCTCGCAACCAGGGGAAGGGCTCCAGCACGAAGGCGGCATCAAGGCCAACCACACCCGGCGTCACGCCCAGCAACTCCTGGCCACGGCGGTTCAGGGCCGCCAGGCGGTGCCGCTGATCCACCCAGACCAGCCCCATGGGCAGCGCATCCAACAGTCGCTCGTGCACCGTGCGCAACTCACCCAAGGAGGCCGCCAGTTCGCCCCGCTCCCGCAGGCTGCCCGAGACTGCGGCCAAAACCAGGGCATCGGGATCCGGCGGTGTCCGCCGCCGCAGCCGCGCCCATCGGAAGAACAGCAGCAACACGCCTCCGAGTGCGGCGCCGATGGGAATGGCGAGGGCCAGCCCCGCGAGGGCATGGGGACTCATGCGAATCCCGCCCAGCCCATCGCCGGAGGCTTCGATTCAACCAAGATGACCCTCTCCTGCTGCACGTTCATGCCCCCAGGTTATGCTGAAACCCATGGACCGACAGCCCATCTACATCGTCTCCGGCGGATCCGGCGAAACCGCCCACCGCATGGTGCAGGCGGCGCTCACGCAGTTCGCCCTGGGCGAGGGCTCGGCCCTGGTGCGCCGCTTCCAGAATGTGCGGTCCCACGAGGACCTCGACCGCGTCCTGGAGATGGCTTCGGAAAAGCGCGCGGTCATCATCCACACCACCGTCTCGCGGGAGATGCGGGACTACCTGGACAAGCGCTGCTCCGAACTGCGGCTCACTCAGGTGGATCTCTTCGGCAACCTGCTCGACACCCTGGCCCTCTACCTCCGCGAGCGGCCCGAAGAGCGACCTGGCAGCTTCCATGCCGTGGGAGACAAGTACTTCCGCCGCATCGAGGCCATCGAGTTCGCCCTGAAGTATGACGATGGCATCGACATGGGTGGCCTGGCCGAGGCCGACATCGTGCTGGTGGGCATCAGCCGCACCAGCAAGACGCCTCTCTCCATGTACCTCGCCATGGAGGGCTTCAAGGTCATGAACGTGCCGCTGGTGCCGGGTGTGCCCCTGCCGCCAGAGCTGGCCACCATCCCCCAGGGCCGCATCGTGGGGCTCACCATCCAGGCGGACCGCCTGCAGGAGATCCGCGCCTACCGCTTGAAGCGCCTGGGCGCCACCGGGAGCGCGGACAGCTACAGCGACATGGGCCGCATCCTCGACGAACTGGCCTACGCCGACGAGATCTACAAGCACCACCGTCGCTGGCCCGTGCTGGATGTCACCGGCCGCAGCATCGAGGAAACCGCCGGCCTGGTGCTGGATCGCGTCTTCGGCAAGGAGCGCGCGGTCTGAGGTTTGCCGTGGTAAATCCTTACGTCATAACTCGTCTTCCAGCCGCTGCACGAGGGTCCGCAAAATCTTGATGCGGCCGTAGTACTTGTTCTCGCTCTCCACCAGTGTCCAGGGGGCGATCTCGGTGCTGGTGCGGTCGATCATGTCGCAGATGGCCTGCTCGTAGAGGGGCCATTTCTCGCGGTTGCGCCAGTCCTCCTCGGTGATCTTGAAGCGCTTGAAGGGTGTGGCCTGGCGCTCCTCGAAGCGGCGCAGCTGCTCCTCCTGGCTGATGGACAGCCAGAACTTGAGGAGGATGGTGCGGCTGCGCTCGATCTGCAGTTCGAACTCGTTGATCTCGCTGTAGGCCCGCTGCCAGTCGGCCTCGGAACAGAAGCCCTCCACGCGCTCCACCAGCACCCGGCCGTACCAGCTGCGATCGAAGATCTGCACCTTCCCCCGTCGGGGCAGGTTCCGCCAGAAGCGCCAGAGGTAGGGCTGGGCCCGCTCATCCTCAGTCGGGGCGGCCACGGGCTGGATGCGGTAGGTGCGGGCGTCCAGCGCCTGGGTGATGCGCCGGATGCTGCCGCCCTTCCCCGCTGCGTCCACCCCCTCGAAGACCAGCACCACCGAATGCTTCTTGAAGTTGCGGTGGCGCGTCAGCAGGTTCAGGCGCCCTTGAAGCGCGAGCAATTCCTCCTCATAGTCCTTCTTCTCCATTCGCTTCGTGAGATCCAGGGCCTTGAGGATGTTGAGCCCGTCGAGGGCGGTGGGCGGTTGGGAGACCACCGGGGCAGCCTTGGGCGCGGGATTGTCGAGGCGGGCCCGCAGCTTCTCGAGCAGCACCTTGCCCACCGTGAGCTTCTGGTAGCGCGGATCCGTGGCCTCGACCACGATCCACGGCGAATCGGCAGTGCTGGTGGAGCGCAGCGCGCGCTCGGCCACCTGGCGGAAGGTGTCGTACATCTCGAAGTGCTTCCAGTCCCGGGGCGTCACCCGCCAGCGGGTCTTGGGGTCCTTCTCCAGGTGCTTCAGACGTTTCTTCTGGACCTCCTTGCTGAGGTGCATCCAAAACTTCAGCACCAGGGCCCCTTCGTGGATGAGCATCTGCTCGAAGCTGGCGATGCGGGCCATGTCCTGATCCAGATCCGACGTCTTCATGCGGCCATGGGCCCGCTCCAGGATGGGCCAGGTGTACCAGGAGCCATCGAA
Organism: Geothrix sp. PMB-07; assembly: GCF_030758935.1. Taxonomy (NCBI): domain Bacteria; kingdom Pseudomonadati; phylum Acidobacteriota; class Holophagae; order Holophagales; family Holophagaceae; genus Geothrix; species Geothrix sp. PMB-07. The sequence continues at coordinate 2,751,176 of NZ_CP132333.1, forward strand.
GATGCCGATGCGTCCCTTGGGTGGCAGCATGCGCCAGTAGCGCCACATGTGGGGCCGCTCCCGTTCCTCGTCCGAGGGCTCATCCAGGCCGTGAGTCTGGATGTGGCGCGGATCCATCCACTCATTGAGCGCGTTCACGGTCTCGCTCTTGCCCGAGCCATCCACACCCGCCACCAAGATCACCACGGGGAATTTCGCCGAGGCCAGATCGAACTGGGCATCCAGCAGCGCCTCCCGCAGCGGGGGCAGTTCTTTGTCCCAGGTCTCCTTGCTGACCTTGTGGCCGAGTTCCGCGGACTCGAACATGGTTCCTCCGGGCTGCTGCACCTTGAATCGGCAAGGCCACGATAGCGGATTTCCCCGTGGATGAGTTCAGTATTCGTTGGCCAGATCCCCTGCCCGCACCTGCTTTTCAAAGGGCTGGAACACTGGCGCCCCAGCCGACTGGGCGATCCACTCGGCCACGCGGATGCCATCCACGGCTGCCGAGGTGATGCCTCCGGCGAAACCCGCGCCTTCGCCGCAGGGGTAGAGCCCTGGGTGCGACATGGACTGTCCATCCTCACCCCTGAGTAGTTGGATGGGGCTGCTGGTGCGGCTTTCGATGGCCAGCAGAATGGCCTCTCGGCTGGCGAAGCCGTGGATCTTCTTGTCGAAAGAAGGCAGCGCTCCGGCCAGTTGTTCACGCACGAAGTTCGGCAGACAGGTGCTTAAATCCGCCGCCACGGCGAAAGGCTTGAAGCTCGTCCCGGGCAGCTTCCCCGTGGCCCGTCCCTTCAAAAAATCCTGCACGGCCATGGCGGGTGCGCCATAGGTCTCGCCAGCAGCGCGGAAGGCGGCCTGCTCCCACTTGCGCTGGAAATACATGCCGCCCAATAGGTGGTCACTGCCAAAATCGGCGGTGTTCACCTTGGCCACCAGGCCCGAATTGGCAAAGCCCGAATTGCGCTTCTCGTTGCTCATGCCGTTGACGACCACGCCGCCTTCCTCGCTGCTGCACTGGATCACCTCGCCGCCGGGGCACATGCAGAAGCTGTAGGCGGCCCGGTTCAGGCCGAAGTTGCAAACCAGTTTGTAGTCGGCGGCGGGCAGTGAGGGATGGCCTGCACTCGGACCGTACTGGGCGCGGTCAATGAGATCCTGCGGATGCTCCACGCGCACGCCCATGGCGAAGGGTTTCTGCCGCATGGCCACGCCGTGGCCGTGAAGCATCTCGAAGGTGTCGCGGGCGCTGTGACCCGGAGCCAACACCAGAGCCTCGCAGAGGATCTCCTCACCATCGGCCAGCACCGCAGCGCGCACCCGGCCCTGCGCGTCGAAGCGCAGATCCGCCAGCCGCGAGCGGAAGCGGTAGCGGGCGCCCCGAGCCTCGGCCTCCTTGCGGATGAGCACCGCGCAGCGGCGGATCACGTCAGTGCCCACATGGGGCTTGGCCAGGTAGAGGATCCTCGGATTCGCACCGAAGCGCACGAAGGCCTCCAGCACGTAGCGTGTGGCGGGATGGCCGATGCGCGTGGTGAGCTTGCCGTCGCTGAAGGTGCCTGCGCCGCCCTCGCCGAACTGGGCATTGGCTTCGGGGTCGAGCACCGCCTCCTTCCACAATCCGGCGATGGCCTGCACGCGCTCGCCCATGGCGGGCCCCCGTTCCAGCACGATGGGTTCGATGCCGTAATCCAGCAGGCGCAGGGCGCAGAAGGTGCCCGCGGGTCCGCTGCCCACCACCACGACGCGCGGACGGCGCGGCGGCGGCGCCACGGCGTAAGGCGCCAAGTCTGGCGCCAGGTCCAGCTTGAGTCCACCCGGCAGGGGCCCCAATTCCAGGGCTCGATCTGTCTCAAAGCTGAGGGCTGTCAGGAAGCGGATGGCGCCCTTGTGGCGGGCATCCAGGCTGCGCCGCTCCAGGGTGACCGCCTGGTATTCCTTCGACGAGCCACCCAGGACGTGCGCCAGAGGCTTGGCCAGATCCAGCGCCTCCTCGCCCAGGTTCAGCGGCAGGTTGGAAAGCAGGTAGCGCATGGTCACCTCGGCGCGTGGAGCCCACGGGACTCAAAGCCAGGCATCCAGATTAACCGGGAGGTACCCCGGGGTGGCCTCCCCGGTTTCCGAGCAGCTGCCCGATGAGCCCCAACAGCTGATTGAGGCCGTAAGGCTTGGCGAGGATCCGCAAGCGGGCATCCCGGGCCTGGCCCTCCTCGATGCCTTCCAGCCCATGACCCGAAATGAGGATGACCGGCAGCTCGGAGTTCCCTTCCCGCAATTGGGCGAGAAGCTCCAACCCCGTCCTGCGAGGCATCTGCTGATCACAGATCACCAGATCGAAGGTGCCCTGGAGGAACCTCTCCCATCCCTGCACGCCATCCTGGGCCGGGGTGGCCTCGGCACCACGCAGCGTGAGCATCTCCATGAGCAATTCGCGCAGGTGGATCTCGTCTTCCACCACCAGAATGCGGAGCCCCTGCAATGAAGGTGGCTGCTGCAGGGCCACCTCGGCAGCAGGCTGGTTCGCCTCGTGAACGTGCCCCTCAGGTAGGAAGACCCGAAACTCGGTGCCTTTCCCTGGCTGGCTCTGCACCTCGATGCGACCCGCATGTGCCCGGATGATGCCCGACACCATCGCAAGGCCGAGGCCATGCCCTTGTTCGGCGGCCTTGGTGCTGAAGAAGGGCTCGAAGACACGAGGCAGAACCTCTGCCGGAATGCCCAGGCCCGTGTCGGTGACGGACAGGCACACCGAACCCTCCACACCCCGACCGGTGCTGATGGTGAGGACGCCGCCCCCGGGCATGGCGTCCCGAGCATTGATGGCCAGGTTCATGATGACCTGCTCCAATCCCACGGGATCCCCCTGGATGGGCTCGAGATCCTGCTCCAGCGCCAGTTCCAGCTGGATGCGCCCTCCTAGCAGGTGGCCAAGCAGGGTGGCCGTGCTGCGAACCAGGCCATTCAAATCCACCGGGAGGAATTCATGGCGGGTCTGATGGGTGAACTTCAGCAGAGATCGCACCATCGCCGAACAGCGGTGGGCGGTCTCCTCCGCCAGGTCCATGCGGTGGCGGGCCGGATCGCCTTCCGGCAGAGCTTGGCGGGCCAGATCCAGTTGGCCCACAATGGCCGCCAGCTGGTTGTTCACATCGTGGGCGATGCCGCCCGAGAGGGTGCCCACCACCTGCACCCGCTGGCTTCGCAGCAGCTGGCGCTGGAGCGACACCTCCTGCTGGACGGCGGCTCCGGCCCGCTCGATGGCTTGGCCGAGGGCCTGGATCTCCTGGATGCGGGTCTCCACGGGACCTGGAGTCTCCCCTTCGCCCATGGACTGGGCCACGGCCACCAAGGCTTCGAGGGGTGCGCTGAAGCGGCGGGACAGCAGCACCACCCGCCAGGTGGCCAGTCCCATGATGATCACCCCGGCCAGCAGAAGAAGCAGTGAAAGACGTCGGGCAGGCCCCTGCACATCCTGATCGGGGATGGCCAGGCTGAGCCGCCAATCCACCCCGGCTGCCACCACCAACGGCTCGGCGATGCAGGTGTAGCCCTCACCGCCGAAGCCGAGCCGGAAGGGCTGCCGCTTGTCCCTGGCCCGTAACCAATCCTTCTGAAGCCGATGGAAGAGGGGCAGGAAGTCCGGCCCCAGGGGCCGCAGGAAGGGCAGGCCCTCAACCGAGATCGCCTGCTTCGGCAAGGTTCTCGGCAGGATCAGGGCCACGCCCCGGTCATCGCTCACCAGCACCTGCGCGTGGGGCGTGGGCTGGGCCTCCCAGGCGCGCTGGCTGAGGGTCTCCAGGAAGATGTCCACGCAGATGGCGCCCTGCAGTTCGCCGCTGGCGCCTCGCAGGGGCACCATGTAGGAGAGGCCATGGGTGGGCAGATTCGCGAACCGGTAGGCCCCCACCCACTGCGCTGAGGTCGATTCCGTGGCGAGCTTCCACCAGGGGCGCTGGTACACCTTGTAGGGCGTGCGTTCCCACACCGCGAAGGGCAGGCGCTGGCCCGCCTTGCGAAGGTAGCGTTTCAGCCCCTGGGGCTGCCGCGCATCCAGATGGTACGTGGCCAACCCATCAGACAAACGGCTCATGGACACGCCCCAGCCATCCGCCGAAACGAACACCAGGTTCGCCACCAGGGGGAATTCCTCCAGCATCGGGGCGATCTGCGCTTCAGCTCCGGGCAGATCCTTGAAGGAGATCCGGCCCTCCCGCCACCAGCGATCCACGGTGCCGCCCACCCGCTCCACCAGCGCCAGGTCGCCCTTCAGATCGCTCGAAAGACGGGCCAGGCTTTCGCGGGAGCGGGCCTGGATCTGCTGATCCATGCTCCGGCCCATGCCCACCCAGGCGAGCAGGGTCGACAGGCCTGCGAGCAAGGCGATCAAGACCAGCAACTCGCGCTGAAGGAGCCGCCGGAGCGGAACCATGGAATCTCCCCAACCTATGGACCTTCCCACTATGGCGCCAAACAGCTGAAAGCGGCTGAAAGCGTTGCTCCACGATGTGATGCACGACCTCTGGCACCTGGACCACAAGATCCTCGAATCGCTTTGGCTGCTGGTGCGTCGGCCAGGCTTCCTGGCTGAAGAGTACTTAGCGGGTCGCCGGATGCGGCACGTGCCCCCCTTCCGGCTCTACGTCATCGCCAGCTTCGCCTTGTTCCTGGCCTTCTCCTTTGTGAAAGTGGGCAATGCCCACAGTGGGCCCGCAGCCATCCAATTACATGCCTCTGTAGGCCCGGCACCCGGTGCCGCTGCCGAACCTGCTGCGCCGGTGCAGAGCACCGCACAGGCCAAAGCGAAGACACCCCAAAAGCCAGCCTGGGCCGAGAGCCTGAAGACGCGCGCCAAGGAGGCGCAGAAGGACCCCGAACGCTTCTACCACGCCTTCCTTTCCAACCTCTCCAAAAGCCTGTTCGTGCTCATGCCCGTCTTCGCGGGACTGCTGATGCTCCTGCACCTGCGCCGCACGCAGAGTTTCTTCGTGGATCACATGGTGGTGGCGCTGCATCACCACGTGGTCTGCTTCCTGGTCATCCTCCTGCTCATGGGCCTGGCCGCGCTGCCGGGCGAGGATTGGGGCTGTCTGCCCGGGGTCCTCCTCTTCTTGACCCCGCCCCTGCACCTGGCCGCCTCCCTGCAGCGCCTCTACCGCCGAGGCTGGCTGCGCAGCCTGGCCAAGGCAGCCCTGATCTCCGCCGTGTACGGCTGCATCGTCAGCGTGGCGTTGGTGGGTTTGCTGCTGTGGTCCCTGCCGAAGGCTGGCTGACCTGGGGCTGGCTCATCAGGGCCTGATTCTCCGCCTTCCATTGCATGACTCGGAAGATGCGGTTGCGGCCGCTGGGATGGTCGTAGAAGAGCGCTTCTTCAAGGGGCGTCGGGCTCATCTTCCGGTACTCGGCCAGGTGCAGGGCCGCCTGGGCGAAACCATCCGGCTGACGGCTGGCGTTGACGCCGTACATGTCGGCCTCGTGCTCCTGGGTGCGGATGTAGGTATTCATCACAGGCGTCAGGATGAAGAGGAAGAGGCCCGCCACCAGGGTCACCAGAGGCAGGACCGCTGGATCGTCGACGCCGCGAACGCCCCAGGCCTCTCCCCATCGCGCCAGCGCCCAGCCCAGGGACCAGCGCAGCAGTGCGAACAGAGCCACGATGACAATCAGCAGGAATTCGATCATTTTCGGGATGTGGTTCAGCACGTAGTGACCCATTTCGTGGCCCATCACCGCCTGGATCTCCTCGGGCGAACCCCGCCGAATCAGGTTGTCGTTCAGGGTGATGCGCGTGGTGCCGGCGAAGCCGCTCACGTTGGCGCTCATGCGGGTGGTCTGCTTGGAGGCGTCGATTTCGTAGATGTCCTTCACAGGAATCCCATTGGCCCGGACCAGGCTCAGGATCGGGGTGGTGATCTTGGGATCGCTCAGCTTCTTCGGTGAGTTGAAGATCGGCTGCAGGAACACCGGCCCAATGAGGATGCTGAACACCAGGATGGCCAGGGAGGCCACCGCGCCCCAGATCCACCAAGTTCTCTGGAGGCGGCGCACGATGGCGAAGAGCAGCGCCACGGCCAATCCGCCCAGAATCACATTGAGAAGCAGCCCCTTGCCCTCATCGCCCAGCCAGGCGCCGAAGGTCTGGGTGGCCAGCCCATAGTGATGCTCCCGCAGGAACCCCTCGTACAGGTTCAGGGGAAAGCTCAGCGCGTAGGTCAACAGGACATACTGGCCCCAGTAGATCAGGGTCTGCAGGAACCGGAAGCGGGTGATCCGCTCGGCCAATTGGCGCATCCGCGATGACCAGCGGCGGTTCAACAGCAGAAGCGAGATCGCCACGCCCAACAGGAAGTTCCACAGGATGAGCCAGTAGCCACCCTCGAAATAGGCATTGGATCGGGCCAGGGCCGAGGGTGGGATCTGCGCCAGGTAGGCGTTGGTGGCCGCCTCGGCACTGAAGCCTGGGCCCGCTTGGGCCTCCTTGGGCACTGTCAGCACTGCTGGCATTTGGGCTGGCATCTGGTTGGGTGGCAGGGCCGGTTCCGCCCCGCCCAGGACTCCTGCAAGCCCCAGCGACAGACAGACGCCAAGGGCGCGAAGGTGCTTCTTCATGGCGAGGCCTCGATGGTGTGCGCCGGAAGCGGCGATGGGATAGATGGATGGCTTACGCCAGGCCCGAGGCCGGGTTTAACAACTTGGGCTCCGCGAGCGCCCTGCCGCGGCCACCAGGTCTTCGGATGGAAAACCCTGTTGATTCTTCATCGATGGAATTTTGTTCAGGTATATAATTAGACACGGAGCGCACCCCATGGGAACCAACCTGAACAGGATCGTGGTGGCTGGCGGCACGGGCCTGGTTGGGCGGAAGCTGGTCCGAGCGCTGTTGGATCACGGGTTCCGCGTGCAAGTGCTCACCCGGAATCCCCAAACCCTGCATGTGCCGGCCGGGGCTTCTGCCTGCGGTTGGGAGGAGCTGCCGGGTCTGCTGGAAGGCGCCGGAGCGGTGATCAACCTGGCGGGGGAAGGCATCGCCGAGGGCCGCTGGACGGCCGCCCGCAAGACCGCCATCCGCAGGAGCCGACTGGAAGCCACTGCGCGGCTGGTTTCGGCCATGCAGGCCTGCACCCAACCACCCAAGGCCCTGGTGAACGCCTCGGCCATCGGCTACTACATCCCCCGCGCTGAAGCGCCCGTGGAGGAAGGCTCCGCCCCTGGCGCTGGTTTCCTGGCCGAGGTCTGCCAGGCCTGGGAACAGGAGGCCCAGAAGGCCACTGCCCTCGGAGTCCGCGTGGCCCTCATTCGCATTGGCGTGGTGCTGGCCCGCGAAGGCGGGGCTTTGCCTAAGATGGCCCTGCCCGTCCGCTGGTTCCAGGGCTGCAAGCTGGGCACGGGAAAGCAGGGCCTCAGCTGGATCCACCTCGACGACCTGGTGGCCATGCTGCTGGAGGCCGCCCGGAATTCAGCCTGGGAAGGCCCCTTCAATGGCACCGCCCCCCAGCCCCTCGACAACGAGACCTTCACCCGGCTGCTCGCCCGAGAGCTGCATCGGCCTCTGCTGCCCGTGCCGGGGTTTCTCACCACCTTCGCCACCAAATTGCTGCTCGGGGAAATGGCTGAGGCGCTGCTGCTCCAAGGGGCCATGGTAAGGCCCGCCCGCGCCCAGGCCCTGGGCTTCCAGTTCCGCTTTCCCACGGCCGAGGCGGCCCTGAAGGATCTGTTATGAGGGAAGAGATCTTCGTCTCCATCCAGGATCTGCCGGTTCCCCGTGCGGAAGTCTTCGCCTTCTTCGCCGACCCCGCCAACCTCGAGGCCCTCACCCCGCCCTGGCTGCGCTTCGAGGTACTCACGCCCAAACCGCTGCCCCGCGGGGAGGGTGCCCTGTTCGACTACCGCATCCGAGTACGGGGGCTTCCCATTCGCTGGCGCACCCTCATCGAGACCTACATCCCCGGCGAGCGGTTCGTGGACCGGCAAATCTCCGGCCCCTACGCCCTGTGGCACCACACCCACAGCTTCGAGGATCTGCCCGATGGCGGCACCCGCATGACCGACCGCGTGCGCTATCGCTTGGGATGGGGCGTCATCGGCTCCCTCCTCACGGCTCTGTGGGTGCGAAAAGATGTGGCGCGGATCTTCGCCTATCGCAAGCAGGTGTTGGCGGAGCGCTTCGTCAGCCGCTAGGTGGCAGGCCCGCCGCGGCGATGGCGCTTGGCGGATTTGGTATGCTCGGTCACCTCTCCAGGAGATCCCGTGCGCCGCTGGTTGAAGCCTGTGCTGATCGCTCTTGCGCTGCTGCTGGTGGCCGCGGGCCTGTGGATCTGGTTTGCCTTCCTGCGCGTCTTCTTCGTGAAACCGGGACATGGCGGCGCCCACCTCCACCTGACCGCCAAGGCACTGGCGGGTTCGCGGCAAGGCGAGTCAGGCTTCATCGACAGCCAAGGCCCCTTGGCCCGCCTGGACAAGCCCATCCGGTTGGCCAAGCTGGGCGCCACCACGGTGGTGTTCGCCGACATCAACAACCACGCCATTCGCAGCATGGATCTGGAGGGCCGCGTCCACACCCTGGCCGGCGGCCCCGACAAGGCCGGCTACCAGGATGGCCCCGCGGAAACCGCCCGCTTCAAATCGCCCCACGGGGTGGCGGTGCGTGCCGATGGCGCCATCGCCGTGGCCGAGGTGGGCAACAACACCATCCGATTGCTGATGCCCCGCGGCAACGGCGGCTATGAGGTCATGACTCTGGCCGGAAGCGGCGGCCGTTCCGGCATGCAGGATGGCCCCGCCGCCACCGCTCGCTTCAGCTCGCCCCATGCCGTCCTTTGGGGCCCTGCCGGCGAACTCTTCGTCGCAGACATCGGCAATGCGCGCGTGCGCCGGATCCAGAACGGCCAAGTCAGCACCGTGGCGGGCGATGGACATCGCGGCCTGCAGGACGGATTCCCGGGCCGTCTGTCCTGGCCCATGGACCTCTGCCTCGACGATCAGGGCACCCTTTGGATCGCCGATTGCGGCACCCTCACGCTGCGCACCTGGCGCCCGGAGACGGGCCTCGGCACACCCTTTCCGGGCCTGCAGATGGCCATGCCCCATGGCATCTCCAGCCGTGGCGAGCAGGTGCTGGTGGCCGAGATGAACGGCCAGCGCATCCTCGCCTTCGATCGCCGGAACGGCCAGGTATCCACCCTCTACGGCAACGGCCAGCGGGGCTTCGGCGAGGGCGAACTGAACCGCCCCGCCGCCCTGCTGGCCGATGGCGACCGGCTGTGGGTCGCCGACCTCTACAATCACCGCATCCTCGCCTTGGCGTTGCCCACTGGCGGACTCACCAAGCGCGACTGACCACCAGAATGGCGATGGCCAGGCCGCCCACGGCGAGCCCCGCGGCCAGCAGCTTCGGACCCGCCAGCCGCGTCCACAGCAGGATGCCCGAAAGGGTGAGGAACAGCAGGGCGCCTGCGAAGGCATCGGACAACAGGATCCAGCCGATCTGGCCGCCATCGCCCTTGTGGAGGCGCTTGAGCACCTGAAGGAAGTTGGCGTCCTTCTGTTCCAGTTCCACGGTGCGGTTGCCCGGCGTATAGGTGGCCAAGGCGAAGTGGGCATGGCCGAAGAAAGCCACGGTCCACTGATCCGCCACCTTGACCTGGGCACCCCCCATGCGGCCGGGTTTTCCCGCCTTGGTCAGCCATTTCACCCGGTTCATGGGCACGTTGAACCGCGCCGCCAAGGCCTGGGCCAGGGCTTCCGGGCTGGCGGGCGCTTCGGGAAACTCCACCGTCACCTTGTGCTCGGAGATCTGGCCCGCCTCGATCTTCATGACGCCCCGGTGGTTCAACAGAATTCCCGTGAACCCGAACAGCAGGCCGAACGCGGCGCCGCTGAGCCCCACCCAGGCGTGGAGCTTGCGCAGCACGCGGAGGAAGGCCGCCTTGCGGGGATGCCGCGGAATGCGGCGGAATCCCGTCGCGTGGCTCAGATGGGAAGGCATGCCGGAGCGGTTCATGGGCCTCAGAAGCAGCAGGAGAGGGTGAGCTGAGCGCGGCGCGGCGTGCCCACGGTGATGTTGTAGTCGTTGCCCGCGGTGGGGTAGTAACGGCGGTCGAAGAGGTTCTCCACATTGAGGGAAAGCCGGTTCTGCTTGCCGAAGCGGAAGTAGACCGCTGCGTCGGCGCGGGTGAAGGCGGGCAGCAGCACCGTGTTGGTGGTGCTCGCATAGGTGTCGGCCTGGTGGATGAGGCCCAGCCCCAGCGCCCACGAGTCTGACAGATCCACCTTGTTCCACCAGCTGGCGGCACGGCGGGGCACCAGCGGCACCTGCGTTCCGGCCGGCACCGCGGCGCTGGTGGCGCTGCCGCCGGTGGCCTTCACCACGCGGGCATCCAGCTGGGCGAAGCCCCCATAGACCTGCCAGCGCTCCGTGACCTGGCCCTGGAAGCCGATCTCCACGCCATCGGTGCGCTGGAGTCCTGAGAGCACCAGCTTGGTGGGGTCGTTGGGATCCTTGCTCTTCACATCGGCGCGGTCGAGACGGAAGGCCGCCGCCGTGAGGGCGAAGCCTGCGCTGAGATCCCACTTGCCGCCCACTTCCCAGTTGGTGGCCTTCTCTGGCTTCAGATCGGCGTTGCTGGCGCTGAGGGACAGGGTTTCGCTGCTGGGCAGGAAGGCGTAGCTGTAGCTGGCGTAGTAGGAGGACGCGGCGTTGGGCTGGTAGATGAGGCCAGCCCGAGGCGAGGCGGCCTTGTCGGTGCGGGCCAGGTCGACGTTGGCAGAGCTGCGGTCATCCAGCGCCACGCTGAAACGGTCGTAGCGCAGCCCCAGCACCGCTTTCCACTGGCTGGAGAGCGTGATCTGATCCTGCAGGTAGAGCGCGGCGATGTTGGCAGTCACTTCGTTGTGGGTGTCGCTGCTGGCCGCGGCCCAGCGGGTGACCGAGGCCCGGGGGCTGGAAGCATCCACCGTGGCGGTGGTGGCCGTTCCGAAATAGCCCGTCAGGCGCGTGTTGTCGCTGTCCTGGTGGCCCAGTTCCAGACCCGCCAGCAGCAGGTGCTCCATGCCACCGATCCGGCCGCGGACTTCGAGTTCGGTCTGATTGAACACATTGGTGCGGAGGTTGGACTGGCTGTAGGCGGACACCTTCATCAAGCGCGTGGCGGGATCCACCACGCTGTTGGGCTGGACGTTCTGGCGCAAGGTGTCGTAGCGCGTGACGCGCAGCGCGTTTCGCAGGAGGACATTCGGGGCCAGGCTGGTTTCCACTTTGGCGCTGAGGCTATCCACCACCGCCGCGCTGGGGCTCTGCGAGGGATCGCCGAAGAAGGTCTCCCGCGCCCCGTCCAGGGGTCGGCCGTTGAGCGCAGGGATGCCGCGGTCCGTGGTGCGGCGGTCCTCGAAATGTTCCACCCCCACCAGGGCCAGCGTGTCCTGGCCGAGCGCGAACTCCAGCACCGGGTTGATGCCGGAACGGCGCAGTTTGAACCCTTCGCGGAAGCCCTTGGCATCCTCGGCCACGGCATTCACCCGGAAGCCTGCCTGGGTTCCGAGGCGGTCGCTCACATCCACACTGGCCCGCTTGTCCTGCCAGCTTCCCAAGCTCAATTCCGCCTGCGTGAGGGCCTGCTCCAACGGGCGCTTGGTCACGCGATTCACCACGCCGCCCCCACCGCCGCGACCGAAGGTCATGCCGCTGGGCCCCTTGAGAATCTCGATGCGCTCGGCGTTGTAGGGGTCCCGGAAATAGAGGGCGTCATCGCGCAGGCCATCCACGAAGAAATCCGAGGTGGTGCTGATGCCGCGGAGCACCGGCTGGTCGCGCCCGCCTTCACCGGGATTCATCGAGGCCCCCGGCACGTAGCGGATGATGTCGGCCATGCTCTTCATGCCCTGATCCTTGACCAGCATTTCCGGCACCACCTGCACGGACTGAGGCACGTCGCTCAGGGGCGTGTCGGTCTTGGTGACCGTGGCGGAACGCCGAGCCCGGTAGCTCTTGACGGGGCCGTCGGCCCGCTCGCGATCCTTGGTTTTCTTGCCCTTCACCTTCACTTCGGGCAGGGCGGCTTCCTTCGGCGGAGGAACCTGGGCGGGCTCCTGCTGGGCCGTTCCTTGCGGGGCCAGGCAGGTGAGGAGGGAGAGCAGCAGAACGTGCGACATGGGGGCCTTTCAGGCAGAGGAATCCCAGGCCTCGCGAGGCCGAGCTTCAGAAGCGGTTGGATGGACTAGGCGTCCAGTTGGAAGGAAAGGGGAACCAGCACCCAGGCGGCCAGGCGCTCGGTCCCGCGCCGGGCGGGCGTGAAGCGCCAGCGCTTCACAGTGCCCAGGGCAGCCTGATCCAGACGTGCGTGGCCACTGCTTTGGCGGACTTCCACCTGCTCGGGCTGGCCCTCGGGGTTGACGAGCACCCGGAGAATCACCTTGCCCTCTTCACCGAAGCGCTTGGACAGGGCCGGGTAATCCGGTTCGGGGTTCTGCAGGTAGGCCGCATCGAAGCGAGGAGCCACCACCGCACTGGCCGAACCCTCCAGCGAGCCGCCCACCTGGCCGCCGAGGGTGCCACCCATCACACCACCCCCCTGCCCACCAGGGACGCCCCCCGCAGGCCCCTGGGCAGGGAGCTGGCCCGATCCCACAGCCAGCACCGGGCTGGGTTCGGCGGGCTGGGGCATGGGCTGAAGGTCTTCCGCGCGGGGCGCCGAGGTGGCAGATTGGTTGGTCGTGGCAGGGGCCAGCGATGAGACCGGCGGTGGAGGCGGGGCCGGGGCATCGAAGGTTTCCAGAGCCACCGTCACGGCGCGCAACGGAGCTGGCGCAGTCGGCGCGGCCACAGCCAGCACGAACGCCGCACTGAAGAGGGCCCCGTACACCGCCACTGACAGGGCCATCACCCGCGAGCGGGGACCCTTGGGCAGGGTGCCAAGGATGGGAGGCTCCGCCAGCTGAATGGGCGCCTGGGCAAGCGAAGAGGGACCGATGCCTGGCGTGGCGGCTGGCAAGGGCCAGTCGCCCAACGGGGCCGAGAGGACGGAGGTGGTGAGCACGTTTCCCATGCCCCCAGTCTACACAATTGAGATAGCGTCTCAATACCGTTTTGACTCAAATCACGCCCGTCCCCGGAAACAGGCCTCCGTTTCAGGCCCGCTCCAGCCCACCGAAGCGCGCCATGATGCGCTTGTCGCCTCCCTGGTCGAAACGCACGGTGTAGGTGAGCCCGTCTCCCCGTCCCGATGCGGCAAGGATGCTGCCCAGGCCGAACCGGGCGCTGCGCACGCGGGTGCCTGCGGGGAAGGCACTGGCATCCTGCGGCTCGGTGGGTTCCAGCCTCTGGGGGGTATCCGCTGCAGCCGGTGCAGAAGGCTCCTTCACACGATCGAAAAAGCTGCGGATGCGCTGCAACTCCGTGGCCACCGAGGCGCCCCCGCCACCGCGGCTGAAGGAATTGCCGGGCCGCACGCCCTCGCCTGCCTGATAGATTACCGTACCCCAGCGGATGGGCGCGGTGAGCGCTTCGCTGGGAATCTCCCGCAGGAAGCGGCTGGGCATGCCGAGCATCTCGGTGCCCATGATGCGCCGCCGACGGGCCGCACTGAGGGTGAGGCGGCGCTGGGCGCGGGTGATGGCCACGTAGAAGAGGCGGCGCTCCTCCTCCAGCCCTTCCGGCGTCTCGCGGGCATTGCGATTGGGGAAGACATCCTCTTCCATGCCCACCACGAACACGAAGGGAAACTCCAGGCCCTTGGCGCAGTGGATGGTCATGAGGCTGAGGTGGGCGGCCTCCTCGATCTGATCCGTGTCCGCCGCCAGGGTGATGCGGTCCAGGAACTCCGAGAGGCGCAGGCCCAGGGATTCCATTTCCGCCGCGGCGCTGAGGAATTCCTCGAGGTTGCGGATGCGGCCTTCGGCTTCGAGCGTGGCTTCATCCTCCAGGCTCTGCAGGTACCCGCTTTCCTGCAGCACCCACTTCACCAGGCCCGCCAGGCCCTGCGCCTCGCGCTCGCCCGCAGCCCGCTGGAACAGATCCAGGAACTTGCCCATCTCGCGTTGGGCCCTGCCCTTGAGTTCGCCCGAGCGAAGCAGCACCGCCAGCCCCTCCAGCGGCGTGCCGCCCTCGGGGATGGCGCCCTCGATCTTGCCCAGGGTGGTGGGGCCCACGCCACGGGTGGGGGCGTTCACGCAGCGGCGGAAGCTCACCAGGTCGAAGGGATTCGAGATGAGCCGCAGGTAGGAGATCAAATCCTTCACTTCCTGGCGCTCGTAGAACTTGACGCCGCCCACCAGCCGGTAGGCCAGGTTCTGCGCCCGCAGCGCCTCTTCCATCTGCCGGGACTGCCAGTTGGCGCGATAGAGCACGGCGATCTTCGCCTCCGGCTCCTGGTAGCGCAGTTCCTGAATGCGCTGCACCACCCATTCCGCCTCCAGGCGACCCTCGTCACTCAGCTTGAAAATGATGGACTCGCCCTCGCCCAGATCCGTCTTGAGCGCGCCCTTCCCCTCCACACGCTGCGAATTGTTGGAGATCACCTGCGAAGCCGCATCCAGAATCTTCTCCGTGGAGCGGTAGTTCTGCAGCAGCTCGATGCGCATGGCTTCGGGAAAGTCTTGCTGGAAATCGAGGATGTTGCGGATGTCGGCGCCACGCCAGCCATAGATCGAGTTGTGGGTCAGGCAGCCATTGGCGATGAAGTTATGGACACCTTCGATGTCCAGATCGAAGACTTCGGCTTTCAAGGGCACGCGCTCCACCTTGGCCACCACCTCCAATCCGCCCTGCCCATCGAACAAGGCCATGCCCGGTTTCAGATTGCAGGCGGGCAGGAAGGGCAGGCTGCTGGATTCACGGCCAGGACTGGCGCCCAGCCGGGCCCTAAGCTGGAGGTCGGCCTCCAGATGCTTCCGGATGCGATCTGCCATCTTGCGAATCGTCGAGAAGGAGGCCGCGCAGGTTTCGACTCTCCAACTTCGCGATCCAGCCTTTGCTGGCCGCACCGACAGGCCCAGGCCCTCAAGAATGCGGCGGTCCTCGGGACTCTGTCCCACCATGGAGAGGCGGTGCATGGGGCGCTTCCCCCGCCGGTCGCCACAAAGGGTCACCACAACCTGGCGGCGTTTCCCTGTGCTGGCCTGAGCGCGGTGGTGGGGGGCCTCTACCGCCATGCCCAGGTCCGCCAGCAGGCGCTCGGCCCCGGCCTGAGAATCCACAGAACCGAACACCTGCCGGATGGCCTGGGCATCGTGAACCAGCCCTCGAGTGGACCCGCCCTTGCAAGGGACGAATGGCAGCGTGGGAAGCTGGTAGCGCAGCGACCAGATCTCCTCCTGAATCCGCGCCTCTTGCTCGCTCCCGTGAGTAGACAGCACCCACAGGTCATCCGCATGCTCCTGCCTCGCCCGCTGGAGGAACCCCACCACCGGCTTCACCTGTCCGCGGGTATGCGTCTGGCTGGTGCCCAGGCGCCAGCCCACGCCCTGCTTGTGCATGAGGTAGACGAAATGAAGCTGAGGTGTGGCCCCCAAGCGGTAGCCCGCGAAATGGATGTGCTCCGGCGTACTGACGAGCACATGGCCAGACTCGGTGGTGATGCGGACTCCCAGTCCATCCCGGCTTCGCATCGAGGCCTTCAGCACTGTCGCGGGCCGGAAATCGCCACTGCCGTGGCCTGCAAGCACCAGATCCCCAGGCGCCAGCTTCTCAATGGGCCGCTCCCTCCCATCGGCCATGCGGATCCGCGTGCCCTTGGCCAGACACTGATCTTCATCGCCCACCACACAGATGTTGTGGTGCCTGCGCGCCAGGTGCTGCACCAGCAGGTACTGGGCGCGGTTGGTGTCCTGATACTCGTCCACCAGGATGAACTTGAAGCGCTCGGCGTACTGCATCTGCACCACGGGATCGCGGAAGAGGCGTTCCGTCCACAGCAGCAGGTCGTCGAAATCGCAGGCGCGGTGGTTCTTCAGACCCTTCTGGTAGAGGTCATAGGCGTCCAGAACCTTGCGGGTCCAGGGGTCCAGAGCCTCTTCCCGGGCCTCCTCGGGCAGCAGGCAGCGGTTCTTGAAGTCGCTGATGAGTTCCAGCACCTTCTTGGGGTGGAACTGTTTTTCGGGCAGCTTCAGCTCCGCCAGCACCTGTTTGACGAGGCTCTTCTGATCCGAGGGATCGAAGATGACGAAGTCGCGGCCCACGGGCGTGCGGTCGCCCTCCCGGCGCAGGATGCGCGTGCAGAAGCTGTGGAAGGTGCTCACCCACATCTGCGCCGCGGGCACCGAGACCAGCCGCTGCACACGCTCACGCATCTCCTCGGCGGCCTTGTTCGTGAAGGTCATGGCCAGGATGGAACCCGGCTGGACGCCCTCCTCCTCGATCAGCCAGGCGATGCGCCTCGTGATCACCGTGGTCTTGCCCGAACCCGCGCCCGCCAGGATGAGCAGGGGGCCGCGGGCGTGGCACACCGCCTCCCGCTGGGGGGCGTTCAGGTTCTGAAGAAGGGGATGGTCGTGCGGTTCGGGGGCGTGGCCAGGCATCCCACCATGCTACAGGCCCCTACCGGGCCGGTGTGATGTCCTTGCCCTTCTCGGCCTTGCGAAGCAGTTCCGAAACCATGACCTGAGCCTCGACCTCGCTGACGCGCTTCTTGAAGGGCGGCATCACCACCCCGAAGAAGATGCCCTTGCGGATGGCCTTCACCATCCGCTCATCCGATTTCCGGGCCATGACCGTGGCATCCGTGAAATCCGGCGCGCAAAGTTTTTTCCCCTTGGGGGTTCGTCCCGAGCCATCGGGGCCATGGCAGCGGGCGCAGCTGGCCACATAGAAGGCCTTCAGCTCGTTCAGCGATTTCACGGGTGCCTGGGCCGACAGTCCCGCAACGAGCAGCAGGGCTGGCATCAGGGGCAGGCGCCGCATGGAGACCTCGTGGTGGGATGAACCCACTATGGCCGGGGAAGATCCGTCTGCAAAGGCGCACCTGGCTTTTTCCCTCCGCGCCCCATGGGCCGGATGACCTCGGTGACCAGGCGCCGCGCTTCAGCCTCGTCCAGGTGCCGCCGGAAACCTGGCATGGCGCCCCGGCCCTTGAGGATGGAGGCCGCCAGATCCTTCTCATCCTGCTTGGCGAACCAGCGGGCATCCGTGAGGTTGCGCCCCCCCAGCCGGGCGCCGCCAGGTCCCCGGCCCGTGCCCTCCGGACCGTGGCACACCGCGCAGCGTTCCTGGAAGAAGGCCTTCAGATCCCGGACCTCCCCGGCCAGGGGCGTGACGATGAACACAAGCAGCAGCGCGGCAGAACGCAGGACCATGTGTCGAACCTACCATGTGCGGCCGTCTCTCGTTAGGCTGGAACGAGCGTAAGGCCAGAACCACGCGCCCGTGACGGAATGGCAGACGTTGCGGACTTAAAATCCGTTGCCCGCAAGGGCGTGCCGGTTCGAGTCCGGCCGGGCGCACCAGTGGTGAGAGGGGCTAGGTTTTGTACCTTCCCAAGAGGCTGCTCAAACCATCGGCGGTCCTCACCAGATCCTGGGTGGTGGCGGCATTGCTGTCCACCGTGCCGGAGAGCTCGATGGCGGCGCTGGCATTCTGGATGGCCTGCTGGGCGCCCAGTTCGACCTGCTTGGCCACTTCCTCGCTGGCCTTGGCCTGTTCGGCCGAAGCGCCCTCGATCTGGGTGGACATGGCCGCCACTTCGGAGATGTGATCCCGGATCATCGCCAGGGAACTCACCACTTCCTGCACGGTGGTCTTGCCCTGGGCCACGGCCTTGTTGTTGCCCTCGATGAGTGAAGCGATCTCCCGGGCCGAGGCGTCGCTGCGCTCTGCCAGCTTCCGCACTTCTTCGGCCACCACGGCAAAGCCCTTGCCCAGGGACCCCGCTGTGGCGGCCTCGATGGCGGCGTTCAAAGACAGGAGGTTGGTCTGTCGGGCGATGTCCTGGATCACCTGGACAGCCTCCACCATCTGGGCGGTGGACTCCTCCACCCGGTTCATGGCCTTGAGGGCCGCCTGGCCTGAGGCATCGGCCGCCTGGGCGGCCCTGGCGGCCTCGGTGGAACGCACATGGCTGGACTGCACATGATCGGCCACTTCCTTCACCGACGCCGACAGTTCGACAATGGCCGAAGCCATGCGGTCCGTGGAGAGGCGCTGCTCGTCTGCGCTCCGGGCGATCTCGCGGCTGGTGGTGGCGATCTCGTGGGAGGCCGAGGAAATGATGCCGCTGTTCATCCGCACCCGATCCGCGTCGAAATGGATGCGGTTGATGGTGTTCTTCAGGTGCGCCTGCATCCGGCGCACCGTGTAGAGCAGGCTGCTGCGGTCGCCGATGCGAATGGGAATGGGTGTCCGGAGGTTTCCATCCGCCAGTTCCCGGGCAGCGATGAGGGCGTATTTGGGATCACCGCCCAGCTGGTAGTCGAGGATCTCGATGAGCTTGCCGAACACGAGAAAACCCGCCAGCAGGGCCAGGAGAGAGCCACCCCCGAGCACCCAGGAACCTGTGGTGGTGTGGGCCGACACCGCCGACAGCTTCCCCATCAGATCGTTGGCCTCGGAGTCACGCAATTTGATCACCTGAGCTGTGATGGCTTCGGAGGCCTTGTCGAAATCCGCCATGATGCGGTTGCCTTCCGAAACCCCCTGGCCTTGATAGGCGGCCACCATGGCCTGGCCGGTGGTGTAGAAGGCGGCGAAGGTCTTGTCCAGTTCCTCCAACTGCTTCACGTTGCCCACATCGAGTTTGGCCCGCCTCCGGAAATCCTGGCTGGCCTTGCGAAAAGCCTCCGCAGCCTCTGCTGCCTCGTTGAGGGGCTCGGACCGCTTGGTGAGCGAGGCATCGGTGAGCGCCTGCTGCACCTGCACCGTCTGGTAGGCCAAGTCGGCCGCCAGGAGGGTGGTGGGCAGGTATTCCTCCTTGATGTCAGCCACTTCGGCTCGCGTGGCCGAAAGTCCCACGAAATTGATGGCACCCATGAGGAAAAAGATGCCAAGCACCACGGCCGTGGCGGTCCAGACGCGGTTTTTGAAGCCCATATCCTTGAAGAGAACCCGCAGTTTCCGCTCGGGGTCCTCCATGGGTTTGCCCGCCCGGGCTGCCGCGTAGATGCGCTCGGCCTCCTCCACCTGATCGGGGGCGGGCTTGCTGCGGATGGACACATAGCCCACGGTCTGGCCGTTTTCCACAATGGCGGTAACGCTGGCGTCCACCCAGTAGAAATCCCCGTTCTTGCACCGGTTCTTCACCATGCCCTGCCAGGGTTTCCCGGCCTTGATGGTGCGCCACAGATCCTCGAAGGCTGCCGGAGGCATGTCCGGGTGGCGCACCAGGTTCTGGGGCTGGCCGATGAGCTCCGCTTCCGTGAAGCCACTCACCCGGATGAATTCCTCATTCACAGACGTGATGACGCCCCGGAGATCCGTGGTAGAGACAATGAAAGCGCCTTCCTGGAGGTGCCGCTCGACCCGCGTAACCGGTTGATTGATGCGCATGGGCAGCTCCGAAGAGGAAATCAAAACAACCACCCCTTGGATGCACCTATGGGAGTGGGAGTCTCAATTCCTGTTTCGGAGCGGGCCTGGAGGTTCTTGACTATTAGGGCAGCAGTTTCAGCAGCGGAATGAGGATCCCGTTGAACCGTTTCCAGCCCGACAAGTCACCGTGAACCAGCCGCCTGACTTTCACCCAATCGCCTTCGGCGGCGGCTTTCGGCACGCCCTTGAGCATGAAGTCGTAGGCCAGGATGCGCGCGGCCACAGCCGGATCCAGCGCGAGATCCGGGTTTTCGACAAGGTCGGCCCCGACCAGCTTCCCGAATCGCGCGTACTCGGCCCGGCCCAGCAGGGGGATGAAGCCCCGACCGCAGTATTTCACGCCGTCACCAGGCTCCACATTGCCCAGGCTGCGGTCGAACTCGTACATGCGGCGGAAATAGGCATCGCTGCCCTGTTCTTTTTCCGGCGCGAACACATAGCTCTCTGCCCCGATGGTGGCAATGGCCGCGATGTCCACGCTGGCATCCCGGATATCAAGCGCCGCGAGGGCCTGAGTGACCAGGGGCCAGTGCGCCTCCACATTGGCCAGAGGGGCATGCAGGAGGGTCGCGATGGCATCCGCCGTGAACGGCATGACTGGCTCCCAAGGGAAAGCGGCGTGCGTGAAGGACGGGGAGGCCAATCTACCACGGGCCGGGCATCATGTCGGAATGGACATTCATCGCCTGTACCTCGACCATTCCCATTCCAGCCTCTGCGCCAGCATTGCGGCCACGGGAGCCGAACTGCAGTCGCTGCGGTTCGGAGATGCGGATGTGCTGTGGGACGCCGGGCCACTGTGGCCCCGCCATGCGCCCATTCTCTTTCCCATCGTGGGCACCTTGAAGGGGGACGCCTTCCGCGAGGGCGATGCCACCTTCACCCTGCACCGGCACGGCTTCGCCCGGGACCGCGCCTTCTCCTGGATCAGCCGCAGTGAATCGGCCTGCACCCTGGAGCTGCGCGATGATGCCGAAACCCGCGCCTGCTATCCCTTCCCGTTCCGGCTGCGGATCAGCTATAGCCTGGACGAGGCGGGCTTCCACATGGGGCTGGACCTGCACAACCCCGGTGACGCGGCTCTGCCCGCCAGCCTGGGCCTGCACCCCGCGTTCCGCTGGCCCCTGGCCTCCGGCGTGGCCCAAACAGCCCACCGCCTGGTCTTCGATGAACAGGAACCGGGCCCCCTGCGACGCCTCAATCACGACGGGCTGCTCACACCCGATCACCACGCCACGCCCATTCACGACCGCGTCCTGCCCCTCCACGATGGGCTGTTCGCAGAGGACGCCCTGCTCTTCCTGGAACCGCGCAGCCAGGGACTTCGCTTCGAGGCCGAGGGTGGCCCCGCCCTCACCTTCCGCTGGGAGGGCTTCCAGCATCTGGGCATCTGGACAAAACCCGCTGCGGGGCCCAAACCGGGCTTCCTCTGCATCGAACCCTGGTCGGGGTACGCCGATCCCATGGATTGGGAGGGAGCCTTCGCCGACAAGCCAGGAAGTTTCCTCATCGCGCCAGGGGCCAGCCGTTGCTGGTCCTTCAGCGTCAGTCAGGCCTAGACGAGCTCAGCCCCCAGGAAGTGCGGACTGGCCAGGGTGACCTTTGCCTGCACCAGCTCGCCAAAGGGCAGGACGCGCCCAGGCCCTGCCACCAGATGGATGGTTTTCCACTCGCCGCTGCGGGCCAGCCACCAGCCATGCTCGTTGGGCCCATGGGTTTCCACCCGCACGGGAATCTCTCGACCCAGAAAGCGCTCGTTGCTGGCTCGGGTGAGTTCTGTCTGCCGCTGCTGCAGCCGCTTCAGCCGCTCGGATTTCACCGCCATGGGCAGATCGTCCTTCAAGCGCAGGGAGGGTGTGCCTGGACGCGGCGAGTAGATGAAGCTGAAGGAGCCATCGAAGGCGACCTGATCCAGCACGCTCAGCGTGGCCTCGAAGTCCTCATCGGTCTCGCCGGGGAAACCCACGATGAAATCGGTACTCAGGGACAGTTTCTCGCGGCCCTCGCCCAGGTAGCCCAGGCGCTCCAGGTACTCGCCCACGGTGTACTCCCGCAGCATGCGCTTGAGCACGCGGTCGCTGCCGCTCTGCAGGGGCAGGTGCAGGAAGGGGGCCACCTTGGGATTGCTCACCAGCACGCGGGCCAGTTCCTTCGTAAAGTTCATGGGGTGGCTGGTGGTGAAGCGGATCCACTCCAAACCTTCCACCTCAGACACCCGCTCCAGCAACTCTGCGAAGCTGCAGCCTCCGGCATAGCTGTTCACGTTCTGGCCCAGCAGTTCCACCTCGCGGTAGCCGCGCGTGACCAGGCCACGCACTTCCGCCAGCACATCGGCGTAAGGCCGGTGCCGCTCCACCCCTCGGGTGGTGGGCACGATGCAGTATGTACAGGCGTGGTTGCAGCCCTCGGTGATGGTCACCAGGGCCTTGGCGGTGTCGCGGCGCCGGGTGACCGCCGGGGGAAACAGGTGATTGTCCGGATACTCGCCCGTATCCATGACCCGGGCCTTGCCCGCCTGGGCCTCGGCCACGAGGCGCGGCAGCTGCTTGAGGGCCATGGTGCCCAGCACGAAGTCGATGTGCGGAGCCCGCTTGAACAGCGCCGCCTGTTCCTGCTGGGCCAGACAGCCCGTGACACCCACCAGCAGGGGCCGACGCAGCTTCTCCTCGCGCAGGCGGCCCAGCTCAGAGTAGACCTTGTGCACGGCCTTCTCGCGGATGGAGCAGGTGTTCAGCAGCACCAGGTCTGCATCCTCAGATGCTTCAACGCTCTCGAACCCCTCTTCGGCAAGCAGCCCCGACAGCTTCTCGCCGTCGTGGTCGTTCATCTGGCAGCCCCAGGTTTGGATATGGAACTTCATGGCACTCCCGAATCCTCCATTGTACCGGCGGTCGGGGGCCGTGCCACGCGCGGTTGAGCAAGCCCTACCGTGGCAAGCGGGCCACCAGGCCACGAGGGGTCTCCTCCAGGGTGATGCCCATGTCCTTCCCAAGGGCCCGCAACCAGAGGATGGAGAGGTTCTTCGGGCCGTCGGCCGGAGGATCCGGTTTCAATCCCAAAGGCAAGGGCGCATCACCCAGCCAAGTCAGCACCCAGGCCTCGGGTCCCATGGATGCCTCGACCTGCAGGGGACCAGGCACGGCCCAGGGAAGAACCTGCCGAGTGAAGGCCGCGGCCCAATCCTGCAGCAGGGGTGTGGGCCAGGTGCTTCCCTCCAGGTCGATCCCACTCAGGTGGCAGGGGCAGCGGAACAGCTCGGCCAGAGGTTCCAACCGAGACTCCAGGCCCGCCTTCCACTCGGCCCAGGGCGCCATGCCTGGATCGGGACGGCGGCCCAAAGCCAGCGCCCGGGCCATCGCAATGAGGGTTTTTCCCTCCTCGATGGTGGTGCTGAGCCGCAGGCGGTTCCGCGCGTCCAGGGGCAGCCGGGGGTCGCTGAGATCGAGCACGCCCTGGAGGCCAGCCAGCAGGTTGTTGAAATCATGCAGCGTCGCGCGCCAGAGATCCTCGGATGCCATGCTCCCACCGCCCGCACAAAAGCCTTGTATAAAGTTACCTTGGATATGACCCTCTGTGCAGCGATGTAACCATTCTGGGACTCCTTATGCAGCAACCGATGAAGCGGCTTGGTGAATTGCTCGTGGAGGGCGGCCTCATCACGCCAGCCCAGCTGCAGAGCGCCATCACCCACCAGAAGATCGCGCGCGGAAGGCTCGGCAGCAACCTCGTGGCTCTGGGTTACATCTCCGAGGAAGTCCTCATGGATTTCCTCAGCCACCAGACTGGCGTGCCCCAGTTGGATGTGCGGAACATCGACGTGGCGCCGCAGGTTCTTCGGCTGGTCCCGCACCGCCTGGCCGATCAGTTCACGGTGCTGCCCATTTCCACCAAGGAGCCCAAATCGTTGGTGCTGGCCATGTCCGACCCTTCGGACCTCAACGCCATCGACAGCGCGCGGTTCGCCTCCGGCCTGAGCATCGAACCGGTCGTGGCTTCCCACAGCGCCCTGCGCAAGGCCATCACCGACCTCTACCGCCGCCTGGATGCACCCAGCGAGGGCCTCACGGTGGACCTCGGCACAGATCCCGGACTGGACGAAGCCCTGCCCGTGTCGTTCACCCTGGCGCCCCTGCCTCTGCCCCCGCCGCCTCCGCCGCCCCCCTCGTCCTTTCCAAGGGATCCCTTCTTTGACGGCCCGGCCGCTCCCACTCAGCCTCTGAACATCGATCCCTTCGGCCTCTTCGAGGCGACGCCTCAACGGGTGCCTCCGGTGGCCGCGCCACCGGCCAATCCTGCCCTGGTGCATAGCCGGGTTGCGCCTCAAGCGATGCGCCGCCTGGAGAACTACCAAACCCGGACTTTGGTGTTGGGCCTCATCCGCCTGTTCCAGCGCCGCGGCATCATCGGCCAGGACGAGTTGCAGCACCTGCTCCTCAACCTCATCGAGGCTGGCGAAATCAAGGATGACGATCGAGTCGGCTAGTTCTCGACTTTCAGAATGGCCAGGAAGGCTTCCTGCGGAATCTCCACGTTGCCGATGGACTTCATCCGCTTCTTCCCTTCTTTCTGTTTGTTGAGGAGCTTCTTCTTGCGGCTGATGTCGCCGCCGTAGCATTTGGCAAGCACGTCCTTGCGACGGGCCTTCACGTTGGTGCGGGCGATGATCTTGCTGCCGATGGCGGCCTGGATGGCCACGTCGAACATCTGCTGATGGATGACTTCCTTCATCTTCTGGCAGAGGGCCAGGCCAAGGGTCTGGCTCTTGCTGCGGTGCACCAGGATGGACAAGGCGTCCACCGCATCGCCATTCACCAGAATGTCCATCTTCACCAGATCTGATTCCACGTAGTGCTTCATGTGGTAGTCGAAGCTGGCGTAGCCCTTGGAGATGGACTTGAGCTTGTCGTAGAAGTCGAGCACCACTTCGTTGAGGGGCAGCTCGTAGACCAGCATCACGCGGTCCTGGCTCACATACTCCAGCTTCTGCTGGATGCCGCGCCGCTCTTCGCAAAGCTTGATGAGGCCGCCCACGAAGTCCGTGCGGGTGAGGATGGTGGCTTCGATGATGGGTTCGTCGATCTTGGCGACCTTCTGCAGGGGCGGCAGCTTCGACGGGTTGTCCACGGAGGTCTCGCTGCCATCCGTCAGGAACACGTGGTACCGCACGCTGGGCGCGGTGGTGATGAGGTCCAGATCGAACTCGCGCTCCAGACGTTCCTGCACGATCTCCATGTGGAGCAGCCCCAGGAAGCCGCAGCGGAAGCCGAAACCCAGCGCCGTCGACGTTTCCGGCTCATAGGTGAAGCTGCTGTCATTGAGGCGCAGCTTGTCCATGGCGTTGCGGAGGTTCTCGAAATCATCGCTGGAAGTGGGGAAGATGCCCGCGAACACCACGGGCTGGATCTCCTTGAAGCCCTTCAGCATCTCCGTGGCCGGCTTGGTGGTCATCGTCACGGCGTGGGTGACGGTGTCGCCCACTTTCACATCCACCAGCGAGCGGATGTTGGCGACCAGGTAGCCCACTTCGCCCACAGAGAGCGACTCCTGCTTGTCCATCTTGGGATCGAAGATGCCAATCTCGTCCACGCGGTGCTCACTGCCAGTGGACATGAAACGGATGGTGTCGCCAGCCTTGATGGTGCCGTTCACCACGCGGATCAGGTTCACCACACCACGGTAGGCGTCGTAGTAGCAATCGAAGACCAGGGCCTGCAGGGGCGCGTCGGCATCACCCTGCGGCGCCGGGATGCACTTGACGATTTGTTCCAGCACCTGCTCGCAGTTCAAGCCGGTCTTGGCGCTCACATTCACGGCATGGGCCGTGTCCACGAGGCCGATGACCGTGTCGATCTGCTCGAGCACGCGCTCGGGATCCGAGCTGGGCAGATCGGTCTTGTTCAGCACCGGAAACACTTCCAGGCCGTTTTCCAGGGCCAGGTAGGTGTTGG
The DNA here is from genome assembly GCF_030758935.1 of Geothrix sp. PMB-07. Taxonomy (NCBI): domain Bacteria; kingdom Pseudomonadati; phylum Acidobacteriota; class Holophagae; order Holophagales; family Holophagaceae; genus Geothrix; species Geothrix sp. PMB-07. The sequence continues at coordinate 2,776,613 of NZ_CP132333.1, forward strand.
CCAAGGTCTGCGCCTCCACGCCCTGGGTGGAATCCACTACCAGGATGGCGCCTTCGCAGGCGGCGAGGCTGCGGCTCACCTCGTAGGTGAAATCCACGTGGCCCGGCGTGTCGATGAGGTTGAGGGTGTAGGTCTTGCCATCCGAGGCTGGGTATTTCAACGTCACCGCATGGGCCTTGATGGTGATGCCACGCTCGCGCTCCAGATCCATGTCATCCAGGATCTGGGCCTGCATGTCGCGTCCGGCCACGGTCTTCGTCAATTCCAGCAGGCGATCCGCCAGGGTGGATTTGCCGTGGTCGATGTGGGCGACGATGGAGAAATTGCGAATCAGGCTGGGATCGGACACTGAGGAACCTCGAACCCGCCATTGTATCGTTGGAATCGTCCAAAGTCTGCGGGCTTTTAACAATCCAAGCCTCATCCAGCGGTTGATCGGCGGGCAGAGGGCCTTTACCCTCAAGAAGACAGAGAGCAGGAGCCAGCTTGTCCCACGCCACGTCCCCGATGACCATCCTGATGGTGGAGGACAACGCCCTGCAGCGCCGCCAGATTGAAGCGCAACTGCAGCCGCTGGGCCACCGGATCATCAGTGCCTCCAATGGCCAGGAGGCCTTGGACCGCCTGCGGGAGCTGAAGGACACCCTGCCCAGCCTCGTGATCATGGATGCCGTGATGCCCTCGATGGATGGCTTCAAGGCCTGCGAAATGATCAAGGCCGATCCGGTCACGGCGGAAGTTCCCATTCTGGTGCTCACGGCCCTCAGCCGTGATGCCAAGGACCGGAGCTACGCCGCCGGCGCCGACGACTTCCTACGTAAGCCCGCGAATACCCTGCTGCTGCAGGTGCGCGTGCAAACCCACCTGAAGATCCGCGCCCTGTCCCTGAAGGCTGGTAGCCTGTCTCCGGCCCGGCCCAAGGTGCTGGTGGTATCGGCCAGTTCCCTGGTGCGCTCTCAGGTGCAGAACCACTTCGGCAAGGGCCAGGCCACCTTCTATGAGGCCCAGGGCGAAGGCCAGGCCCGCGCCCAGATCGGCACCCACCGCCCTGACGTGCTGGTGCTGGACACCGAACTGCTGGAAGGCAGCGCCCAGAGCCTGGCCCTTGCCGTTCACCAGGCCCCCGAACTGAAGGACATGCCCATCCTGCTGCTCTACAACCCAGGGGAGCTGGAAACCTGGTCGCGGCTGCACGAGCCCGTCGCCGACGCCCTGGATAAGCCCCTGGTGGCCTTGGAAACCAGGCGCCGCGTGGCCATGCTCGCCAAGCTGGCCCAGTTGCAGAAGCTCGTCTAGGCGTGAGCAGGCGCGTCGGCACTTTCGCGGGACTCAACGCTGAAACACAGAGACCGCAGAAAACCGCAGAGGACGCAGAGAAAAAACAAGGGATGACCGGCGCAGCCGCCCCTAACCGTTGGCGCAGCTCCTTTCCGTTTTTTTTGGGCGGCCTTTGGGGCGTCACGAGACCGATGCTTCCCTCTGCGTCCTCAGTGGCGCTCTTTGCCCTCTGCGTTCCGCTTTTCCTGCAAGCCTCTCTGCGTGCCGGAACCATCCAGGGCCGCGTCACCGATGGGCACCGAGGCCTCGCGGGCGTGCGCGTCTACCCGGATCGCCTGCCACGCATATCGCCTGCAGGCGACTTGCCCGTGGCCTTTACCGATGCCGAGGGCCGCTTCCGTCTGGAGCTTGACGACCGGGACACGGTGTTGGCCGTGGAAAAGGACGGCTGGTTCAGGGATCTGATACCGGCGGTGGAATGGCCGCGGGACCTGGTGCTGTGCCCTCAGCCGGCTTTCCGCAAAGAGGCTGTGTTCCTGGTGCGCCTCGATTTCACCGATGAGCCCTCGAAGCTGCCCGACGGCGCCCTCCGGGAACTGCTGTTCTCGCGCCGTCCTGGGGTGGCCAGTGCCGCCAACTACCTGTACGAAGTGAGCAAGGGCGCCCTCCTGCTCGAAGAGGGCCGCTTCCTCAAGCTGCGCAGCGCCGAACACCCTTCGCCACGGCGCGACGAACACAAGTCCGCCATGGCCAAGTGGGTGCTGGAACGCCTGCAGGGTGAAACCCTGGGCGACTGCGACCGCGTGGATAACCGCACCGGCGCCCGCAAACCCGACGGCAAGCCCGATCACCTGTGGATCATCACACCGGGCGCCCCGCAGTCCATCACCGCCGACGAGGCCCACCTCAAGGCCGTGAGCCTGCTCATGCCCCTGCCCTGGAACCGGAATCGGCGCTGGCCCCTGCTCTTCATGACCGAGGAAGTGCCCCTGGGCAACATCGTCCACGAAGCCTTCCACGCCATGGGCGAACACCGGGTGGATGACCTCTACCTGGAAAGCGGCAAGGCGCTCACCGCGGGCATCTGGGATCTCATGGACGGCGGCCAGTACCGCGGCTGGGACCGCTCCCATCCGGGCCAGGGCCCCTGGGTGGAGGATACGGGCTACAGTCCCTCCCATCCCATGGCCTGGGTCCGCTCTGAGCTTTGGTACCGTGGCCAGTTTCGCGGCACCATCCGCCGCCTCGCCCTGAAAGGTCGCCGCTGGGAAGGCTGGATCGCGCCCGCCTCTCGCGCCCCCGGCGCGGATCCGCAGTGGGTGACCCTCCCCGATCCCCGCAAGCAGGGCCGGTTCTTCAGCCTGGAGGTGCGCCGCCCCTGGGGCTTCGAGCGGGGCCGCATCGGCAACCGCTTCGGCCCCGGCCACGAAGGTTTGGTGGTGGCCACCATCGATCCGAGCCTGCTGACCTACGGCGATCCCAAGGGCCCCGTGCGCGTGGTGGACGCCCACCCCCACAGCCCCGAGCCCCCCAAGCCGCGCCTCCCTCTCAAGCTATGGGAACTGGACGACGCCGCCTTCAACCTCGGCCCCGGTGAAAACCCGAAAGGCCGCAGTGGCCCCCTCGCCTGGGAAGTGCTGGAGACCGACGCCAGCGGACGCATGAGGATCAAATTGGTCTTGAAATAGCCTTTTTACGCGGATGTCACCCGGTTGACCTCAGTTCAGGCTGAAAGCCGGACGAAAACGGAATCATGGAGACGATGATGCTCGATTCCGTTCGCAGCCATGACTCGGGCCCGGCTCTGCCCGTGATTCAGGGCCTGCCCGTGTCGCCCCAGCCCACGTCTGGCGAGGAGGATCATCCGCTGCTGGGGGAACTTCGCGCCATCCTCGAGCGGCGATCCCTGTCGCCGCGCTTTCAGCCCATCTTCGATTTGAGGATCGGCGAGCTGTACGGCTTCGAGGGTCTCATCCGCGGTCCCAGCAATTCGGTGCTGCATGCCCCCCTGAACCTGCTGGGGGTGGCGCGCTGCGGCGGGCTGCTGGCCGATTTGGAGCGTTCCTGCATCGAATCCATTCTGGGCGTCTGGTCGGGGCTGGCCAGCCACCACCGCATCTTCATAAACCTCAGCCCCAGCGCCTTGCTGGATGCCCGCAGCCGAACCTCCCTGGGCTCGGACCTGGTCAACCAGCTTGGGCTGCTGCCCCGCAACGTCGTCATCGAACTCACGGAAAGCCAGCCCACGTTCAACTACGCCCCGCTGCTGGAAGCCGCGCAGTACCTGAGATCCTTTGGCTTCACCATCGCCCTGGACGATCTGGGCGAGGGCTTCTCCAGCCTCCGCCTCTGGTCTGAGCTGCAACCGGAATTCGTGAAGGTGGACAAGCACTTCGTCCAGGGAGTGGGCTGCGATCCCGTGAAGCTCCACTTCCTCAGATCCATCCAGGAGCTCGCCAACCGCACCGGGGCCCGGGTGGTGGCCGAAGGCATCGAAACCGATGCCGACCTGGCCGTCATCCAGGAGCTGGGCATCGACTTCGGCCAGGGCTTTCTGCTGGGCAAGCCCGCCCCCCTCCCCAACCAGCGCATCTCCCACGAACTCATCCACCGGCTGCGTCCCATGACCCAGATCGCTGCACGTGTGACACCCTCCACCCAGCGCAGCACTGCGGAACGGCTGCTGGTCCCCATCCAGCCGGTGACGCCGGCGACCTGCAACCTGGAGGTGCAGACCCGCTTTCTGCGCCAGCCCGACCTCCAGTCCCTGCCGGTGGTGGATGACGGCATCCCCCTGGGCCTCATGAACCGCCACGCCTTCACCGACACCATGTCGCGCCCCTTCAGCCCCGAACTCTACGGCAAACGCTCCTGCACCCAGTTCATGGAGACGGGCTGCCTCATCGTGGACCGCAACATCTCCATCCACGATCTGAGTGAGCGGGTGGTGTCGTCGGATCCGCGCCACATCCTGCTGGGCTTCATCATCACCCAGAACGGCCGCTACGTCGGCATGGGCTCCGGCCACGACCTCATGCGCGAAATCACCCAGATGCAGATCGCCTCCGCCCGGTACGCCAATCCCCTCACCCAGCTGCCGGGCAACGTGCCCATCCATGAGCACCTGGAGTCGCGGCTGGAGACGAAGGTTCCCTTCATGGTCTGCTACTGCGACCTCGACCACTTCAAGCCCTACAACGATGTCTACGGATACCGGCGGGGCGATGAGCTGATCCAATGGACCGGCGCCCTGCTGCAGGACTGCTTTTCAGACGCTTCGGATTTCCTCGGGCATGTGGGCGGCGACGACTTCATCCTGGCCCTGCCCCAGGAGGACTGGGAGGCGCGGCTGCACGGCTTCCTCGAGCGATTCGAGGCCGGGCGCCACGCCTTTTTCGATCCCCAGGACGATGCCCGTGGCGGCTACTTCTCCGAAGACCGCCAGGGCCGGACGGTGTTCCATCCGCTGGCCGCCATCTCCCTGGGCGTGGTGGAGGTCCAGCCTGGTGCCTTCCAGAATCACCACGAGGTGGCCTCCGCCGCCAGCTCCGCCAAGAAGCTCGCGAAGCAGCAGCCCGGTTGTAGCTGCTTCCTGGACCGGCGCCGGTCCCACGCCGCGCCGCGGCCACAGCGCTAGCCTGCGGATCAGCCTCGAGCCGCGCTGGCGCCCCGCACCATTCGATCCACGTTCCACATCTGGGCCAAAGTGAGGGCCATGGCGGCGATCACCACCCAGCCCAGCAGGTGGTAGTTCTCGATGCGGCCGGAGCCACTCTGGATCACCAGCAGGCCGGAAACGGATGAGGACACCGCCCCTGCAAACTGCTGCATGGAGGCGCTCACAGACATGTAGGCGCCGCGGTCGCGGGCCTCGGGAACGGCTGAAATCAGGGCCATGGTGGCGACCTGCCGACCGGAGATGGTGGCGAACAGCAGGCAGTTCCCGGCGATGGCCAGCCAGAAGGGAATGCGATCCAGCCCTGTCCACCACCACACCATGGCCATGCCACTCAGGGTGGCGAGGGTCAGCAGCCGGAACTTGCCGAAGCGATCCGCCAGGTTTCCCAGCAGGGGCCCCGCGACCATGCCCACGGCGCCGCTGGCCATGTACATCACGGGGAGGTGCTTCAGGCTCACCCCCAGGTTGTGCACCGCAAAATTGCTGGCGAAGGGCTGCAACATGAACCCCCCTGTGGCCACCAGCATCGTGGCGGTGAAGCCCACCAGGTAGCGGCGGTTCGTGGCGGTCTTGAGGAGGTGCATCAGGGGATGGCCCTCCCGGATCACCTCCATGTGAGCCGTGATGGGCTGCAGCTTCCAGGCCAGCACCAGGCCCACGACCGCGCCGAAGGCCACGATCATCCGGAAGGGGCCGTGCCAACCGAAGCGGCTGGCCAGGAAGAGCCCGATGGGGATGCCCATCACCATGCTCGCGGCGAAGGCACTCTGGATGGTTCCCATCACCCGGCCCCGCACCGCCAGGGGGAACAGATCCGCGACGATGGCGAAGCTGATGGAGCCGATGACACCCCCGAACAGCCCGGTGACCACCCGGGCCGCCATCAAAAATGGGTAGTTCGGCGCGATGCCGCAGAGGAAGGTACCGAAGAGGAACCCGGCGTAGAACACCAGCAGCAAACGCTTGCGATCAAACTTGTCTGCGAAACCGGCGGCAAGAATGCCGGAGATGCCGGCGCTGAACGCGTAGACGCTCACCACCAGCCCGAACTGCCGGGGCGTGATGGCCAGCTCGGGCATGAGGATGGGCCCCAGCGGCGAGAGGATCATGAAATCCAGGATGATGGTGAACTGCAGGACGGCCAGCAGGCCCACCACCCACTTTTGATACGGAGTAAGTGCCAGCGGCGCCGCGGCGCCAGATGAAAACGACATGAATGCCTCGAGGGATGGATACGGGATCAGGGTTGCAGGCTGCGCAGCACGCGCGTGAAGGTCAGGTCGAGCCGCTTGGCATCGAGCACAAAGGGCCGCTTGCGGCGGGCAGCGCCCGGTCCGTAGGCTTCCGCTTCAATGCGCAGCAGCTCGTAGAGCGGGGCGAAGGCCAGGGCCCAGAAGATTTCCACGGGGAAGTCCCCGGCCGGTCCCTGGGCCCCCAGGTTGCAGAGGTCGCCCCGGGTCATGGCGTGGCGAATAAAGTCACGCATGGCGTCATGCAGCGTCGATTCGATCTGGCCCGAGAAGGCCTTCTGATAGGGCGAGTGCATGACCTGGGATAGGAAGGCCCAGGCGCGCGGCTGCTCTCGGCAGAAGCGGATGCGGTTGCGCCACTGCACCGCCAAGCCCTCGGCGAAGGGGGCCTGGGGATCGAAGCCCTCCAGCACCACGGCAACGAAGGCTGCCATCTGTTCCTTGTAGAGCTGAAGCAGCAGATCCTCGCGATCCTCGAAATGGATGTAGAGGGTGGCGGGCGACACGCTGGCCGCCCGGGCCAGCTTCTGCATGGAGAACCCATGGAAACCTTCGCGGGCCAGCATCTCCAGGGCCTGGGCCCGGATCTGTTCGGCTTTGAGGGGGTCCTTTGTTCGCATGAATCTATAATGAACGAACGTTCATTTTTACACAAGCCCTGAGATGAGGTGCGTCAGAGAACGGTCCATGGCAGCCTGAACAGGCCATCCATCTCAGGAGCTCTGATGCAAACCGCCTTGCTTCTCTGCGCTGCACTGACCCTCCAGGCCCAGTCTCCGGCCGAAAAGGCCGTGGCCGCCCTGCTGGATGACTGGCACCTCGCGGCGGCCCAGGCTGATGAAGGGCGCTATTTCGGGCATCTGGCGGAGAACGCTGTCTTCCTGGGCACGGACGCCACGGAGCGCTGGCCCAAGGCCGCCTTCCAGACCTGGGCCCATCCCATCTTCCAGCGGGGCAAGGCCTGGAGCTTCAAGGCCGTGCGCCGCGCCATCAGCTTTTCCAAGGACGGGCACACGGCCTGGTTCGACGAGGATCTCGACACGCCGAACCTGGGCCCCTCCCGGGGCAGCGGGGTGCTCACTTTGGAAAAGGACCGCTGGCGCATCCAGCAGTACAACCTCAGCGTGCCCATTCCCAACGCGCTGATGAAATCCGTGAAGGCCCAGATCGAGGCCCAGGCAAAAAAACCGTGACGCTCCCGGCCTACCCAGTAAGATGAGGCATGCGCCCACATCACTGCCTTCTCGCCTGTTTCCTCGCCGCCGCCTCCCTCGGTGCCCAGTCCCCGCAGGAGGCCCTCCGCAGCGCCTCGGAGAAACTGCGGACCGAGGCCTTCCGCACCTACGGCGCCTATGAAGACCTGGCCTGGCTCTGCGACCGCATTGGACACCGGCTGTCCGGTTCGCCCCAACTGGATCAGGCCATCGCCTGGGCCCAAAGCCGCATGAAGGCAGCAGGGCTGACGAACGTCCACACCGAGCCCGTCATGGTGCCCCACTGGGTGCGCGGCCATGAATCGGCCAACCTCATCCTGCCCGCGCCGCACCGCCTGCACATTCTGGGTCTGGGCGGCAGCGTGGGAACCCCCGAGGGCGGTCTCACGGCCGACGTGGTGGTGGTCGGCTCCTTCGAGGAACTGGACAAGCTGGGCGAAGCCGTGAAGGGCAAGATCGTGCTCTTCGATGTGCCCTACAAGGGTTACGGCCACACCGTGGCCTACCGCCACGATGGCGCCGCCAGGGCCGCGAAATACGGCGCCGCGGCCGCCCTGGTGCGCTCCGTGGGCCCCGTGAGCCTGGATACGCCCCACACCGGGGCCATGGACTACGATCCCGCCTATCCGAAAATCCCCACCGCCTGCGTCACCATCGAGGCCTCCACCCAGATGCGGCGCATGCAGCAGCGCGGTGAGCGCATCCAGATGAAGCTGGAGCTGGGCGCGAAAACGCTGCCAGACGCCCCCTCCGCCAACGTGGTAGGCGAGATTCGCGGCACCGAAAAGCCCGAAGAGGTCATCCTCCTCAGCGGCCACCTCGACAGCTGGGATGTGGGCCAGGGCGCCCAGGATGACGGGGCTGGCACCGTCATCTCCGTGGAGGCCATTCGCCTGATCCAGACCCTGGGCCTCAAGCCCCGCCGCACCATCCGCGTGGTGCTCTGGACCAACGAGGAGAACGGTCTCAAGGGCGGCCAGGCCTACCGCGACGCGCACCGGGCCGAATTCAAGAACATCATCGCCGCCATTGAAAGCGATTCCGGCAGCGAGAAGGTGGCCGCCTTCGATCTGGACCTGCGCAAGGCCACGCCCGAAGCCAAGGCCAAGGCCCTGGAATCGCTCAAGCAGGTGGGCGCGGTGCTGGAGCCCTTCAAGGTGGCCCTGCGCCTGGGCGGATCGGGCGCCGACGTAAGCCCCATGGTGCGCGAAGGCGTGACGGGCATCGGCATGGAGCACATCGCCTCCCACTACTTCGACATCCATCACACCGAGGCCGACACCTTCGACAAAGTGGACAAGGACGACCTGGCCCACAATGCCGCGGCCCTGGCCACCTTCGCCTATGCCCTGGCCCAGTCGGACGTCAGGTTCCAGTAGACCCCAGCCAGCGCCGCAGGGCCTGCCCCAGCGCTTCCTGCTTGATGGGCTTGGAGAGGTAATCATCCATGCCCGCGGCCAGGCACTTCTCGCGGGTGCCCTCGAGCACGTGGGCCGTGAGGGCCACCACGGGAACCCGGGAGTGCTCCCGCAGCCGCCGGGTGGTTTCAAATCCATCCATGCCCGGCATCTCGCAATCCATGAGAACGAGGTCCACGGCTTCGGCGGCGAGGCAGTTCAAGGCCTCCCGGCCACTGGAAGCCTCCAGGGCCACCAGTCCCATTTTCTGCAGCATGGCGTGCATGACCTTGCGGTTGATGGGATGGTCATCAACCACCAGCACGCGACCCACGAAACCGCCACTGGGCCGAGTCTCGTCGGAGCGCTGTCCCCGAGCGCCCAGGATGAAATCGCGAAGGGCCTCCTGGCGCCAGGGGTTGGTGATGATCTGGAATTGCCCCGCCGCGGCCCCTGCCGCGAGCCGCGGCAGGGCGTCCATGGCGGCAAGAATCCCGACTCGGCTTTCTGCGGGAAGCCTCCCATCCATGGCGGCGGATTCTACATCCAGGGCTTCGGCATCCAGCAGCAGGGTTGGCGATCGGCCCCCCGCATGACGGCTGAACTCGGCGGCCAGGTGCTCCGGGGAGGGCACCACGGCGGTCACCACGGCCCAGTCCCCCAGCAACCGAACCAGGGCCTCGCGGCTGCGGGAGGGTGCCATGCACACCAGTACCGGTGAGACCGGGGGCATGATCGGCGGCGGCGCCAGGGGCTCGAAGGCCAGCTCAAGGCTGAAGGTCGAGCCCTGCCCCTCCTGGCTCGAGAAGCCGATGGTGCCGCCCATCTTCTCCACCAGGCGTCGGCAGATGGCCAGCCCCAGCCCCGTGCCGCCGAACTCGCGGTTGGTGGAAGCATCCGCCTGCTGGAAGGGCTCGAAGAGCTTGCCCTGCACCTCGGCGGGAATGCCTCTGCCTGTGTCCTCGATGTCGAAACGCAGGCGCAGCGGCGATGTTTCGATGATGTCGCAGCGCAGCACCACCCGCCCTTTCGCCGTGAACTTCACGGCGTTGTTCAGGAGGTTGAGCACCACCTGGCGCAGGCGCGTGGGATCCCCTCGCAGCTGGGCCGGAAGGTTTCCCGGCAAGTCGCAGACGAACTCCACGCCCTTGCCCCGGGCCACGGAAGCCACCGGCGAGACCACCTCCTCGATCTCCCGCACCAGATCGAAGGGCACCGCCTCCAGCTCCAGGTGATCGGCTTCGATCTTGGAGAGATCCAGCACATCGTTGATGAGCGACGACAGGTGGTGGTTCGAGATGCGGATCGCCTCCACATACTCGCGCTGCACCGGATCGAGCGGCGTGTCCTCCAGGAGATCGGACATGCCCAGGATGCCATTGAGGGGCGTCCTCACCTCGTGGCTCATGACCGCCAGGAAATCGGATTTGTGGCGGTTGGCGGTGATGGCCGCATCGCGGGCGTCTGCGAGTTCGCGGGTGCGGTTTTCCACGGCCCTTTCCAGCTCCCGGTTGTGCACGCGCAGGAGCCGCAGCCGCCAGCGGATGATGCCCAGGATGGCCCCCGCGGCCGCAAGCAATTCAAGGACGCGCGCCCACCACGTGGCCCAGGGCGCGGGCTGTACGACGAACTCCCAGGCCAGGGGCACACTGGCATTCCCCCAGCCATCCACCGCCCAGATGTGAAGTCGGTAGCGGCCCGGATCAAGGTTTGTGTAGATCCGCCTCCGCTCTGCGGTCCAGGGCCCAGGCACCTCTTCGTAGCCCTCCAGCTGGAAGCGGTATCTCACGCGGTCATTGCGCGTGAAGCCCACCAGGGCGGCCTCGAAGGACCAGTCCCGGAACAGGTGAGAAAAAGATTGATTGGGCGCCGCAGAGACGGGTTTCCCGCCGCCATGCACCGTTTCCAGCAGCAGGCGCTTGGAGGATTGATCCCGGAGTTCCCGGGTGGCATCCAGCACCGCCAATCCGGCGGTGGTGCCAATCCACATGCGCCCCAGCGGATCCAGGCAGGCCGCGCCGGGAACGCCCTCCCCCTCGGGCAGGCCATCCTCCTCGGTGTAGGTGTCGCGCAGCCAAGTGCCATCTCCCCGGAGCTCGAGGCGGACCATGCCCCGGGTGGTCATGAGGTAACCGCGCCCCTGGCCGTCGAATTCAATCTGGTTGACCACCTGGCTGGGTAGACCGCCGATGGCCAGGCTGTCGAAACGCTCGGCCCTTCCCGAGGTGCTGTCCAGCACCTGCAATGCATCCGCGGTCTGGATGCGGCCCGTGTTCTCATCCAGGATGGCAAGGCCGCCGGCGGTGGCGATCCAGACCTCCCGGATGCCTGCGGCTTGGCGGATGGCCACGTCCCGCACCCAGGGGTTGGGAAGCCCCTGGGCCAGCCCGAACTGGGCCTTGCCCTTGGCATCCAGTCGCACCAGGCCCAGGGCCCGCGTCCCCACCCACAAGGCCCCGGGACGGCCGGATGACACATGCAGGCATTGGATGAAGGCCCCGGCCAGAAGCGGGCCTCCAACCGGTCGCCAGACACCGGCATCGAACCAGAACAGGCCCTTGGTGGTGCCCGCGAACACCCTGAACTGGCCCGGTTCCCATTCCACCTGGGCAAGCGCAAGGACGTCCACCGCGGGCAGCCCCTGCAAAGGCACCCGCTCCCACCGGTCTCTGTGCCAGCGGAAAACGCCATCCACGCGGGTGCCCACCCAGATGGCCGTGCCCTCAGAATCCGCCACCGGCAGCAAGCTGTGAATGCCCTGAGCGCCCCCAGGCAAGGGATGCTCCGTCAGCCCCGAAGGCTGAAGGTGCAGCAGGCCTCCCCGCTCCGCCCCCACCCAGATGTCCGGATCTCGCCCCTTGGCAAGGGTGGCCACGATGGCCCGGATTTCATTGGAGGGCAGCCCCGAAGCGCCATCCAGGGTCTGCCAGCGGCCCAGGTCCAGACGGGCCAGGCCTCCCCCCCGAGTGCCTACCCAGAGGGATTCGGCGCCCGCGTTCCAGCGCGTGCTCAACAGGCTGTAGATGGGACGCTGAAACACCTCGCCCCGCCGCCCCACCGGTTGCCAGGCCTGCCCATCCCATCGCATCAACCCACTGAAGGTGCCCGCCCAGAGCGTCCATTCGCCCCGGTCCCGTCCGGCCGTGGCCACGAGCGACGTGACCTGGCCGTCCATCAGGCCCTGGGCGCGGCCCAAGGCCGTCCAGCGGCCCTCCTCCAGTCGCCAGACGCCCTTGCCCCAGCTGCCAATCCAAAGGCGGCGTTCATTGGGCTCCACCCACAGGCTGTTGACCGACACTCCCTTCAACGCGGGTGGAAGGCTTTGCGCGTGCCAGCGCCCCTCCTCGAGGTAGACGAGGGCACCTTCCATCCCGACCCACAAACGGGGCCGGCCTTGCCAACGCCCATGAAGCAGGGCCCAGACAATGCCGCCCCCCGCGCCTTCAGGCGTGGCCACCGGAGAGAACTGTCCTTCCTGGTAGCGCCAGAGCCCCCTCCCATGGGTGCCGATCCAGACGCCCTCCTCGCCGGCGCTGGCAAGGACCTGGTTCACCCGCTCCACCGGCAGCCGTCCTGCCCCCAGGAACGACTCCCAGCGCTGGTTCTGGAAGCGGAACAACCCATCGCCGTTGGTGCCAGCCCACAGCGCGCCACTGCCATCGAAGGCCAGGGTCCGCACGTAGTTCGCCACCTGCCGGTTGGGCAGAGAGATCGGGTGCCACTGCTGGCCATTGAAGTGGGCCAGGCCATCCTGCGTGGCCACCCACAGGCGCCCCGTGGCTGGCTCCACCGCCGAGGCGTGGATGGTGTTCTGGGGCAGCCCGTCCTTGATGGAATACACCTGATGGGCGGGACGCATGAGGTTCTCAAGCCCGCCGGAAAGACAGGATGGAACCAGGGCCAAGACAAGGCACCCCGTGCGGAAGAGCAGGCCCATTCGGATCACATCGCGTCCCTACGGGATCCTCTACGACATCCAGTGCCAGCTCTTAAGCCTGGCACCGCGACGGATCACATCGATTCCTCTCTGAGCCGGGGGGCAGCTGGTCTCAGCGAGACCATCCGCATCCCGGGAATCAGGTGTCATTCACCGATTTAGAGATTCAAACTCATTTATTACAGTTTTCGATTCAAGGTGTTTTTTGCAGGGCTTAATTAGCCTTGCATATGAAATTTATCGAACAATCAGCGTCCCCGAAAAGGGCTTTAACAACCCAACCACCACTAAGGGGATCGAATATGAGAAAAAGAACCCTCCCGTACCTCACCGTTCTGTTGGCCCTTCCAACGATAGGGTGGGCCCAGGAAAAGCCGCTTTCCATCGAAGATGAATTGCTGGCCTTGCTCAACGCCAAGGTGGTCGTCGCCTCCAAGAGCGCCGAATCTGTGTCTGATGCACCAGGGCTCATCACCGCCTACCAGGCCAAGCAGCTGGACATGCTGGGCGCGTGGACCCTTGCCGACCTCGCCAACCTCACGCCGGGCTACAGCAGCTACAGGATCTACGGCGAGCAGGTGCTGGAAACCCGTGGACAGAAGGCGGGAAGCTTCAACAACAACAAGCATTTCATGATGATCGACGGCATCCCCGTGGAGCATGCGCGGGCCTACAAGGTGCCCATCGATGACCAGCTGCCCTTGTTCTTCGCCGACCGAGTCGAGTTCCTGCGGGGCCCCGCCTCGGCCCTCTACGGAGTCGGCGCCTTCTACGGCGTGATCAACATCCAGCCCAAGGCCAGCCGGGAAGGCGGCACCCGCGCGGAATCCATGTTCGCTCTGGGCGACGATGGGGCCAGCCGCCAGTTCAACTCCACCTTCACGGCCTCCCGGCCGCAAAGCGACAGCCACCTGAGCGTGAGCGCGAGCCACAAGCAGGACAGCCTCGACTACGTGGGCACGGTGAACTCGCCCAACAACCTGTTCCGCGACGGCCACACCAGCCTCTTCATGTACGCCTCGCACAAACTGACCGCAGGCCCCCTGGAGGGGCTGGGATTGGGTGTGATCTACCAGTACAAACGCGGAGGTCTCGGCGAGTACTGGAATGAAGCGGCCTTCACCTCTCCCCTGAACGACCTCACGTGGAGCACGCTGATCCCCTACGTGAAATACGACACGGCGATCAATGACCGCCTGCACTTCTCCAGCTACCTCAAATTCAACGAAAGCCAGGAGAAGGGCGTTGATTCGCCGTTCGGCAGCACGGACTACACCACCTACAACGGCACTGGAAGGCCCCTCAACATCTACGATGTCCGCATCGCGGATGTGGCCGCCCTGGCCGAACTGCGCTGGAAGGCCTCAGACCGGGTCGACGTGATCGGCGGCGTCAACCGCGACACCCGCTGGCAGCGGGGCCTGCACTATTCGTCCAGTTACGATGTCAGCGCGGACCCCGGCCTGCCTTACCCCGGCGGGGATCTGCCCAAGACCGGCGACTATACGACCACCTCGGCCTACCTCCAGGGGCGCATCGGCTTCGACGTGCTCGCCGGCCTGAACATGGTGCTGGGCGTGCGGAGCGACAACGGATCCGCCCCGGGCAACACCTACCACCAGCTGTCGCCGCGGCTGGGCCTGGTCCAGAAGCTCGACGAGAACTGGGTGGTCAAGGTGCTCCACGGCTCCGCCCTGCGGGCCCCGGGCATCAAGGAAGTGGAACTCAACAAGGAATCCTCTGCGGCGCACTCAGGCCTGAACCTGCCCAGCCTGAGCGCCGAACAGTTCGCCACCGATGAAGTGGCCGTGGCCTACCACCGCAGCGGGTGGGGAGGCACCCTGGCCTATTTCTCCAACAAGACCACCGATGCCCTGGACGGGGCCAGTGTGAGCGGTGTGAACGTGTTCCAGAACAGCAACGGCACCACCAAGGCGAAGGGCGTGGAGTTGGAACTTCAGGCCACCGCGGGTTCATGGGCCTCCTGGTTCAACTACAGCGTGGCCAAAGCGGAAACGCCCACCGGCGGCGAGGTAGAAGACGTGCCCACCCAGAAGGCCAATTTCATCCTCAACCGCCAGTTCGAGTGGGGCGTCCCCCTGCAGGCCACGCTCATGGCGCATTGGGTCAAGGACTGGACCCAGGCCGATCCCGCCAAGCCGCGGGTGGAGGGCTTCACCACGCTGGACGCCCGGTTCGGAATGCCCCACACCCAGGGCCTCAGTCTCACGCTGCAGGTTCGCAACCTCACCGACAAGCGATACAAACTCCCCAAACACGGGGTGCCCGATGTCCCCATGCCCGGTCGCACGCTGGTCGTGGATCTCGGGATGCGTTTCTAGCCGACACAGACACCAACTTCCGGTTCCAGAGGTCAGCGTTCAGCCACCCTCTGGAACCGGAAGGTCACGCGCCGCTCCAGGGCCCGGCCCTCGGGGCTGGCGCCGTCCCCTTCGGGCTGGCTGTCACCACGGGCTTCAGAAGTGAGGCGCGCCGGGCTCAGGCCGATGCCAATCAGGTAGCGCTGGGCCGCCATGGCCCGTTGGGAGCTGAGTTCCAGGGCGTCCATGCCCCGGCCCTTCTCCCCTTGGGCGGCATGGCCTTCGCACACGAGGGTGAAACCCTGGTAGCGCAGGGCCAGTTCCGACAGGCGGGTGAGCAGGACATCACTCCCCGTGGTCAGCGTGGCACTGCCTTCCTCAAAGATGAGCGAGCCCCGGAAGGAAACGATGCGCAGGCGGGAGCCCACATCGGGTCCCTCGCTCACCAGCGCCGTGCTGAGCTGCTTCTCAAGATCCTCGGCCTTGGCAGGATCGAGGCCCTGGGAGCCCGGGAGGATGCCGTCGCCCACGACCGCCATCTGACCCTTCACGCCCAGCGCCTTCTGAATGGAGGTCAGGGCCTGCTGGAGTTTGGTCTGGTCCGAGACGGAAAACGAGTAGAGCAGCGCGAAGAAGGCCATGAGCTGCACCATCAGGTCCGCGAAGGTGACCAGCCACAGCGATTCAAGATCCGCTTTGCGCCGGGCGAAACGAACAGGCGTGATGTTAACCACGGCGGCGGTCCTGGCCCCGCTCCTTGGGCGCGAGGAAGGCGTTCAGCTGGGCCTCCAGGGCCATCGGGTGCATTTCCGCCTGAATGCCCAGGATGCCCTCCATCATGATGTGCTTGAGCTGCAGTTCCTCCTTGCTGCGCAGCTCCAGTTTCCCGGCAATGGGGATGGCCAGCAGGTAGGCGATGACCGCGCCATAGAGCGTGGACAGCAGGCACAGGGCCATGGCGCCGCCCACGCTGGACGGATCCTTGAGGCTGGCGAAGAGCTGCACCATGCCGATGAGGGTTCCCACCATGCCGAACGAGGGCGCGCTGAGCGCGATGAACCGGAAGATCTCCTGGCCCTGCAGGTGCCGCTCCTGGGTGGCCCGCAGCTCCGCCGCCAGCACGCCGTGGATGTGCTCGCGGCTTGCCTGGTCCACCACCATGCGCAGCCCCTTGGACAGGAAACCCTCCACATCCATGGCCTTCTCCATGTTCAGAAGGCCTTCACGGCGCGCCCGTTGGGACAGGCCCACGATCTGGGATACGAGGGCCTGGGTGCCCGGCGCCCGGGTGAAGAAGGCGCGGCTGGCGATGGTGAAGGCGTAACTCACGTGCTCGAGCGTGAAACGGATCATGGTCGCGGCGATGACGCCGCCCACCACCACCACGGTGCTGGCCGGATGAAAGAAGATGCGCGGATTGGGTCCCAGCCCGATGGCCACCGCCAGCAGCGCGAAGCCCAGCAAGACACCCAGGAAACTGCCTCGATCCATGGAACCACCCTCCCCCAACCTTCCCCGCCGCTATCGGCAGAACCGGCCAGGCACCCCAGCATTGACCATTAAAGGCCAGGCGGGAAGCCCAGGGCAAGGCGCACACGGGCGATGCCCGGGTCCACACTCCCATCCGCGCGGCGAATGAGGATGGGCGTTTCGGCCTCGGGGCATTCGGCGCGCGTTTCAAAATCTTCCGGATAGTCCTGCCGACGACCGGCGGCGAAGACATCCAAACCGTAGGGCTCGCCATCCTTGAAGATGATCTCCCGGCGGTGGAGGCAGAGCAGGCCCGCCTCCCGCAGGGCCGCCAGGGCCCGCTCCCGCTGGTCGTTGGGAAACACACAGGCGAAGAGGCCGCCGGGTGCCAGCAGGCGGGCCGCCGCCCGGGCGTAATCCGCGATGCTGCCGCGCACCTCCAGCCGCGCCGGCACCGACTGCGCATGGGCCGCGGGCAGACGGTCGCCCTCGGGCCAGTAGGGTGGTGTGCCCGTCACCAGGTCGAACGGGGCCTCCCCGGCGAAGAGGGCCTCGTCCCTGAGATCGCCGAGACGGGGGAACATCCGGTGGTCCTGGCCGTTGTAGCGGATGCTCTTCTGAGCCAGGCGCAGGCTCTGCTCCTGGGCCTCCACGGTATGCACCACGGCTCCCGGGCAGCGCCAGGCGGACAGCAGGGCCACGCTGCCGATGCCCGAGCCCAGGTCGGCGATGCGGCCTGCCCGGGGGCACCAGGTGGTGCCGTACCAAGCCGTCACCAGATCATCCACACTGAAGCGGTTGCCCTTCGCCAGCTGGAAGATGCGCCAGTGGCCGCAGAGACCGTCCAGGGTTTCGCCCTCCTCCAGGTCCACCCCACCGGGCGGCACCGGGCCAGGGCGGGTCCACCCCTTGAAGCTGGGGCCATCCATGGGGGCAGAGCGGCGCGACATCCACCGAGTGTCCGATGAATCCGACCTGAAAAGCAAAATCGGAAACACCGATGAATCCCGAGAACTGAATGATGAACACCGGAAAAACACAGCTGGGCGTTATCGGTGTTTTTCAGCTTTTATCGGTGTTCATCGGTGTTCAAGCTCGATCACCCTGCATTTCCATCCCCAGCATCTTCTGTGGCTCCCGTATTTCCGTCTGGCATCCGGGGTTGGCCTGCGCGACACTCACACATGGCCGTGTCTGGGAAAGCCCCGGAACCGATCCTCCGCGAGGGGGAAGGGTCTGCCTGCGATGGCGACGGTTGCCTGACCCTCGAGGGCGCCTTCGAGCGGGTGAAAGCGGCCTTCCTCCAGCACCACCCGAATGGGGATATCGCGCTGCTGCACCGGGCCTTCACCGTGGGCCGGGACATGCACGCCACCCAGATCCGCAAGAGCGGTGAGCCCTACTTCTTCCATCCCCTTTCGGTGGCCCAGAGCCTGGCCGACTGGCGCCTGGATGCCGTGAGCGTGGCCTGCGCCATGCTGCACGACGTGGTGGAAGACACCCTGATGACCCTGCCCCAGGTGAAGGCCCAGTTCGGCGAGGAGATCGCCGAGATCGTGGATGGCCTCACCAAGATGAGCAAGCTGGCCTTCACGGACAAGCACCTGCTGAATGCCGAGAACGTCCGCAAGCTGCTGGTGGCCATGGGCAAGGATGTGCGGGTGCTGCTGGTGAAACTGGCGGACCGGCTGCACAACATGAAGACCCTGGGCGTCATGGAAGAGGAGAAGCGCCGCCGCATCTCCCGCGAAACGCTGGAGCTCTACGCGCCCCTGGCCAACCGCCTGGGTATGGGCGTGGTGCGCCTCGAGCTGGAGGACCTGGCCTTCCGTCAGCTCGAGCCCAATCAGTACGAAAGCCTGCGCAATGCCGTGGAGGCGAAGCGGGCGAAGCTCTCAGGCACCATCCAGGAGATCCACGGCTCCATGCAGGCCATCCTGCGCCAGCAGGGCATCGCCGCCCACGTCTACGGCCGCATCAAGCATCTCTATGGTATCTGGAAGAAGATGGGCACTCAGGCCAAGGGCTTCGAGGACATCCACGACTGGCTGGCCTACCGCATCATCTGCCCCGATCGCGCCAGCTGTTACACGGCCCTGGGCTTGGTGCACGGCCTGTTCAAGCCCGTGCCCGGCAAGTTCAAGGACTACATCAGCCTGCCCAAGGAGAACGGCTACCAGAGCATTCACACCACCGTGCTCATGGGCTCGGGCGACCTCTTCGAGGTGCAGATCCGCACCGAAGAGATGCACGTGCACGCCGAGGCCGGCATCGCCAGCCACTGGACCTACAAAGATGGCCGCATCGCCAACCGCTCCGAGATCAACCAGGTCTCCTTCCTCCGCCGCATGGTGGAGCTGCACCAGGACGCCCAGGACAGCCGCGACCTCGTGGCCAACCTCCGCGGTGAGCTGACCTTCAACCGCATCCAGGTGTTCACGCCCAAAGGGGATTTGCGCAGCCTGGTGGAGAACAGCACGCCGGTGGATTTCGCCTACGCCATCCACACCCAGGTGGGCCACCGCTGCGTGGGTGCCAAGGTGAATGGCCGCATCGTGCCCCTCAAGCACACGCTGCAGAACGGCGACCGCGTGGAGATCCTCACGCGGCCCGACCACAAGCCCAGCCGCGACTGGCTGGGCTTCGTCAAGTCCGCGGGCGCCAAGAGCCGCATCCAGGCCTTCATCCGCGAAGAAGAGCGGGCCCACGCCATCGTCCAGGGCAAGGAGCGCCTCGAGCGCGAGGCCCGCAGCATGGGCGTGCGGCTGGATGAACCCGAGGCCCAGGCCAAACTGGAGGCACGGATCGCCGAACTGAAGCTGGCCAACTGGGAAGCAGCCTATGCCGCTCTGGGCTTTGGCCGCCTCACGGTGCACAAGCTCATCGAGCCCCTGGTGCCCGAACCCGAGCGGGCCAAACCGAAAGCCAACACCTCGAATCTGCTGGATTCCGTGGTGGTGGGCGACACCACGGGCATCCTCTACGCGCTGGCGGCCTGCTGCAAACCCATCTGGGGCGACGAAGTGGTGGGCTACATCACCCGCACCCGGGGCACGGCCATCCACCGCGCGGACTGCCCCCAGCTCAACACCGCCACCCTGCACCCGGAACGCCGCGTGAACGTGGCCTGGGGCAAGCACGGCACCGAACTCTACGACACCGAGATCGCCCTCACCACCGAAGATCGCCCGGGCATGGTCGCCGCCATCTCCGAAGGCATCCAGCGCGTGGGCATCAATGTGCAGCGCTTTCACGGCTCGGCCACGGAGGAAGGCGCGGGCCTCTTCCACATCGCCCTGCGGGTGCGGGACCGCGCCCACCTGGTGGAACTCATGGCCAGCCTCCGCCGCATCCGCGGCGTTTACACCGTGGAGCGGGTGAAGGGATCGGTCTTCGGGAAGGTGAAGTAACGATGCACCACGGAGGCACGGAGACCACGGAGAAGAGCACGCGGAGGACCGCCTGCTTGGACTTCGACAGGTCTTGGTTCGCGCTGCACTTGGCCTTGGGACAGGCCTTTCCATGAGTGTCTGGCGCCCCCCGGAGGAAACCCCGGTGGTGCCCTGGGCGCGCATCGCCGAAAGCCTGCGCCGGGCCCAGCTGGGCCCCAGTCCCCACAAGATCAGCGCCCGCATACCCGACGATCCCCGCCGGGCCGCCGTGGGCGTCCTCCTTTGGGGCGATGCCGAAGGTGCAAAAAAGATCGTGCTGGTGCAGCGGGGTTTCGGCGCCCCCCACCATCCCGGCGAGCTGGCCCTGCCCGGCGGCATGGTGGAGCCCCGGGACCGGGATCTGCCCGCCACGGCCCGCCGGGAGGTGGCCGAGGAAATCGGCGTGTCCGACGGCCTCTGGGAGCTGGGCTGCTTCCCGGATGGCGTGGCCAAGGCCCGCGTCCGGTTCACCCCGGTTTTCTTCCGCTGGGAGGCCCCCGAACCCCGCTTCCGGCTGGACCGGGAACTGGAACAGGTGCTCCTGCTGCCCCTGGCGCCCCTGATGGACGCCCCCTGGACCACGGAATTCCTGGAGCGCCGGGGCCTCGCCCTGGAGGTGCCCCGGCTGGAACTGCCGCAGGCCCCCCTGTGGGGCGCCACGGCCTTTGTCCTCAAGGCCTGGCTGGATCTGTTAAAGCGCACCGGCGCCAATCAAACGCACGACTAGACTGGGCACCCGGCTAGACTGTTACCGCTTCCCCACGCCTTCATCCCTGGGCCGCAAGGCCCGCGCCTTACCAGGAGCTGTCCATGAGATTCCTGCGTCCCCTCACCCTTGGCGCCACGCTGGCCCTGTTGCCCCTGGGCCTCTCATTGGCCCTAACCCTGGGCTGTGATCACAAATCCAGCGCCGAAGCCGAATCCAAGGACCTCACCAAGAAAGTGGCCGAGGCCGAAAGCGCCACCGGCAAGGCTCAGGAAGCCACCAAGGCCCAGAGCCAGGCCCTGGCCAAGGCCGGTTTGCAGCCCAATCCCGACAACGTGCAGCTGACCGAGGCCCAACGCGCCCTGCTGGAGAAGCGCGTCAAGGATGAGAAGAACAACGGCGTGGCCTCCCTGCTGCAGGAGATTCTCGACCGGGACAAGCAGATCGCCGATCTCACCGCCAAGGCCGCCAAGCTGCGGGCCGACCTGCCAAAGCCCCAGATCGCCGGCGACAAGGACAATCACTTCGCCATGGCCGTGCGCTTCCTCAAGAGCAAGGGCCTTTCCGAAGAGAAGGCCAAAACCCTGGCGGCCCGCGCCAACCTCATGGAAGAGCTGCAGCCCGGCTGGCAGGTCTACCAGCAGTACGTGGACGGCGTGTACCTCACCACCGTCACCCAGGGCAAGGCCACCATCGGCCCCTCGGAGTATGTGCGCAGCCAGCGCGCCGCCCTCCAGCGGGACTACGACGACACCATGCTCATCGCCCACGGTCTGGCCGACGAGGTGCAGAGCCTGGTGGCCCAGCGCCAGAAGGTGCAGGAGGAAGTGGACACCCTGCAATCTGAAAAGACGTCGCTGCTCTCCCAGGTCAACGAACTGTCCACCCTCAGCCAGTCCCAGAAGGCGAAGCTCAACGCCATGCACTACCTGGTGGGGCGGCGGAAGCAGCTGGAAGAGGATGGCGTCATCGTGGTGCCCGTCTTCGCCAAGGACCGCATGGGACCCAAGGCCCTGGCCGCCAAATTCGACAAGGATCTGGCCCTGGATGGCCCCAGCCCCGAGCTCACCATCAAGGCCGCGGACCTGGGCCTGAAGACCCTCAGCAAGGTGAGCGTCATTCCGGGCTCTCTGGAAAAGGACCGCCACTACACAGTGACCCTCTCGGAAGATCGCACCAGCGCCAAGGTGCGCATCCTGGATCCCGAGCGCCTGCGCAACGACCGCGTGGTCTTCGCGGTGGCGGACTGAAACAGCTGAACCCGGCAAGGAAAAGCGCCCGTCACTGGGCGCTTTTCCTTTGGGCCGACTGAAGGACCTACTTCTTCTTTTCAGCCTTCACGCTGCCATCCTTCTCCAGGAACTTGTCCGGATCCTTCTGCAGAGCCTCGCCGCAGTGCTTGTTGCACACGCGATAGGACTGGCCCCGCACCACCACAGTGGCGGATTTGGCAGTCACATCCATCTTGCAGACGGGATCCTTCACATTGGTGGCGGGCTTCGCCTGATCCGCGGGCGCGGCCAGGACGGCGAGGGTGAACAGGGCGGCGTGCAGCATGGATCCTCCGGGTGGGCTGGAACCAGTGTAGCGGACCGCCCTGCGACAACTTGACGCAGGGCGGCTGGGTCCGTTGCCTACTTCTTGGCGTTCTTGGGTGTGCCATCCTTCTCCAGGAATTTGTCCGGGTCCTTCAGCAGCTTGGCGTCACAGCCCGCGCAGCAGATGCGGTACTCGTGGCCGCGCACCGTGACCGTCTTAGATTTTTCGGTCACCTTGCCGCCGAGCACGGGACAGGCCGTGTTGGTGGCTGGAGCGGGTTTGGCGCCGGGTGCAGCCAGAAGGGAGAGGGCGAGGAGGGGTGCGAGCATGGGAGCTCCTTTCAGTGGGGCGGTTGAGCTCAGGCTTCGACAGGAACCGGAGCGGGGTTAAGGGAACGTTTTTTCCAGAGGTAGTAGATGGCCGGGTAGACGAGCAGCTCCAGAAGGAAGCTGGTGGCCAAGCCGCCCACCATGGGGGCGGCGATGCGCTTCATCACGTCGGCGCCGGTGCCCGTGCTCCACATGATGGGCAGCAGGCCCATGAAGGCCGCGAACACGGTCATGGCCTTGGGCCGCACGCGCTTTACAGCACCGTGGATGATGGCTTCCACCAGGTCATCGGACGTCTTCAGGCGCCCCTCCCGCTGGGCCTCTTCGTAGCTGAGATCCAGGAAAAGCAGCATGAACACGCCGGTCTCGGCATCCAGACCCATGAGGGCGATGAGGCCCACCCACACGGCGATGCTCATGTTGTAACCCAGCGTCCAGAGGAACCAGAAGGCGCCGATGGCGCTGAAGGGCACCGCCAGCATGACGATGGAGGCTTTGAAGGCGCTCTTGGTATTGGCATAGAGCAGGCCGAAGATCAGCACCAGGGTGATGGGCAGGATGAGCTTGAGGCGCTCCTTCACCCGGATCATGTTTTCGTACTGCCCCGACCAGGTGAGGCTGTAGCCTGCGGGCAGCTTCAGTTCCCGTTCCACCGCGGCCTTG
Source organism: Geothrix sp. PMB-07 (assembly GCF_030758935.1). Lineage (NCBI taxonomy): Bacteria > Pseudomonadati > Acidobacteriota > Holophagae > Holophagales > Holophagaceae > Geothrix > Geothrix sp. PMB-07. The sequence goes on from NZ_CP132333.1 coordinate 2,799,827, forward strand.
GCGTGATGCACGTAGGAGCCCACGTCGATCTTCGAGGTGTCGAAGTCCACCAGTACGTAGCCATTCATCTGGCCGTTCTCGTCGCGGATCATGGCCGGGCCGTTGGCCCACTTCAGGTCGGCGATCTCTTCCATGGGGATCATGGCCCCGCCCGGCGCGGGGATCAGCACCCGCTTCAGGGCTTCGGGATCCTCCCGGTAGTCCCGGGCATAGCGCACGTTGATGGGATACCGCTCCCGCCCCGCGTAGACCGTGCTCTGGTTGTCGCCGCCGATGGCGGTCATCACCAGCATGTTGGCCTGCTCCACACTGAGGCCGTAGCGGGCTAGCTGATCGCGCTTCAGGACGAAATCCAGGAAGTAGCCCTGGGCGGTGCGCTCCGCGAAGGCACTGCGGGTGCCCGGCACGCCCTGGAGGATGCGCTCAGCCTCGATGGACACCTGCTGGATGACCTCCAGGTCGGCGCCATTGATCTTGAGGCCCACGGGCGTGCGAATGCCCGTGCTGAGCATGTCCAGCCGCGCCTTGATGGGCATGGTCCAGGCATTGGGAATGGCCGGGAGTTTCACCACGCGGTCCAGCTCGGCGACGATCTCCTCCTGGGTGATGCGATCGCGCCAGATGGGCCGGAGCACCGCCTTGAGGAAGTCCGGCGCCCAGGAGCTGTACCAGCGGGGCTTCTCCCGCCACTGGTCCTCGGGCTTCAGGTTGATCACCGTCTCCATCATGGAGAAGGGCGCCGGGTCCGTGGAGGTGTCGGCCCGGCCTGCCTTGCCGAACACGCGGTCCACTTCGGGCACGGTGCGGATGAGCCGATCCTGCACCTGGAGGATGCGCTGGGCCTCGGTCTGGCTGAGGCCCGGCAATGTCGAGGGCATGTAGAGCAGCGTGCCTTCATTGAGAGGAGGCATGAACTCGCTGCCCAGACTCAGGAAGGCCGGGATGGTGGCAGCCACCAGCAGCACCGCCACGGCGATGGTCGCCTTGGCGTGCTTTACCACGAAGCGGCAGGGGCCTTCGTAGATGCGGTGAAGGAAGACGCTGATGGGGTGCTTTTCTTCGGCGTAGTACTTGCCGACGACCATCTGGGTCGCCGTCCAGGCCAGCCAGCGGGGCTTGAAGCTGAAGGGCTCCACCCGGGCGAAGAGCATGCGCATGGCCGGGTCGAGGGTGAGCGCCAGCAGGGCCGCGATGGCCATGGCGAAGTTCTTGGAGAAGGCCAGCGGCTTGAAAAGGCGCCCTTCCTGATCCATCAGCGTGAAGATGGGCAGGAAGCTCACCGCCACCACCAGCAGCGAGAAGAAGACCGAGGGTCCCACTTCCATGAGGGCCTCCAGGCGCACCTGATAGAAGCTCCCGGGCTTGCCGGCCTCAATCCACTTCTCGATTTTCTTGTAGGCGTTCTCCACTTCGACGATGGCTCCGTCCACCAGCACGCCGATGGAGATGGCGATGCCCGCCAGGCTCATCAGGTTGGCGTTCTGCCCCACGCCGAACATCGGCAGGAACGCCAGCGCCACACTGACGGGGATGGTAACGATGGGCACGATGGCCGATGGGATGTGCCAAAGGAAGATGAGGATGATGATGGAGACGACGATCATCTCCTCGATGAGCTTGTGCTTCACCGTCTTGATGGCGTTGTGGATCAGCTCGGAGCGGTCGTAGACCGTCACCACCTCCACCCCTTCGGGCAGGCCCTGCTTCAGCTCCTTGATCCTGGTTTTGACGGCGTCGATGACGTTCAGGGCGTTCTCGCCCTGGCGCATGATGACGATGCCGCCCACGGCATCGCCCTGGCCATCCAGGTCCGCGAGACCCCGGCGCATCTCCGGCCCCAGGGTGACGGTGGCCACCTCGCCGATGCGCACCGGGGTGCCATTCTCCGCGCGCAGGACCGCTTGTTCGAGATCCTTGGTGGTTTTCACGTAGCCACGGCCGCGAACCATGTATTCTCGGCCCCCGTATTCGACCAGGCGCCCGCCCACCTCTGAGTTGGCGGACTTTACGGCGCCGATCACCGATTCGATGGGAATCCGATAGGCGGCCAGCTTGTGCGGATCCACCTGCACCTGGAACTGCCGGGCCTGCCCCCCAACCGTGGCCACTTCGGACACGCCGGGCGTGCTCTGGAGGCCGAAGCGGAGGAACCAGTCCTGGAGGGATCGCAACTCATCGGTGCTGCGCTTGCCGCTGCGATCCGCCAGGGCGTACTGGTACACCCAACCCACGGAGGTGGCATCGGGGCCCAGCGAAGGCTGCACGCCCGGAGGCAGGCTGGTGGTGATCTTGCTGAGGTACTCGAGGGTGCGGGACCGCGCCCAGTAGATGTCGGTGCCGTCCTCGTAGATCACGTACACGTACGAGAAACCGAAATCCGAAAGGGCGCGGACGGCCTTCACCTTCGGCGCGCCCAGCAGGGCGGTGACGATGGGGTAGGTCACCTGGTCTTCCACGATGTCCGGGCTGCGGTCCCACTTGGTGTAGACGATCACCTGGGTGTCGCTGAGATCCGGTAGGGCGTCCATGGGGATGTGGCGCATGGTCCAGAAGGACAGGGCGATGAGCACCGCCGAGGCGGCCATCACCAACCAGCGGTTCTCCGCCGAGAAGCGGATGATGCGCTGGAGAATCGTCGGGTGTTCGGGGTCGTAGCTGGCGTGTCCGCTCATGGTCGCCCCCTCAATGCCGATGCTCGCCCGCAGGGGCAGGAGTGGGTGTGGAAGGCCCGGCCTGCCGGCTCAGATGGGCCAGGGCCGCCTTCAGGCGGGATTCAGAATCCACCAGGAAGTTGGCACGCACGACCACTTCCTCACCAGCCCGGAGGCCGGAGCGGATCTCGACCTTCTCGCCCAGCCCGGTGCCGGTGCTGACGGCGCGGGGCTCGAACCGGCCCTCTCCCAGCGACACGAACACCACCTTGGTGGTGCCCGCATCCAGCACCGCATCCAGGGGCACGATGAGCCCCTTGCGACCCTGGGCCATGAGGCGGACGTCGCCGAACATCTCAGGTTTCAGCTCGCCGTGCGGATTGGCGAACTCCAGCCGGGCCCTGGCCGTGCGGGTCTTGGGATCCATGCTGGGATCGATGAAGGCCACGCGGCCCTTGAAGGTCTTCCCTGCCGACGAGGCCACCGTGAGCTCTGCGGGCATGCCTACCTTCACGCGCCCCAGCTCGGCCTCGTAGATGTCCGCCTGCACCCAGACATGGCCCAGGTCGGTGATTTCCAGGGGGATGTCAGCGGAGGTGATGCGGGCCCCTTCCACCACGTTCTTGGCCGTCACCACGCCCGAGATGGGGCTGCGCAGCGTGAGCGCACGCTGCACCTCGCCGGTCTTTTCGAGGCGATCCAAAGCCTCCTGGGGGACGTCCCAGAGCTGCAACCTTCGGCGGGCGGCCTCCAGCAACTCGCCTCCGCTGCCCTGCAGGCTTCCGCCCGCCAGGGCCTTCTGGGTTTTCTGGGCCAGCAGGAATTCGCGCTGGGCGCTGACAAAGTCGGGGCTGTAGAGGCTGAACAGGGGCTGGCCTTTGGCCACGGGCTTGCCCACGAAATCCACGAAGAGCTTCTCCACGAAGCCCTCGACCTTCACGTTCACCTTGCGGACGCGGGTCTCATCCACCACCACACGGCCCACTGTGCGCAGTTCGCCCCCGACCTCGCCCTCGACCGCCTTTTCGGTGCGCAGGCCGATGAGCTGCTGGCGCTCATGGTCGATGACCACCGCCGCGTGGGTGTCCGTTCCGGTTCCCTCTTTCCCGTGCTCGCCCGGATGGGCCAGAGCGCCCCCTTCCATGGGCACCAGGTCCATGCCGCAGATGGGGCAGGTGCCCGCATGATCCTGGATGATCTGCGGGTGCATGGGGCATTGGTACATCTGCTTCTTGGCTGCGACCTGACTGACGGCTGACGCCGCCGGGTTGCGGAAGAGCAACATGCCGCCGGCACCCACCACGAGACCAAGGGCCGTAAAAGCGATGGCGCGGATGGAGAAGGTTTTGCGGGCAGAGGGATCGAAGGAAGGCTTCTCGAGGCTCATGGAATCTCCTACATCTTGGTCATGGCGGGGCCGGCGTCCTGAGCGCCGCCTGCGGCGGCACCCGGGGTCCTGGCGGATGTCGTCGGCGCGGCGGAAGCCCCAGAACCCATGGCGGCGGAACCCAGGGAGCCGCCCGCTACAGAGGCCGTGGCGCCCAAGGCCGCCTCGCGCAGAGCGATGTGCTGGGCCTGCAGTTGGGCGAGGGTCTGCAGGAAGGCGCCCTGATCACTCACCCAGCCGTTGAGGGCGTCCAGCGTGCTCAGGAAGGGAGCCCGGCCCGCCTCGTACTGGGCCAGAGCCGACTTGAAGCTGGCCTCGCTCTGCACCAGCAGGCCCTGGCGGTAGAGCTCGCGCGTGCGGCGCAGGGCCTGGATCTGGAGGCTGCGCTCCTCGGTGCGCTGCCGCAGCAGCGAGCGCACGGAATCGACTTCGGCGCCCTGCCCCTGGCGGTGGTGCTCGTGCTCGGCCACGGCCCGCTGCTGCTTGTGGCGGCCGTAGATGGGCAGCGACATGCTGACGCCCACCTGCCACATGGGATCGAGGCTGCCCCGAGGCATCAGCCCCGCGGTCACGGCGAAATCCGGCCGACGGTCCAGCTTCGCCAGATCCAGCTGGCGCTCGGTCTGCCGCACGGTGGCCCGGGCACCGGCCAGTTCGGGACTGATGGCCTCCACCGCCTCGGGCCCCAGCAAGTCGGGCTCCGGCAGATCCGCCAGACTGGCAGAGGTGTCGATGGAATCCGCTGGCTCGTGCTGACGCAGGCGGTTGAGCCCGGCCACCGCGGACTTCTCCTCAGCCTCCAGCGCCCAGGTGGCCACCTGCAGGCGGGTGCGCTCCAGCTGCGCCCTCAGCAGATCGCCCTGGCTGCCCTGCCCCACCTCGTAGCGGGTGCGGGCCAGCTGTTCGGCCTGCTCGAGGAAGGTCCGCTGCTCCGCCTGCAGGGCCTTCTGGCCGCGGATCAGCAGCAGGTTCGTGTAGCCCCGGCGCACGTCGGCCTCCAGGCCCAGGCGCACCCGCGACCGCGCGGCCTCGGACACTTCCACGCCGATCGCGGCAACCTCCTTGCGCAGGCCGCGCTTGCCGGGCCAGGGGAAGGGCTGGGTGAAGGCGACGCTGTAGAAGCTGGTCTCCATGCGGCCCACCTCCAGCCGCTTGAAGCCGTCGTTCTGGAGGCCCAGCGACAGGGAGGGATCGGGCAGCACACCCGCCTGGGGCACGCGCTCCTGATCCATGCGGACGGCGGCGGCCGCCTTCTGCAGATCCGGATGCGAGTCCAGCGCCTCGCGCAGCAGGGCCGACAACACGGGATCGGCAGATGGAGATTCGGTGGGAGGGACCTGGGCCAGGCCCGGCGCGAGAAGCACCAGGGCCGGCCACAGGCGCGAGGGCCTGGACATGGAAACTCCGGGAAAGATCAACAGGACAAGGGGCCCGAGCCGCATCGATTCGCGGCGTTCAGGCAGAGCTCCGCTCAGTCCCTGATCAAATCCGGAAGGTGCTCAACCCAGCCAAGTGGCGGCCCAGGTCGGGCGCGCGCCCCCGGAGGCTGCTCCCCACAACAGGGGTTTCACCCTCAGCATTGAAGGTCGCCCAAGTGGCGGGCTCGGGCCTGGCCTCCACACGCCGCTGCGCCTGGGTCCGGCGGGTGGCCGGCGCGGCCACGACAGCCGTGCGTTCGCTGCAGGCGTTCTGGGAAGGGCCACGGTTCCCTTCGGGCTTGGGGCAGGGGCAGGCATCCTCCATGCCCGTGGGTTCGCCACAGCAGCAGGACTCATGCGTCAATGCCGCCGCGGAACCAAGCGGCTCAGCGGTCCAATCCCCCAGCCCGCCGCCCAGGAGCAGCGCGAGCATCAGGATGGCGCGCAGAACCGTCCGCACGGGAAAACCTCCGAAGATCTCATGATAGGACCTCCACCCATGTGGCAACACGGAATCCTTGACGGGGGTCACAGGCCGGGAGGTCAGAACGGCCCCGGAACCGGGCTGGCACCGGCTTAGGCGCTAGGATGATTCCATGGGCAAGGTTGAGACGGCAGAGGTGGCGATCATCGGCGGGGGCATCGCGGGATTAAGCCTCGCCTACCACCTCGCTCGGGCAGGCCAGGGCGGCATCGTCCTGCTGGAGCGGGAGGATCAGCCCGGCACCTACGCCAGCGGCCACAACGCCGCCGTGGCCCGTTCCCTCACGGGCCGCGACGAGCACACAGCGCTCACGGTGGAAGGGCGGCGGCGCCTCGCCGAGGCCGACCTCCTGAGCCCGGGCGGCGGCCTGCTGGCCAGCGCCGAACCCGGCCCCCTGGATGCCTTCGAGGCCGAGGCGGCCCGCCACGGCGTGGAGGTGCAGCGCGGGCCCGGCATCCCCCTGCCCGGCCTCCGGGCCGTCGAGCACCTGGCCATTCCGGGCGATGGTGTCATCGACATCGCGGGCCTGCTGCGCGCCTGCGCCGAGGGCGCACGGGCAGGAGGCGCCGACCTGCGCTTCGGCTGCGCCCTCCAAGGCCTGAAGGCCGATGCGACAGGTTTCGACCTGGATACCGATCAGGGGCCCCTGCGGGCGGCCACCCTGGCCATCGCCGCCGGTGCATGGGCCGGAGAGCTGGGGCGGTTGGCTGGTTCCAACATTCTCTTCACGCCGCTGCGGCGTTCTCTCGTGTGGAGCGGCGCGGCGCATCCCCAGAACGAACCCTGGGCCTGGTGGGTGGATCGCCCCTTCTACCTGCGCCCCGAGAGTGGCGGCCTGCTCATGTGCCCCTGCGAAGAAGCCGCCGTGGCCCTACCTCCGCGCGGCCGTCAGCCGGAGACTGATGCCGCCGTGCTCGAGGGCCTCTACGGCAGCCTGCGGGAACTGGCGCCGCACCTGGCGGAGCGGCCGGTCACCCGTTACTGGACGGGCATCCGCACCTTCGCCCCGGACCGGCGCTTCGTCCTCGGCTGGGATCCCTGGAACCCGCGCTTGTTCTGGTCCGCGGGTCTGGGTGGCCACGGCATGACCAGCGGCTTGGCCGTGGGAGCCCACGCGGCGGATCAATTCCTCCGGCGTCAGCCCCAGGGCCCCCTCGACCCGGCCCGATTCCGCGCCTGATACCGGGTTGCCGCAGCTTCCTTTGGAAAAGCTTTTTTGTAAGCGGAGGAGAACGGAGGGGCTGAGGAAAGCGGAGAAAGAAAAGGCATTTGGCTTTACTTTCTCCGCTTTCCTCGGCCCTTCCGCAAACCTCCGCTTCCAATATTTCTTTCTTGGGCCACCGATACCCACGGGTGACCACGGATGAAGGTCTGATCGATCTCCATCCGTGGTCAAAACCTTATTTCCATCCGCTCGCTCTAGGTTGGAAGCGTCACTCCACGCCGGCGGCCAGAACGGGTGCTTTCACCGCGGGTTCTGACGCCTGCTTCCGCCCAAGGGTGGCGTGGAAGGTGTCCCAGTCCAATTCCTTCTCCCAGCTGGCCATGACCACGGCGGCGATGCAGTTGCCGATGTGGTTGGTGATGGCGCGGGCTTCGGACATGAACTTGTCGATGCCGAGGATGAGCGCCATGCCGGCCACGGGAATGCCCGGCACCACCGCCAGGGTGGCCGCCAGGGTGATGAAGCCCGAGCCGGTGACGCCAGCCGCGCCCTTGCTGGTGATCATCGCCACTACCAGGATCGCCATCTGCTGCCCCAGGGTGAGCTGGATGCCCAGGGCCTGGGCGATGAAGATCGAGGCCAGGGTCATGTAGATGTTGGTGCCATCCAGATTGAAGGAATAGCCCGTTGGAATGACCAGGCCCACCACGGATTTCGAGAGGCCCAGCTTTTCCATTTTCTCCATGAGCGGGATCAGGGCCGACTCGGAGGAGCTGGTGGCCAGCACCAGCAGCAGCTCGCTCTTGATGTAGCCCACCACCTTGAAGATGTTGAAGCCCGCCAGCCGCGCGATGAAGCCCAGCACGAGGAAGACGAAGATGGCGCAGGTGGCGTAGAAGAGCAGGATGAGCTGCGCCATGGGCACCAGCGACTTCAGCCCGAACTTGCCGATGGTGAAGGCGATGGCCGCTCCAGCGCCGAGGGGAGCCAGGTAGAGGATCTGGTTCATGACGCCGAAGAACATCTTGCTGAGGTTCTCCAGGAAGCCGATGAGCGACGCCTTGTATTTGTCATTCATGGCGGCCACGGAGAAGCCGAAGAGCACCGAAATGAGCAGCACCTGCAGCACGTCCCCTTCCGTGAACGCGCTGAACACCGTCTTGGGAATCATCTTCAGCAGGTGGTCCGTCACCGTCAGGTGCTGGGCCTGGGCCACGTAACCCGCCACCAGTTTCGGATCCAACTTGGAGGGATCCGCGTGGAAGCTGCGCCCGGGGCCGAACACGTTGGCCATGACCAGGCCGATCACCAGGGCCAAGGTGCTCACCACCTCGAAGTAGAGGATGGCCTTCCCGCCCACACGGCCAGCCTTCTTGATGCTGCCGGACCCGGCGATGCCCAGCACCACGCTGCAGAGAATCACCGGCGGAATGAGCATCTTGATGAGGCCGATGAAACCATCGGCGAGGGGCTGCATCTTCACGGCGATGATGGGATAGAAGTGGCCCAGCAGCGCGCCGAGGATGATGGCCACTGCGACCCAGTTGTACAGCTTCGAGGCGAATTTCTTCATCATGTCGGTCTCCCTTTCAGGCTTTGGATGGGAATGGAGTGGCGTGAACCGGCGCGTGCGGCACAGGTTCAGGGGCCAGCCGGAAAGGCAGCCAAAGGAACTGCGGCAGCAGTGGGAAAATTCACATGACCTCCGGGTGGTTAACCCATGCTGCGCCACCGGCAGGTCTTCTGCGGATTTCGGAAGTTGATTCGGGCTTTTGGAACTAAAGGAAGCGGCGCAACGCTTCCATCCGGGCCTTCAGCAGGCGGTACCGATGCACCGGGCGTCCCATGCCGCCGTAACCGGGCTCCATCTTCAGGACCTTCAGACCGCAGAGGTACTCCAGGTATTTCCGCACGGAGACACGGCTGATGCCGACAAGCCCCGCCTGCTCCTCAGAGGTGAACCAGGGCGAATCCCCGGGCAGGTCGAGGATGGATTGGCAGACCCGCGTGAGCGTGGCCCGATCCAGCCCCTTGGGCAGATCCACCTCGCCTGCGGTGTCCCGGGGGCGCCGGCTGAGGGCCGCGTCCAGCTCGCTCTGGCTGAGGGCCTGCTCCGTTCGCACCAGGCGCAGGGTCTCGCGGTAGCCCTCCAGGGCCTGCTGCAACCGCTCGAACTCGAAGGGCTTGATCAGGTAGTCCACCGCGCCGAGCTTGAGGGCCTTGCCGATGGTCCGAGCATCCCGGGCGGCGGTCACGAAGATCACGTCCACATCCAGGCCCAGGCTGCGGATGTCGGCCATCAGGTCCAGCCCCGTCTGCCCGGCCATGAAGATGTCCAGCAGCAGCAGCTCCACGGGCTGCTCCCGGAGAAGCGCCAGTCCCTCTGCCGCGGTGCGAACCGAAGCCACCACCTGGAAGCCGCCCACGCGGTCCACATAAATGCGGTTCAGCTCCGCCACCATGGGATCGTCTTCCACCAGCAGCACACGGATCACGGAAACGCCTCCCCGGGGAACAAACGGATCGAGGCCTCGAAGACCGCGCCTCCGCCTTCGCGGGCATGCGCCACCAGGCGACCTCCTCGGGCCTCCACGGTGCGGGCCGCATGCCACAAGCCGAAACCACGGTTATCGCCCTTGGTGGAGAAACCCCGCTCGAACAGCCGCTCGGCACTCCCTTCAGGCAGGCCCGGCCCGCTGTCCTCCACCCGCAGGCGGAGCCAGTCCTCTTCCTGCCACAGGCCCAGCACGATCTCCCGCCGGGGCGCCCCCTGCAGGGCCTCCACGGCGTTCTCCAGCAGGTTCCCCACGATGGTCACGATGTCGTGGGCTTCCGATTCGCCCGGGCAACGGGGCACGGAGGTGGCGTCATCCAGGGTCAGCAGAATGGCCTGCTCCCGGGCTGCCGCGAAACGCGCCAGGAGGAACCCTGCCACCACCGGATCCTTGACCCGCTGCAGCACGTAGCCCACCTCATCATCCAGGCGGCCGGCAATGCCCGCCACGTAGGCTTTCAGCCGCTCCTGTTCGCCGAGCTTCACCAGGCCCAGGATCACGTGCAGCTTGTTCATGAACTCGTGGGTCTGGGCCCTCAGGGCATCTGCGAAATGGCGCACTCCCGTGAGCTGCTCGGCCAGGCGGCTCACTTCGGTCTTGTCGCGGAAGGTGGCCACGGCCCCGGCGATGCGCCCATCCACCAGCACCGGCACCCGGTTGCTGAGGATCTTCAGTCCATTGATGTCGCCTTCCTGGTCGTACTGAGGCTCGCCGGTTTCCACCACCGTGCGCATGCCCTTCACCGGGATCGCCTCCTCGTGCCGGCGGCCGACCAGATCCCCGTGAATGCCCGCCAGCGCGAAAAGCCGCGTCGCCTCCTCGTTGACCAGGGTGATGGTCATGTCACGGTCCACCGCCACCACGCCTTCCCGCACGGACTGGAGCAGGGCGCTGCGCTGCTGCAGCAAAGTGGCGATCTCCGCGGGCTCCATGCCCAGCAGGATCTGTTTGATGCGACCGGCCACGATCATCGCCCCCGCGATGCCCGCGCAGAAGCCGATGAAGACGCCCAGGGCCACCCGCTTCCGCAGGCTGAGAACGGTGCGGTCCAGTTCCGTCACCAGAAGCCCCACGGCCACCGCGCCGATCTGGCGACCGTTTTCGGGATCCACTACCGGCGTGAAGGCCCTCAGCGAAAGCCCCAGGGTTCCCCGTGCGGCGGACACGTAGGAGCGCCCCTTGAACACCTCCGCCTCGTCGCCTCCCGCAAAGCGGGCGCCGACCTGGGCCGGGGTGGGATGGGTGAGCCGGATCCCGTTCATGTCCATGACGGTGATGTAGTCCACCTTTGCATCCAGACGCAGGCGTTTGGCGTAGGCCTGCAATTTGGCCGCAGGCCACTGGCCGCTGAGCCCCTTGATCACCGCATCGGATTCCGCCGCGGCCCGGGACAGCAGCACCAACCTTTCAGTGAGGGATTCCCGGGTTTGCCGCTCGATCTTCCAGTTCACCATGAAGCCCGTGGTCACCAGCACCAGGGCCAGCACCGTGGCCACCAGGAGGGTGATCCTGGCCCGGAGCCGCAAGATGGGCCGCTTCCTCGACATGATGGAACGCCTTCCGGAAGTGAATGGGAAATGCCTGCGCAAAGCCTCGGGAAGGCTGGATCCGCCCATGGAATCCGCGCCATCCCGGTAGGCCTCTCTGCTGGGAACTGTGTGGGGAAAAGAACTGCTGACATTCAACCACACAACCAACGGCTGCGATTGATCCGGCTGGGCTCCCCCCCGGCGCCTCCGGGCGGTAGGATCAACCCATGGCCGCATCCTCCCTTCGCATCGCCCTGATCCAACAAGACACCGTCTGGCAGGACCCGGAGGCGAACCTGGCGCGGGCCCGCGTCTTCGTGCAGGCAGCCGCCAAGGCTGGGGCCCGGGTGGCGGTGTTCCCAGAACTCTTCACGCTGGGCTTCACCATGGCGCCGGAACCCTTCGCAGAAAGCCTTCCGGGGCAGACCAGCGACGCCCTGTCGGCGCTGTCGCGGGAATTCAACCTCTACCTCATCGGCACCGCCGTGGAGGCCAACGCGCCCCATCCGCGCAATGCAGCCTTCGTCACCGGCCCCGATGGTACGCTGATCGCGACCTACCGCAAGATCCACCCCTTCTCCTACGGCGAGGAGAACCGCCACTACAGCGGCGGCACCGAGTGCCCGCTTTTCAAGATCGACGGCATCCCCTGCGGTCTGCAGATCTGCTATGACCTGCGCTTCCCCGAGCCCTTCCGCAGTCTGGCGGGCCGGGGCGCGGAAGTCGTCTTCATCCCCGCCAATTGGCCCCAGCGGCGCATCTCGGCGTGGTCCACCCTGCTGGCGGCCCGGGCCATCGAGAACCAGATGGCCGTGTGCGGCGTGAACCGCGTGGGCCGCGATCCCCATCTGGAATACCCCGGCTGTTCTGCCATCCACGATGGGTTTGGCGAGATCATCGCGGCTGGCGATGCCAGCGAAGGCCTGGTGGTCGGCGACCTCGACCTCCTGAAACTGCGGGCCTGGCGCGAACGGTTTCCCGCCCTGCGTGACCGTCGGCCCGAGGTCTACGCGGACCTGGCGCTTCCCGATGGACCAACGAAAACCGGCGGATTTTAGCTCTTGGCCTTCCACACCCGCAGCAGCGGGTAGTGGCGGGTGCCATCAGGATCATAGGTCTCGCCGCGCAGCTCGCAGCGGGGGGTGTTGTTGTGGGCGGGCACAGCCAAGCCCATGTGGACGCAGCCGCGCTCGATGATCAGCTGATCCACCGTGGCCATGAAAGTGGGATGGTCGGCCAGCTTGTTGAAAGCCTCCTCCACGCTCATGCCGTGAGGCAGCATGTCCACGCCCAAGGCCAGCACGTGGGCGGACGTGTCGCTGGATTTCAGCGCGCGGTTGACCTCCAGGGGGCGCCAGCAGCAGGAATTGCTGAGGCCCACGTTGAGGATGGCCCGGGCCTCCTCCTCCTTGGCGTTCACCTTGCGGATGTTCTCGAGGATGTCCGCCGGTGGATTGGAGAGATCCACGCCCAGCTTGGCGGCGCTATCCGAATGGAGGTAATCGAACCACACGAAGTGTTCGCTGATGGGATCAGACAGATTCATGGGAGATCCTGGGGTTTTGACCCAAGATGCGCCGAGGCCTCCCCTTGGTCAAGCGCTGGTTCTAGGGTGCGCTCCGCTCCAACCGGCTGGGCGCATCCACCAGCGCCACGGTGCGGGGGTCCAGCTCGATGAAGGAGGGCGCAGCCTCGGCGGGGAACGTGAACCGGTGCTGTTTCTGGGACAGCTCCACGGTTTCCTTCTGTCCCCCCAGATCCAGCCCCAGCGGGAACTGGAAGGCCTCTGACGCCTGCGTCTGCTGCAGGTCCAGGATCACCTGTTTGGCCACCGAGTCGTAGGTCCAGCGGCCTGCCAACTTCGGCACGCCAGGGCGGGTCAGCCACTGCCGGAAGAAGGCCTCCAGGTTCCGGCCGCTGGCCTCCTCCATGGCATGGCGGAAATCCTGGGTGGTGGCGTTGCCGTGCCGGTGGCGCAGGAAGTAGATCCGCAGGCCCTTCCAGAAGGCATCGTCCCCCACCTGGCTGCGCAGCATGTGCAGCACCCATCCTGCCTTCTCGTAGACGAAGGGGTTCAGCACCTTCTCCATGTCGGCCAGGTTGCGGTGGATGATGGGCGTATCCGGCATCCTCACTTCCGCCGCGATGACATCCTTCCGTTCCCGTTTCAGCGAGGCGACAAAGGCTTCCCGCCCCTGCGCGTGCTCCTGGAAGCAATTGGCGAGGTAGGTGGCGAAGCCTTCGCTCAGCCAGACATCATCCCAGTCGGCCTCGGTGACGGCGTCGCCGAACCACTGATGGGCCACCTCATGGGCCACCAGGAAGGTGAGAGGCATGCCGCGAAAGGAGGACTCACCATAGGAAATGGCCGTGGCGGATTCCATGCCGCCGTGGATGCCCGCGGCCTCCACATTGGCCAGCTTGTCGTAGGGAAAGGGGGCAATGCGGGCGCTGTAGAAGCCCACCACCTGCCGCGCCGGTTCCTCCAGGGCCTGCCAGGCGCTGTCGCGCTCCTGGGGGAACACCCAGCTTTCGAGGGCCAGCGATCCGATGGGCGCCGCGTGGTGGACCGCGAAGGATCCAAGGCCCAGGGTGTACAGCCAGACCGGCAGGGGCTGGTCCTGCTTCCAGTGGGTGCGCCGCTTGGCGCCAGGCAGATCCGTGGTCTCCACCAGCAGGCCGTTGGACACCACCTGGTGCTGGGCGGGGGCAGTGACGATCATCTCGGCGGTGGCCTTGTCCGACGGATGATCCACCACGGGCAGCCACTGGTGGGCCTGGTTCGGCCAGCTCTCGCTGAAGACGCAGCGCTCCCCGTGCTTGTTGGTGAGGAACTTCAGCCCCGCCGCAGGACGGCCGCTGTAGCGGACCTCCACGGAGAGCACCTCCCCGGCCTTCCGATCTGGGCCCAGGGGGACATGGAGGCGGTCGCTCTCATGGCGGAAGGTCACGGGCTTGCCCTCCACGGTCACGGCCGAGACGGTCATGCCCTTACCGTCCTTGGCAGAGGCCAGGTCGAGGATCAGCTCCGACACCCCATCCTGGCGCAGCCCCGCCACGGCGGTGGTCTGCCCCAGGATGCTGTCGGCATCAGCACTCAGCTCGAGGCGGAACACGTAGTGCTGGAGGTCGATGCCGGGCTGGCGGGGATAGGTATCGGCCCCGAGGGGCGACAGGGTCAGAAGGCTCGCGAGAACCAGGAATGCCACACGCATGGATGCCTCGGGGTTGGCCTCCAGTCTAGCGGCCTTCAGCCCTCACTTCGGCGGATTGGCCGGAGCATCCCGCTTGTACCAGGAGGCCTGCCCATAGACGGGCTTCACCTTCTGCTCCAAAGCTTCCAACTGCGCGGGGCTGGCCGGCAGGAAGGAACGGGCGATGGCCACGTTCTCCTCCAGTTGGGCGACGGTGTCCACGCCGATGATGACCGTGCTCACGGGATGGCTGAGGGTGTAGCGCATGGCCTCCCGCATGGTGAGGGTGCCGGGGCGATCATGCTTGGCGGTGCCGCGCTGCTGCTCCGGCGGCGGGGGCTGGACGCCCTCGAGGATGCGGCCCCGGGCGGGGATCTTCATGCCGATGATGCCCATCTCCTTCTCGACGGCCAGGGGCAGCAGCGTCTTCTTGAAGGGCAGGTGCCAGGTGTCGGCGGCGTGAGGGCTGCTGACAAAACCCCACGGAGCCGCGCGAGGGTCGCCGGGCGAGCGAGGCGAGGAACGCGAGTCGAAGCGTAGCAGGTACTACGCGCGACGAGCGTGACGCGGCATCGCGACGCCCGCCGCCCCTCGCCCGAAGGGATGAAGCCAGGCAGGCGCTCCGCGGCGTCAGGCCCCTTGAACAACGAGTCACGTTGCCCTGCGGGCCCTTCCTTGCGGTGCATCCTGCCTGGCTTCATCGCGGCGTCGTCGGGTTTTGTCAGCAGCCCTTCGGCCATGAGCACCGTATCGAAGGGGAAGCGGCGGATGGCCTCGGCCAGAATGTCGGGATCCGTGTGGCCGCTGAGGCCCAGGAAGCGGACCAGCTTTTGATCCCGGGCCTTCTGGAAGGCTTCCAGGGCGCCGCCCTTGGCGCAGACGCACTCGACGTCATCCATGGTGCTCATGGCATGGAGCTGCCAGAGGTCCACGTGATCCGTCTGCAGCAGCTTCAGGGAAGTCTCCAGCAGCCGCAGGGAACCGTCCGCCGTGCGGTCGTGGGTCTTGGTGGCGAAAGGCCTCCTTGCGCCGGCGCTTCATCACCTGGCCGAAGTAATGCTCACTCCAGCGGGCCTCGCCGCCGTAGCGGGCGGAGGTGTCCAGGTAGTTCACGCCCAGATCCAGGGCCCGTTCGATGAGAGGAATGGCCACCTTTTCGTTGTCGGACTTTTCGATGGCCGCCTGCCCGCCGAGGCTGAAGAGGCCCACCAGGTGCCCGGTGCGGCCCAGGTTGCGGGTGGGCATGGCGGCGGCGGTGGCGGGGTTGAAGGGGCCCTCGGGCAGACGCTTGGCCGCTGGTGGATCCTCCGCGGAGGTGGCGCCCAGCCTCGTGGCAATCAGGCCCGCGGCTGTGGCGGCGCCCAACTTGAACAAGTCGCGGCGAGTGGTTCCGGTATCCGGCACGGCCCCCTCCTGGATCGGAAAGGCCTAGTATCGCGCCATATGGTCCTCATAGGTCAGGAATGGGTAGGATCATCTCAGCGTGTGAGCTCGGAGTCTGACTTGACCTTTTTCCTGAACACCATGTTGTTTGCGTTCCTGGCGCTGTTTCCCATCCTGAACCCGCCGGCCATGGCGCCGGTCTTCCTGCAGCTCACGGGCGGTGTAAAGGAATCCCAGCGCAATCACCTGGCAGCCCTCATCGGCTTCTACACCTGGGTATTCCTCACCACCCTCCTGGTGGTGGGTGGCTGGATGCTCAAGCTCTTGGGCATCTCCATTCCCGTCATCGCCATCGCCGGGGGACTGCTGCTCTTCCACAGCGCCTGGCACATGCTGAACCGCGATCCCAAACTGAGCGAATCCGACAAGGCCGAGTTGCAGACCTACCTGCTGGACCAGGCCTTCTTCCCCCTCACCATGCCCGTGACGGCGGGCCCCGGCGCCATGGCCGTCACCCTCAGCCTGGTGCCCCGCGGTCCCATCTGGCATCCCCAGACGCTCATGAGTTTCCTGGGCACCACCTGCGGCATCGGCCTGGCCGCGCTCACCGTGTTCCTCTTCTACCGCTACGGCACCAAGGTGATCCGCAAACTCGGAGCCACCGGCGAAGCCACCATCACCCAGATCTCGGCGTTCGTGCTGCTGGCCATCGGCGTGCAGATCGTCTGGGGAGGCTTGCGGGAACTGATCCGCGGAATTTAATACCAGCTCGCCGTCAGCGCTAGGGCCTGTTTTCAAAGTCAAGAAAGGCAAATGGACGTAAGGGGTTGTACAAATTGCCTAACTGCGGTACCTCATGGGTATGACGTTGAGGTAGAGCGTGGCGAGAACTTTTCTGACTGAACGAATGTGGGCCAGGCTAGAGCCTCTGCTGCCGAGCGAGCAGGGTGGAATGGGGCGCCCTCGCCTGGACAATCGCCCCATCGTTGAAGCGATCCTCTGGAAGCACAGAACGGGAGCGCCCTGGAGAGATTTGCCTGAATCCTTCGGACCTTGGAACACGGTCTTCACGCGCTTCAATCGGTGGAATCGGAGCGGAGTCTGGCAGCGGGTCCTCGAAGCCCTTCGAGGTGAAGCGGATTGCGAATGGGTCATGGTCGACGGAACCGTTATCCGCGCCCATCAGCATGCGGCTGGTGCAAAAGGGGGACCTACATCCAAGGGCTTGGCCGCTCGCGCGGCGGTTTCTCGACCAAAGTCCACCTGATCGGGGATGCCCACGGCAACCCCGTCGATTTCGTGCTGACACCAGGCCAGTCGCACGAGAGCAAGCAACTCGGAAGCCTATTAATGGGCCGGGAGGCCGGGGCTGTTCTCGGTGATCGTGCCTACGACGGAAAGTCCTGCCGGGATCAGATCGCGTCTATTGGAGCAGAGGCAGTTGTTCCACCTCATCCATGCAGGAAGGATCCAGCCGCCTTCGATAAGCATTTCTACAAGGCCCGCCACGCCGTCGAGAACCTGTTCGCGAAGCTCAAACAATACCGAAGCCTCGCTACCCGTTACGACAAAACCATGCGCAACTACAGCGCCATGGTCGCCATTGCCTGTGTCCTTACCTGGCTCCGACTTTGAAAACACATCCTAGAGATCCACCACGGAGCCACAGAGCCCACAGAGACGGCACGGAGGCCTCTTTGTTCCTCCCCATAGGCAGGCCAAAGGCCACTTCCGGCCAGGCCGGAAGCCTTCGCAGGCGCAGTGCCTCCGCGATGGATCCTTGACGGTTGCTGGCGGAACAGTACGAGGCGCTACCAGGTCATGCGCCCGGCCTCGGTGAGGAAGGCCTCCATCTGCCCGCAGGCTTCCTCCATGGTCCCGTAGGTTCGGAACACGAATCCGGGATGCTGAATGCCCGTAAGCATCTTGCTGACCCGGACACCCGCCCGGGCCAGACAGAGGATGGGTCGCCCCCGGCCCAGGGCTGAGGCAATCTCGAAGCCCACGCCGTGGGAGGGCGTGGACACTTCGGCGATGAGGGCCTCGCAGGTCCACAGCCAGGCCATGTCGCGTTCGTAGATCTCCTTGGGCGAAACCTTCCCCTCCTGGCCCTCGATGGCCGGAGACGCGAGATGCTCCGTCAACACCCGGTGGCCGAGCGCCTTGAGGTGGGCCACCAGAGCCGCGTAGGCCGGCTGATCCTGGCGGCCCCCGGTGAGGGAGCAGGAGAAATAGAGATCCACGTTATTTCCCTGCGATTTCATCCGCAAGATGGTCCGCGTCCATGATCTTGCGCAGGGCTTCGAGGATCGCGCGCGCATCGGTGGCCACGGCCCGCTTGGTGTCGGCGTCGTAGACGTAGTAGCCGCCCTGCCCTTCGTAGACGCTGTCGAAGTTGATGCCCACGAATTCACCCTTCACGTTCACCACGGGGCTGCCGCTGTTGCCCCCCACGGTGTCGCAGGCGTAGATGAAATTGAAGGGCGTTGTGAGGTCGAGCTTGGCCTGCCGGTCCAGCCAGCGCTGAGGCAGCGTCCAGGCGCCTTCCTCCGCAGCCGCGGCATTGCCGCCCCAGCCCAGGTGCCGGTCGTACATGCCCATGTAGGTCGTGAAGGGCTGGGCCAGGGTGCCGGTGCCGTTGTGGTAGGTGGCGACGGGACCATAGCCCAGGCGCAGGGTGAAGGTGGCGTCGGGGTAGAGCGCCTTCCCGAAGGCCTTGAAGCGCGCTTCCGCGATGCGGCCCCCATGCTCGGTGAACACGCTGGTGACCTCGTCCTCCACCTGCTTGCGGATGGCGCGGTTGAAGGGATCCAGTTTCTTCGCCAGCTGGATCATGGGATCGGTGCTGGCTTCCAGGGCGGCCTTGCCGCCCTCGGCCAGTTGCTTGCGCACGGTCGCATCCTCGAGGCGGCTGCCGTCCACCGCGGCCTTGGCCACGGCCTCGGGGCTCTGGCCGCCCAGCATGGCCACGACGAAAGGATGGTTCGCGCCCAGCTCATCCTTGGCTTCCTGCAGGCTGGCCGCCAGCAGCGCGGTATCCACGGCTTTCTGGACCGGGCGGGGGGACACCAACCGGGCCTTGGTGGCCTTGAGGTTGCCCTCGCTGAATTCCGTGAGCCGCTGGGCGGTGGGCTTGGCCTCCTCTTCTGCGAGACGCACCAGGGTGAGCGCGTGGCCCAGCAGGGTGACGCGGCCGGTGCCCGTGAAGGCAGATTCCTTCAGGAGAGCCTTCTGCCGCTCCACCGCCAGGGAGACACGATCCCAGCTGCCGCCGATGCGGGCCATGAGGGCGGGATCCTTGGCCACGGCGGCCTTGAGGGAGGCCTCGGCCTCGGCCACCTTCTTGAGGTTCTCGGGCTTGGCCAGGCCCAGCAGCTGGCCGCTGAGGCGCTTGTAGCCGTTCTCGATGCCGTAGATCACCTCGGCGGCCACGCGGCGGGCTTCGGGAGACGTGGCCGAAAGGGCCTGGAGCGCGGCCTTCTGCCGGTTCAGGGATTTCAGCTGGAAGGGAATCCCGATGTCGCGGGCGTAGACCATCTGGGCGTGGGTCTGCTGGCGAAACGTGGTGCCGGGATGGCCGGAAATGAAGGTCAGCTCGCCCATGGCCACGCCCTTGGGCGCGAAGGGCAGGATGGCCTCGGGCCGGTAGGGCTGGTTGTTCTCGTAGACGCGGAAGAGCGAGAAATCCAGGTTGTGGCGCGGGTAGGTGTAGTTGTCGGGATCACCGCCGAAGGCGGCCACCTGCAGCTCGGGCGCCGCGGCGAGGCGAACGTCCGTGAACTTCTTGTAGCGGTAGAGCCAGTACTCGCCGCCTTGGTACAGCGTGACCGGCTCGCAGGTGAGGCCGGTGCGTGCCTCCTCCTGCTTGCGGAGGTCGGCCAGGGCGTTGCGCCGGGCCGTGAGGGCATCCTTCTCGGCGGTGCCCGACTTCACGGCCCCGTTCACTTGCGCCGTCACGTTCTCCATGGAGACGAGCATCATCAGTTCCAGGCCCGGCACCTTGATCTCGTCGGCGCGGGTGGCGGCGGTGAAGCCATCGCGCACGAAATCCGCCTTGGCGCTGGACACCTGGGCGATGGCGCCCCGGCCCACATGGTGATTCGTCACCACCAACCCATCCTTGCTCACGAACGCGCCCGTGCCGCCAGGGAAACGCACCGTGGCCAGCTGCAGGTTCTTCAGCCAGGCTGCCTCAAGGCTCACGCCGTAATTCGCCTTGATCTTCTGCACGGGGATGTTGTCGAAGGTCCACATGCCCTCATCGGCGCGGAGCGCGGGCAGAGCGAGCAGAAGGGCGAGGGCAGTGAGGCGCATGAAGGCTCCCAAGAAAAATCGGTCCACAGATTCCACGGATTTCACAGATTTCAAAGAGGCATGAATCTGTGTGAATCTGCGAAATCTGTGGATAAAGGTCTTTGCTACTTGCCGGTCAGCTCGGCCACCAGGTGCTTGGCGTCGTAGACCTTGGCGAGGGCCTCGACGATGGCGCGGGCATCGACGGAGAGGCAGCGGTTCACGCGGGAATCGAAGTAATAGCGGCCCGCATTGCTTTCGATGTTGCCGTCGAAGGCCAGGCCCACCAGCTCACCGCGCTTATCCACCACGGGGCTGCCGGAGTTGCCGCCGATGATGTCGTTGGACGAAATGAAGTTGTAGGGCGTGAACAGATTCAGCTTGTCGCGGCGCTCAATCCAGCGCGGGGGCAGTTCCCAGGATCCCTCCTCAGCCTTGGGCCCCCAGGCCGCCGCGCGGTCGTACAGGCCCGCGAAGGTGGTGAAGGGCTGGGCCAGGGTGCCGGCACTGGGATAGGTGGCAACCGCGCCGTAGGACAGGCGCAGGGTGAAGGTGGCGTCGGGATAGGTGGTGGTGCCATAGACGGCGAAGCGGGCCTTGGCGATCTTCGTGAGGTGCTCGGAGATCACCGCTTGCAGGGCCTGCTGCTTCTTCTGCGTCGCCTCCAACCGGGGCGCCAGCTGCCGGGCCAGGGTCAAGGCGGGATCGGCGCTCTCCAGGATGGCCTTGGGATCGCCGTCGATGAGGGCGGCCCGCGTGGCCGGATCCAACAGCTTGGTGCCAGCCACCAGGGCCTTGGCCGCGGCCTCGGGCGTCTTGCCACCCAGGAGGACCTGCACCACGGGGTGATCCGCGGGCAGTTCCTGCTGCGCGGAGGCCAGGGTGCCCTGCAGGGCCAGCTGTTCCTGCTCCGCCTGTGGGGGCTCATCCCCCTTCAGGCGCTGCTTCATGGCCGCAATGCCCTTCTCATCTCGATACTGGGGCAGACGCTGGTCGGCGGGTTTCTGCATCTCGGTGGCGTACCGGGTGAGGGCGATGGCGGTGCCCATCACCTCGTCGCGGAAGGCGCCTGCCAGGAAGGTCTCCCGGGCCAGGGCTTTCTGCTGGGCCACGGCCTCTTCGATCCTCGTCCAGCTGTCGCCTGCCAGGGCCTTCAGCTTGGGATCCGCGGCCACCTTGGCGCGCAGTTCGGCCTCGGCGGCGGCAACCTTGGCCATGGCTTCCTTGTCCTTCAGGCCATCGGTCTCGCCCACGACGACCTTGTAGCCATTCTCAATGCCCATGATCTGGGCCGAGACTTGGCGCGCCTGTTCCTCGCCCTTGGCCGCATAAGCGTGAAGCGCCGCACGGCCCCGATCCA
Organism: Geothrix sp. PMB-07; assembly: GCF_030758935.1. Lineage (NCBI taxonomy): Bacteria > Pseudomonadati > Acidobacteriota > Holophagae > Holophagales > Holophagaceae > Geothrix > Geothrix sp. PMB-07. The sequence goes on from NZ_CP132333.1 coordinate 2,821,246, forward strand.
GCGAGCGGATGGTCATGGGATTGGTCACATCCCGCTTGGCCTCCATCTGGGCCAGGGTCTCCAACCGAGAGGTGCGGCCGGGATGCCCCACGGTGAACGTGAGATCCCCAAACGCGATGCCCTTGGCAGTCCAGGTGAGGTGGTGCGCAGGGGCGTAGGGCTTGCCGTTCTCGTAGACACGGAAGAGGCTGAAATCCAGATCGTGGCGGGGCCAGCTGAAGTTGTCCCAATCCTTGCCGAAGGCGGCCACGCCGTACTCGGGGGACATGACCAGCCGCACATCGGTGTGCTTCTTGTAGCGGTAGATCCAGACCTGGCCACCCTGATAGAGGGAGACCGGCTGGCAGTCCAGGCCCGTCTTGGCGCTCTGCTCTTTCACCAGGGCCGCCAGGGCCGCGGCCTTGGCCTTGGCCGCCGCCTGCTCGTCGGCGCCAGCGGGCACGGCCTTTTCAACCTGCTCGGTGACGTTCTCCATCTCCAGCAGGGTGAAGAGGGCCAGGCCCGGCACCTTGATCTCCTGCTCGCGGTTCATGGCCACGAACCCATTCTTCACGTAGTCGTGCTTGGCGTCGGAGACGGACTGCGTCCAGCCATGGCCCACATGATGGTTGGTGAGTACCAGCCCATCCTTGCTGACGAAGGAGCCGGAGCCGCCGGGGAAGCGCACCGCCGACAGCCGCACGTGATCCAGCCAGGCCTGATCGGGCGCCCAGCCGTACTGGGCCTGGATCTTCTTGGTGGGCAGGTTGTCAAAGGTCCACATGCCCTCGTCGGCGCGAAGCGCAGGCAGGGCGAGCAGAAGGGCCAGGGCGGTGAGGCGCATGGGAACTCCAGGAGGAAAAGATTGATCCACAGATTCCACCGATGACACAGATTGAATAAGGGCATTGAATCTGTGTGAATCTGCGGAATCTGTGGATGAAAATGCTTTGAACTACTTGCCCGTCAGCTCGGCGGCCAGGGCGGTGGCGCCATAGACCTTGTCGAGGGCGTGCACAATGGCGCGGGCATCCACGGAGACGCCGCGGTTCACGGCCTCGTCGTAGAAGTAGTTGCCGGGCAGGCTCTCGATGTTGCCATCGAAGATGAGGCCCACCAGTTCGCCCTTCTTGTCGACCACGGGCGAGCCGGAGTTGCCGCCGATGATGTCGACCTTGTGGACGAAGTTGAAGGGCAGGGAGGGATTCAGGTCGGCGCGCTTGTCCAGCCAGCGCTGGGGCAGGGTCCAGGCGCCGCCGTGGACCTTGGCCTCATTGCCGCCCCAGGCGTCGTAGCGGTCGAAGAGGCCGCCGAACGTGGTGAAGGGCTGGATGAGGGTGCCGTTGCCCTTGTACTCGGCCACGGGGCCGTAGGAGAGGCGCAGGGTGAAGGTGGCATCCGGATAGGTGTTCTTGCCGTAGACGGCGAAACGGGCCTTGGCGATGCGGGTGCCGTGCTCGGTGATGACGCTGGCCACCAGGTCTTCCTGCTTCTTGCGCAGTTCGCGGCTGATGGGATCCAGCTTCTTGGCGAGGAGAATCATGGGATCCGTGCTCTCGGCGATGGCCTTCTTGCCGCCAGCCAGCAGGGCCTTGCGGGCTTCGGGATCAGCCAGCTTGGAACCTTCCACGGCGGCCTTGGCCACCTCGGCGGGCGTCTTGCCACCCAGCATCGCCTTCACGAAACGGTGCTGCGGGCCCAGTTCCTTGGCGGCTTCTTCAAGCCCGCGGGTGAACAGGAAGACTTCCTGCTCCTGGTAGTAGGGGCTGGGGATGCCGATGCGGGCCTTGGCGGACTTCAGGTTGGCATCGCTGAACTCGGGCAGGCGCTTCTCGCTGGGCTTGGTTTCCTCATCGGCGATGCGCACCAGGGCCAGACCGTAGCCCAGCAGGGTGGAGCCAGCGGTGCCGACATTGAGGCTCTCCTTGGCCATGCCCTTCGCCACCGCAGTGGCCTGTTCGATCTTGGTCCAGCTCTGCCCCGCAGAGGCGGTCAGCTTGGGATCCTTGGCCACCTTGGCGCGGAGATCCTTCTCGGCCTCCGCGATGCGGGCCATGGCCTCCTTGTCCTTCAGGCCCGACCAGTAGCCAGTGGTGGCCTTGATGCTGTTCTCGATGCCGAAGATCTGCGTGTTGACCTGGCGAGCGCCCTCGGGCGAGGTCTTCGCATAGGCCACGAGGGCATCTTTGCGGCGCTCCATGGCCTTCAGGCGCATGGGGATGGCGAAGTCACGGGAGTAGATCATCTGGGCCAGGGTGTCCTGGCGGCTGGTGCGACCGGGGTGGCCGGTCACGAAGGTCAGATCACCGGCCTTCACGCCCGTCTGGGTCCAGTGCAGGAAATCCTTGGGCTGGTAGGGCTGGCCGTTCTCGTAGACGCGGAAGATGGAGAAATCCAGGTTGTGGCGGGGGAAGGTGAAGTTGTCGGGGTCGCCGCCGAAGAAGGCGATCTGCTGCTCGGGCGCGAAGACCAAACGCACATCGGTGTGCTTCTTGTAGCTGTAGATCCAGTTCTCGCCACCCTGGTAGAGGGTCACGTGTTCGCAGGTGAGGCCGCTCTTCTCCTGCATCTCCTTTTTGATCTTCTCGATCTCCGCCTCACGGGCCTTCAGGGCTTCCTTCTCAGGCAGGTTGGCCTTGACGGCCTTGGCCAGGCGCTCCGTGATGTTGTCCATGGCCATGAGGGTCATCACCTCGAGGCCCGGCACCTTGATCTCCTGCTCGCGGGTGGCGGCGGAGAAGCCGTTCTTCACGTAGTCGGCCTCCTTGCTGCTGACGCGCTGGATCCAGCCGCGGCCCACATGGTGGTTGGTGAGCACCAGGCCATCCTTGCTCACGAAGGAGCCGGAGCCGCCGGGGAAGCGCAGGGCGGACAGGCGGACGTGGTCCAGCCAGGCCTGATCAGGCGCCCAGCCATATTTTTCGGAGATCTTCTTCGTCGGCAGATTGTCGAAGGTCCACATCCCTTCCTCAGCTCGAAGGGAAGCGCCGACCAGGGACAAGGCCAGAAGGGAAAGGACGAGAGAACGCGACTTCATGGTGTCTCCTTACTAGGGGGTATGACGGAACATCGTATCACTAAGTATCGACTCCCCCTTTTCACGCACGGGGTCGCCTTTGTCAGAATCAAGCGGAAATCTCCAGGCACGATAAGCGATTGTGCGGGTCTTCGTCGCCAGCATTTCATGACCCAGTGATCAAGATCACTTGTTTACCCTGACATCTTGAATGGAGATCAAATGAGACTCAATATCATATTCATGACGAACCCACCCCCCTCTCCCCTCGCCCGCCTGCTGCCCGCCTTCCTCCTGGCCATGACCCTCGCCGCCCAGGAAAAGACCGCGGAAAAGAAGGAGGGCCCCATCCAGGACAACTCCTTCCTCGTGGAGGAGGCCTACAACCAGGAAGCAGGTGTGGTGCAGCACATCAGCACCTTCACGCGCTACCAGGAAACCAAGGACTGGCTCTACACCTTCACCCAGGAATGGCCCATCGGCGGCATCACCCATCAGCTGAGCTACACCCTGCCCTGGCAGCGCCTAGGCGCCTCCCTGGATGGCAAGCAGGCCTTCGGTGATGTGGCCCTCAACTACCGTTACCAGCTGCTGGGTGACGGCGATGCGAAGGTGGCTGTCGCGCCGCGTCTCTCGGTGCTGCTGCCCACCGGCGACGAAAAGAAGGGGTACGGGCGGGGTGCCACGGGCGTTCAGGTCATGCTTCCCGTGAGCTGGGTGCTGACGGACTCCCTGGTTTCCCACTGGAACATCGGTGCCACCCGCACGCCCAACGCCAAGAATACGGATGGAGAGAAGGCCACCACCCAGGATCTCGCCTTCGGCCAGAGCTTCATCTGGCTGGCGAACCCACGCTTCAACGTGATGCTGGAGTATGTCCACACGCGCAACCAGGCGGTGGTGGGCCCGGGTCGCACGGAACTGCAGACGGCCACCTACCTCAGCCCCGGCATCCGCTGGGCCTACAACTTCCCCAGCGGCCTCCAGATCGTGCCAGGCATCGCCGTTCCCATCGGCGTGGGGGCCAGCCGCGGCGAGAAGGCCATCTTCCTCTACCTGAGTTTCGAGCATCCCTTCCTCAAGGGGAAATAACCCTCAGACGCTGTCATCCGACCTTTCGAGAACCCGCGAGCCCCGCCCTTGGCGTGGGCTCGCGGTGTTTTCATAGAATCCTTTCCTGCGCCACCCCGGTGTGGCCTCAGGCAACCCGGAACCAAGGCCGAGGAGCGTTCCTACAAATTCTCACGGCACGGTTTAACTTTTGAACCAGCCGGGTCGAAGTGGCTATAAAGATCCATCCCATGTCCAAGGTTTTGTTCTTTCTTTGTGGACCGGCGATGACGGTCAGGGCCTGACAATCCTCAATCAGACGCATCCCGCATCCGCCACGCCCGAACCATGCGTAAGCGCAGCGCACCTGCGAAGGAGTGCCCATGAAAGCCATCGGCGTTTTGCTCCCCATCACCCTGATATTCCTGTCCGGGTGCGGAAAAACCGACTCCACCGCACCGGCGCCAGTCCCCGTCCAGGTGCGGCAACCGGCGGTGACGAACCAACCCGACAGTGTGAATGTGAGCGGTTCCCTGCTGCCCGAGAACGGCCTGGTGATGGTTTCCTTCCTGGTGCCCGGCCGGGTGCTCAGTGTGGCCCACCGGGAAGGCGATTTCGTGCGCAAGGGCGCGGTCCTGGCCGTGCTGGATTCCATCTCGCTCAAGGCCGCGGCCGATGCCGCGGCGGCCCAGGCGGCGGCGGCCCAGGTGGCCGCGGACCGGGCCGACGATGAGTGGCACCGCATGCAGCAGCTCTACGAATCCAGCAGCCTGGCGCCCAACGACTACCAGAAGTTCAAGGCGGGCCGCGAGGCCACGCAGGAGCAGCTGCGCCAGGCCCAGGCCGCGCAGGCCGCCGCCCGCAAGAACCTGACCGAGACCACCCTGGTGGCGCCTGTGGACGGCTACATCTCCCGCCGGCTCATCGAACCCGGAGCCATGGCCGGCGCGGGCCAGCCCGTCTTCGAGCTGGGCGCCCTGGATCGCCTCGAGGTCTCCGTGGGGGTGCCGGAGGCCGACATCCCCCAGGTGCGCGTGGGACAAAAGGCGCTCGTCCGCATTCCCACCCTGCCCGGCCGCTCCTTTGAAGGCGTGACGAAGGTGGTGGGCGTCTCCGCCGATCCCGGCACCCGCACCTACCTGGTGCGCGTGGGCGTGCCGAACCCCGAGCACGTGCTGCGCCTGGGCATGGTGGCTGAGGTGAGCATCCTGGGGGACAAGGCCCGCGAAGTGGTCACCATTCCCGTGGAGGCCGTGGTCCGCGACACCCGCGGCGTCACCCAGGTCTACCAGTACTTCCCCGACAAGAAGCGTGTCTTCGCCCGGCGCGTGGAGCTGGGGGCCACCTCCGGCACCGAGGTGACCGTCAAGTCCGGTCTGGCCAAGAGTGACTGGCTGGTGACCGCGGGCCAGGAGCGCCTGTGGGAGGGCGCCGCCGTGGAACCAGCCACCACGCCTGCTGCTGCCGGCCGGAGGTAGGCCCATGACCACGCCCATCAAGGCGGCCCTGCGCCATCCGGCCGTCACGATCATCCTCATCGCCATGGCCGTGGCGCTGGGCATCCACGCCTTCCGCAACATGCCGCGCATGGAGGATCCCAGCATCACCATCCGCACGGGCCTGGTCTTCGCCGCCTACCCGGGCGCCACGTCGGAGCAGGTGGAGCAGCAGGTCACCAAGACGCTGGAGGCCCACCTCTTCCGCTATCCGGAGATCCGCAAGGACAAGACCTTCTCCACCAGCCGCCCCGGCCTCTGCATCATCAACATGGAGCTGGAGGACAGCGTCAAGCAGGCCGATGTCTTCTGGGCCAAGCTGCGCCAGAACCTGGATCTGGCCAAGGCCACCGAGCTGCCCCGCGAAGTGATGGGGCCCATCATCAACTCCGACTTCGGCGACACCGTGGCCCTGCTCATCGCCATCCGGGGCCAGCGCTACGGCTACCGGGAACTCACCGATTACGTGGACCGCATCAAGGACGAGGTGCGGCAGGTGCGCGAGGTGGGCAAGCTGGCCACGTACGGCGGGCAGAACGAACAGATCCGCATCTCCGCCAGCCTGGACCGCCTCTCCCAGTACTTCGCCAACCCCATGGACACCATCCAGGCCCTGCAGCAGCGCAACATCATCCTGCGCTCCGGCAACCTGGAAGTGGGCGCCTCCAAGGTGCCCATGCGCACCACCGGCGCCTTCACCGCTGAGGAGGAGGTCCGCAAGGTGATGGTGGGCCTCTCCCGCACGGGCCAGCCGGTCTACATCCAGGACTTCGCCCAGGTGGAACGCTTGTACTCGGATCCCACCTTCCTGGTGCGCTACGACGGCGACCCATGCGTGCTGCTGGCCGTGGAGATGCAGAAGGGCAAGAACATCGTCCAGATGGGCGAGAAGCTCTCCGCCGTCTTCCAGCGCATGGAGCGCACCCTGCCGCCGGACCTCAAGATGGACTTCATCGCCAACCAGCCCCAGGTGGTGGAGGAGCGCATCTCCGGGCTCACCCACGAGTTCCTGCTGGCCATCGGCTCAGTGATCCTGGTGACCATCCTGCTGCTGCCCATCCGCGTGGCGCTCATCGCGGCCCTGGCCATCCCCATCACCATGCTGGCCACCCTGGGCGCCATGAATGGCCTGGGCGTGGAGCTGCACCAGGTCTCCATCGCGGCGCTCATCGTGGTGCTGGGCATCGTGGTGGACGATGCCATCGTCATCGCCGACAACTACATTGAGCTGCTCGACCACCAGGTGCCCCGGGCCGAGGCCGCCTGGCGCTGCGCCACGGAGGTGGTGGTGCCCGTCACCACCGCCACACTGACCATCATCTCGTCCTTTCTGCCCCTGCTGATCCTGGCGGGCAGCTCCGGCGAGTTCATCTTCGCCCTGCCCATCACCGTGGCCGTGGCGCTGGTGGTCTCCTTCTGCGTGGCCATCTTCCTCACGCCCCTGCTCTCCCACACCTTCATCAAGCAGGGCCTCCATGCGGAAGAAGGCCAGAAGGCCGGCGGCTTCGACATGCTGGGCCGCCTTCAGGCCGTCTACAACCGCGCCATCGCCCACTTCATGGCCCACCACAAGCAGGCCATCCTGCTCGGCGTCGCCGCCTTCCTGCTGGGCCTGGGCCTCATGAAGGTCATCCCGCAGCAGTTCTTCCCCGCGGCGGAGCGCGACCAGTTCGTGATTGACGTGTGGATGCCCGCGGGCACCCGCATCGCCAGCACAGACCAGGTCATGCGGCGCATCGAGGGCCACCTGGCCAAGGAGGGCCGCGTGGCCCACATGGCCAGCTTCGTGGGCCAGAGCGCCCCGCGCTTCTACTACAACGTGAACCCCCAGCAGCCCGATGAATCCTACGGCCAGTTCATCATCCAGTCCAAGTCCGCCAAGGCCACGCCTGGCCTCGTGGCGGATCTGCAGAAGGGCCTGGGCCAGCTGGTGCCCGAGGCCATGGTGCTGGTGAAGGAGCTGCAGCAGGGCTCCCAGCAGGAGGCGCCGGTGGAGGTGCGCATCTCGGGACCTGAGCTCGGTGAGCTGCGCCGCCTGGGCGACCAGGTGCAGGGCTTCATGCGCGAGGCCTCCTTCTCCCGCTTCATCCACACGGACGGCCGCAACGACTCCATGCTGCTGGACGTGGACGTGAACCAGGAGCTGGTGAACCGCCTGGGGCTCAGCAATGCGCTGGTGTCGGGCACCCTGGCAGGCGCCTTCGACGGCGCGCCCGTGAGCACCTTCTGGGAGGGCGACCGGGCCGTGGCCATCACCCTGCGCCTGGCCCCCGAGAACCGCAACAGCTTCGGCGATGTGAAGGACGCCTACATCACCTCGCCCCTGACGCGCACCAGCGCCCCGGTGCGCGCGGTGGCGACCCTGAAGCCCGAGTGGCAGAACAGCCGCATCGTCCACCGCAACGGCGTGCGCACCCTCACGGTGCGGGCCTTCACCGAGCGCGGCCACTACGGCTCGGAGCTGCTGCGCGCCATTGATCCCAAGGTCAAGGGTCTGCAGCTGCCCACGGGCTACCGCATCGCCTACGGCGGCGAGATCGCCAACCAGAACGAGACCTTCCCCCAGATGGTGCTGGCCCTCTGCATCAGCCTGGTGGGCATCTTCCTCATCCTGCTCATCCAGTTCCGCACCATCTCCGATCCGCTGGTGGTGATGTCCTCCATCCCCCTGGCCCTCTTCGGCGCCATGGCCGGGCTGCTGCTCACGGGCAACCCCTTCGGACTCACGGCCTTCATCGGCCTCATCAGCCTCTGCGGCATCGTGGTGCGCAACGGCATCATCCTCGTGGACTACATCAAGGAGAAGGTGGCCGAAGGGCACAGCCTGGAGCAGGCGGCCATGGAGGCCGGCGAGCGGCGCCTTCGCCCCATTTTCCTTACCACCATGGCCGCGGCCGTGGGCGTCACGCCCATGATCCTGTCGCGCTCGGCCATGTGGAGCCCCCTGGCCAGCGTCATCGCCGTGGGCCTCATCTTCTCCATGTTCTTCACGCTGCTGGTGGTGCCGGTGCTCTACGTGATGGTGGAATCCAAGGTGGAGCAGCGCCATCACGGCGGCGCCAATGCCACTTCCCAGGCCACCGGTCTGGCGCTGCTGCTGGCCTGCCTCGCCCTGCCCCTGCAGGCGCAGGAAACCCAGCCGCCCGCCCCCCGAAAGGTCACAGTGAATGAGGCCATCCAGCTGGCCCTGACCCAGAGTTCCGCCGTGAAGATCGCGCGGGCCGCTGTGCAGGAGAACCGCGCCAAGGTCACCGCCGCCACCGGCGACTACTTCCCGCAGTTGTCGCTGGACGCCACCTAACCTGGTGCTGGACAAACCGCAGGGCGTGACCTTCCCGGCGGGGAGCTTCGGCACCATCCCCGGCCTCGGCCCCTTCCCCACCCAGCCCATGACGATCAACCAGGGCTCGAACCACCTCACCCTGGCCAACGCCACCCTGGCCCAGCCCCTGACCCAGCTCTTCAAGGTGCGGCAGGGGGATCACGTGGCCACCTCCGATCACCAGGTCGCGGACGCGGAGCTGAAGAAGACCGAGGCCACCGTGGCCTTCGGCGTGCGGCAGCTCTGCTACGGCATCCTTGTGGCAAGCCGACAGTGCGAGGCGGGCAAGGCGGGCGTCGAGGCCTCAGAGCTGGCCCTGCGCGACAGCGAGAAGGCCCAACAGGCCGGGAACGTGCTCAGCGTGGTGGTCACCGGCGCCAAGGCCGCCTGGCTTCAGAGTCGGCAGAGCCTGCTGGCCGCCGAGAACCAGCTGGCGGACCTCCAAGGCGACCTGGTGGACCTCCTGGGCCTGCCCACGGGCACGCCGCTGGAGCTGGTCGACACCGAGACTTCCAGCCCCGAGCCGGAGCGGTCGGCTCTCCTTCAGGCCGCCCAGGCCCGCAACCCCGAGCTGCTGGCCGCCCGCCAGACCCTGGCCAAGGCCCAGGCAGGGCACCGTGCCGCCCAGCTGGACTACATCCCCAACATCGGCGCCTTCGCCCGCTACACCCAGCAGAGCGGTGTCCCCTTCATCGCCGACCACGGCTTCACCTACGGGCTGCAGGCCAGCTGGACCCTCTTCGACTGGGGCAAGCGCCGGGGGCTGGTGGGCCAGCGCTCCGCCCAGGTGCTCCAGGCCGAAGAGAACCTGCGCCGCCTGGAGAACAAGGTGGCCCTCGACGTCGAGAAGGGCCTCCGCAAACTGGGCCAGGCCAAACTGACGGAGGAGATGGCCCAGGAAGCCCTGGCGCTCCGCACCGAGTCGGATCGCCTGGCGGCCAACCAGCTCAAGGCGGGGGTCATCGCCCCCGCCAAGCGCGCCGAGGCCGTCGCCGCCGCCCGCAAGGCCGAGGCCGACCACCTGCAGGCCCGCCTGGGCGTGCGGCTGGCCCTGGCGGAGCTGGACCGGCTCTCAGGCAAGGCCCTGCCCTAGCTCAGCTGGGCCCCGAACAATCGGCCCAACCCGAAGGTCGCCGCGGCGCAGGCCCCGGCCGTCAACAGCTGCCGCAGGGCCGAGAAGGAGGCCGACCGCCCGTTGAACAGCGAGGTCACCATGCCCACCAGCAGCAGGGCCAGGGCGCTCAGCAGCACGCTGCCGACCATGGCGACGCGCCCCTGCAAGAACAGGAAGGGCAGCAGGGGCATGAGGGCGCCCAGGGCGAAGAGCACGAAGGAGGTCGCCGCCGCCCGCCAGGGATTGCCGCCCAGCTCCTTCGGATCGAGGCCCAGCTCCTCCCGGGCCAGGGCATCCAGGGCGGTGGCCGGGTCCGCCATGAGGTGGCCCGCCACGCGCTCGGCATCCTCCTGGGACATGCCCTTGGCGCGGTAGATGAGCACCAGCTCCTGCTGCTCGGCTTCGGGCGTCTCCTCCAGCTCCTGGGCCTCCCGGGCCAGCTGCGAGCCAGCCAACTCACGGGCGTTGGTCACTGACAGCCACTCGCCCAGGGCCATCGACATGGCCCCCGCCAGCAGGCCCGCCACACCCGTGAGCAGCACCGTCCGGGGCTCGGCGCCCGCGCCGGCCACGCCCAGGATGAGGCAGAGGTTGGACACCAGCCCATCGTTGGCCCCTAGGACGGCCGCGCGCAGATCATTGCCGCTGGCCACGCCCTGGTGCCAGGGCTCGGCCTCGGCGATGGTGGGGCCGCCCACAGGACCCCGGGCGATGGCCTGCACGATGGCGGCGTGCCCGCGTTCCTCGCCTGACAGGGCCGCAGCATCCGCCTGTCCGGCGTACTTGTTGCGATCCGCGAACTCGGCGGCGGCCACGGTGGTGATGACGAAGCCCGGTCCGAACCAGCGGATGAGGCGGCGCATGAGGCGGGTCTTCAGCTCCGGCCGAAAGCGCGGCGCGGGCACGCCTGCAGCCTCGAGCTTGGCCAGCCAGACCTTCGCGTGGCGGCGCTCGGACTCCGCCAGCTGGCGGAAGATGTCCTTGCGGGTGGGCTCGGGCTCCGCCTGGGACAGGGCGTCATAGATGGCCGCGCCGTTCATCTCGTCCCGCCAGTTGTCCAGGTGGCGCTGGGTCTTGGCGTGGGTCATGGCGGCTCCGGGTGCGAGGGGGACGGTTCTGTCCATACTGCCCGGTCTCTGGCGGGCTCACCCGCTGCATGTCTGCGAAAACCATCCGGAAAAGCCGGGCCCCGCCAACCCTGGCCGAGATCTCCCTCAAACGCCAGCTGACCTTTTCACCGGCCATCACTGTTGGATGCTTGCTTCTGATGAGATGTCCCGCACCGCCTCAGATCTCGCCCGCATCGCCGAGCAGCTCTCTTCGCTCATGAGGCAGTTCAAGATCTGAACGCCCGCTTCAGAAAGTCCATTTCACCCGGGCGGCCAGGGTGCGCGGAGGAATCACGTGCGTCCCGCCGAAGGTGCTGAGGAAGTTGTAGAGCCCCTTTTCGTCGGTGGCATTGAGGAGATCGACCCCCACCGTGAGTCGCTTGCCGGTGGCCAGCTTCCAAGCCTGGCTCAGGCTCAGATCCCAGGTGGTCCTGGGCTTGATGCGCCAAGTGCCTTCGGAATCCTGATGCACGTAGGCGGCGCCGAAGGCGTAGTCGGGGTTGCCCCTGACCTCGCCCGGATCGCTGGCAACCAGGCCCGAATCGTAGCGACCGATCACCTGGGCCGTGAAGCCTTCGTGCTCGTAGGCGATGCCCACCTGGACGCTGAGCTTTTGATCGTGATCGATGAGGAAACGCTCCCCCGGCGCGGCCTCAGGCGCCTCCAGCTGCAGGCCGCCGACGAGCGGCGCCTGGAAGATGGCGCGGGTCTTCCCCAGGCTTGCGTAGCCCGACCATCCGTTCACGGGCACCAGGTCCACCCGCAGGTTCATGCCCCGGAAGAGGCCGCGGTCCGCGCCCACTGGGAACAGCACACCGGTGTTGAGGAATTGGGCATTGTCACCGGCATTCCGGCTGTGTTTCTCCCAGTACTCCACCATCACCCGCCCGGCCCTGCCGAGCTGCTGCTCCACGCCGTAGCTGAAGGAATCCTGGTGTTCCGGGCGCAGGGGCTGGCGGGGCGTGCCCGCCTGGGGGCCCAGGTCCCAGGCCTGCTGCGAAAGCGAGAGCGCGAGGTTCTCGTGCTCCCGGAGGATCATGAGCCGGTCGTAGCTGGCGCGCAGGACGGTTCCCGTGGCATCCACCCGGTAGCTGAGCCCGATCCGGGGCTGCAGCTGGTTGTCCGAGATCTCGGCCACGGTGTAGGCGTCGTGGCGCAGCCCCAGGGCGAGGAAGAAGGCACCCAGGTGGATGTCATTCTGCACGAAGGCCGACGTGAGGGTGGGACGCAGACCCGCATCGAAGTGGAAGATGTGGCCCCCGCCCGAAGGGGTGTAAGGATGCATGCGATCCGTCGGATCGGGGAAGACCGTGTCATCGGTGATCGCAAAATCAAAGCGCTCCTGCAGCGGGAAGGCGATGTGCTGGACACCGACCTTCAACAGGTTTTCCTTGCCCCAGCGTTGGGTAAAGGAGGCCATCAGCCCCAGGTTGTCCAGGCTGCGATCCTGCCGGGCCCAGTAGGGGAAATCGGGATGTCCGGAATCGGTGAACCCTTCTGCCAGGGCCGTCGTGGGCTTCAGCTCCGCCCGCGAGGTCCGGTAGAACAGTGAAGCATCCAGGCTCTGAGCCGCACTGAAGAGGTGCGTCCAGGCGAGGCTGGCATTCGCATCCGAGGTGCTGGCCCGCTGATCCTGTCCCTGGGCCTGCTGAGAGGTCAGGTTCGCCACCTGCCGGTCGGTACGACCACCGGACACCGAGAAGCGAAGCGTGTCCGCGCTTCCAAGGATCCAGTCGAAGCGGGAGAAGGCCCGGCCCGTCTTCCCGTGGTTGTGCAGGTTCTCGAAGTTGACAGGATCCAGGAAGCGGTCGCTCTCGCTGGCCGCGCCGCTCACGAACCAGCCGAACGAGGCAGACCCGCCACGGGCATTGAACCCAGCCTCGAAGGTCTGGAACCGGGCGGCCCCGAAGGAGGCCTCCCCTTCAAAACCGTTGGCCGCGCCAAGACCGGACTTCGTGGTGAGGTTCACCACCACCACCGGCTTGCCGCCGTACTCGGCGGAGATGCCGCCGGTGATGACCTCCATGCTCTCCACCTGGGAGGGGTCCATGCTGTTGCTGAAGGTGGCGTGCATCTGGTCCGACACCGGAATGCCATCCACCACGTAGGTCATCTGGCCATGGCTGCCCCGGAAATGGAAACGGCCATTCTCATCGGCGATGAAACCGGGCGTGGCCAGGAGAATGCTTTCCATCGCCCGGCTCTGGACCGCCGCAGGGGTGCGCTCGATGGCGCTCTTGTCGATGTCCAGGTGGGTGGAGGGGTGATCCTCCACCAACCGGAGATTCTCCTCCACGGCCACCACGGCGCCCTCGGGTTTGAGCGCAACGGCCACCACCAGGGGCAGCTGGCTGTGGACGTCCACGTCGAGGTGACCCGGCAACAGGCCCGCGGCCCTGGTGTCCAGGTGATAGGTGTTGAAGGGCACATTCTGAAAGGTGAAGCCCCCTTTGGCATCGCTCCGGACCCGCTGCCGGTAGCCAGACACGGGATTCGACAGGATGAGGGTGGCGCCGCCCACCGGCCGCCCCTGATCATCGGCCACCTGGCCTGAAACCACCCCGCTGCTCGCGGAGGCCGCCATGGCGGAACCCGCAGCCAGCGTGCAAACCAGGGATGTGCGCATCAAGGATCGAAGCATCGGAATCACCACCAGATGAAATCATTTTCTATTAGCGCGTGAACGTCAATGAAAATTATTTCCATTTACGATCTCGACGTTCACTAAACCACTTGCTCTGCCGGGCGAAGCATATGCATCTTTAGCCCCTTGGGGAGGCCTTTGACATGAAGCGCAAGCAACTATGGATTCTGGGCGGTGGTCTGGCCGTGGTCCTCATTGGCGGACTGAGTGTCGCCGGCATGCAGGACAAGGGCCAGGCGGTGCAGATCGCCACTGTCGGGCGGGAGAGCCTCCAATCGAAGGTGAGCGCCAACGGCAAGGTGCAGGCGGTCACCAAAGCCGACATCTCCGCCAACGTCATGGGCCAGGTCACGCGGCTGGCGGTCAAGGAGGGCGACCGGGTCAGCAAGGGCCAGTTCCTGATGGAAATCGATCCCCGCAGCGCGCGGGCCAACGCCGATGCCATGCAGGCGAGCCTCCAGGCCGCGCAGTCCGATCTCACCTCCGCCACGGCGAACCTGGCCCAGGCCAAGGCGGATTTCGAGCGCGCCAAGGCCAACCGTGCGGCGGGCATCATCGCCGCGGCGGATTTCGAGCGCGCCAAGACCGCCTATGACACGGCGCAGGCCGCGCAGGAGACCTCCCGCCGCCGGGCCGACCAGGCCAAGGCCACCTTGGCCCAGTCCCATGTGGGCCTGGGATACGCCACCATTTCCGCGCCCATGGATGGCGTCGTCACCGCCCGCCGCATCGAGCTGGGCGAGACGGCGGTTCCCGGCATCCAGAACCAGGCGGGCACGGTGCTTGTCACCATCTCCGACATGAGCAAAGTGGAAGCCGAGATGGAAGTGGACGAAGCCTCCATCCCCACCGTGAAGCTGGCCCAAAAGGCCCAGGTGCGCATCGACGCCTATCCCAATCAGACCTTCGATGGCGAAGTCACCGAGGTGGGCGGCAGCCCCATCCTGAAGGCCAATGCGAATGAGGCCATCAAATTCAAGGTGAAGGTCTGGATCAAGAACCCGCCGCTCACCATCAAGCCCGGCCTCTCGGCCCAGGCGGACATTTTCACCGGCAGCCGCGATCAGGTGCTCGCCATTCCCATCCAGTCCCTGGTCACCCGCGAGATCAAGGCCAAGCCCGGCGAGACCCTCAAGCCCGGCGCGCCCCGGGATGAGGAAGGCGTGTGGCTCTTCGACAACGGGAAAGCCAAGTTTGTGCCCGTGAAGACTGGCCTGCTGGGCGATCTGAATGTGGAAGTGCTGGATGGCCTGAAGGGCGGTGAAACCGTGATCACGGGCCCCTTCCGCATCCTGCGCGACCTCAAGGGCGGCGAGCTGGTGCGGGAAGACAAGAGCAAGAAGAAGGACGAGAAGAAGGGCTAGCCCCATGAACTATCAAGAGCTGTTCCGGGTGGCCCTGCGGGCCATCCGGGCCCACAAGCTGCGCAGCTTCCTCACGCTGCTGGGCATCATCATCGGGGTGACGACCATCGTGGGCGTGGTGGGCATCATCACGGGTCTGAACCGCTACGTCCAGGAGAAGGTCATCGTCCTCGCGCCGGACATGTACGTGGTCACGCGCTTCGGCATCATCCGCAGCCGCGAGGAATTCCTGCAAGCCGTGAAGCGCCCTCAGCTCACCTGGGAGGAGTACCAGCGCATCAGCAGCGGCGTGCTCAGCCACGCCCAGCTGACGGCCACCCGCTCCTTCAAGACCCTGCCCGTCAGTTACGGCACCCACCGCTTGGCGGATACCTTCGTCGTGGGCAGCACCGCCAACTTCCCGCGCATCCTGAACCTGGATACCGGCGGCAACGGCCGCTTCTTCACCGAGGGCGAGGACGAGTCGGCTCAGAACGTGGCCGTCATCGGCGCTGACATCAAGGAAGAGCTCTTCCCCAGCCAGGATCCCATCGGCCGCACCATTCTCGTCCGCGGCCAGCCCTTCCGGGTCATCGGCCACATGCTCAAGGAGGGCAAGGGTCTCGGCATCAACCGTGACCAGCTCGTGGTCATCCCCTTCCAGGTCTACCGCAAGAACTTCTTCGCCCCCAACGACCCCCTCGACTACTTCATCAAGGCCCGGGGCGGCGTGGAGGGCCTGAGCGACTCCATCGACGAGACCCGCGCCTTCCTCCGCGCCCTGCGCCACACCTCCTGGCGCGATCCCGACCCGGTGGGCTTCCTGACTCAGGACCAGTTGCAAGAACTCTGGCGCCAGATCAGCACGGCCACCTTTGTGCTGCTCACCCTCATCGCTTCGGTGTCCCTGGGCGTGGGCGGCATCGTCATCATGAACATCATGCTGGTGAGCGTGGCCGAGCGCACCCAAGAGATCGGCCTGCGCATGGCCATGGGCGCCTTCAAGCGCGACATTCGGCGGCAGTTCCTCCTCGAAGCGGCCCTGCTCTCCATGGCCGGCGGCATCATCGGGGTTCTGCTCGGCGGCAGCATCGCCCTGCTGGTGAAGGCCGCCACAGGCTTTCCGGCCCAGATCACCGTGGGCATCGTCTTCATGGGTGTGGGCCTCTCCACCGCGGTGGGGCTTCTGGCCGGATTCCTGCCTGCCAGGCGGGCGGCCAACCTGCCTGTCATTGATGCCCTCCGGGCGGAATAGGAGCTGACATGGCCTCGGCCCAAACCCGCTCCGCCCTGCGCAACATCGGCATCGAGAATGTCCGGTTCGCCTTCCGGTCCATCAAGGTGCAGCGGTTGCGCAGTTTCCTGACCCTGCTGGGCATCGTGTCCGGTGTGGCCACGGTCATCGCCATGGTGAGCTTCGTGGCCGGCTTCAACGATGCCATCACCGGCGCCTTCTCCAGCTTCGGCACCACCCTGGTGCAGTACCAGAAATACGAGCCCCGCTTCGGCGGCGGCCCCACGGGACCGCCCGAAGAGCAGCGCAAGCGCCGTGATCTCACCTGGGAGGATGCCCAGGCCCTCAAGCGGTTCAACACCCTGGCCATGGCCGTGAGCCCCGAGCGGTACCTGAACCTGCCCGCCCTCGCGGCCTCCGCCACCTTCAAGAACATCAAGGGGAAGGAGGCCAACGGTCCCACCCTGGCTGGCGTGGTGCCTGACTACGCACCCGCCAACAATGCGGCGATCGCCGACGGGCGCTTCTTCGTGGATGCTGACATCTCCCACGCCGCGCGGACCACCGTCATCGGCCCGGATGTGGCCGAGGCCCTTTGGTTCCACCGCGATCCCATCAACCAGGAGCTGCTCATCAACGGCGTGGCTTTCAGAGTGGTGGGCCTCCTGGAGAAGCGCGGCTCCTTCCTCGGCGGCAGCGCCGACAACATCGTGCTCATCCCCTTCAGCACCTTCGACGAGATGTTCCCGGATGTGAAGAACAGCAATGGCGACACCATCCACATCGCCACCGTGCCCCGTAACCCCAACGAGATGCAGGCCATGACCGACCAGGGCGTCACCATCCTGCGCGGACGCCGCGGCCTGAAGGCGAAGGATCCCAATGATTTCGCCATCTTCACCAGCGAGGGCCAGATGGAGACGTTCCGTGCCATCACCGGCGGCATCGCCGGGGCCATGATCCTCATCGCCAGCATCGCGCTGCTGGTGGGCGGCGTGGGCGTCATGAACATCATGCTGGTGAGCGTCACCGAACGCACCCGCGAGATCGGCGTGCGCAAGGCCCTGGGCGCCACCCGCAAGGACATCGCCATGCAGTTCCTGGTGGAGGCCGTCACCCTCACGGGCGTGGGCGGCGCCATCGGCATCGCCACGGGCCTGGGCATCGCCATGCTGGTGCGCCTGGCCTTCGATTTCCCCGCCGCGGCGCCGCTCTGGAGCATCGTCCTCGGCTTCGGCGTCAGCACGGCCGTGGGGCTGATCTTCGGGCTGTGGCCCGCCATGAAGGCCGCAAAGCAGGATCCCATCGAGGCCCTTCGCTACGAATAACCATCATCCAGGATCCAGGGCCGACATGCGGGAGGTGACCAGATTCAGCTCCCGCGCCGGGGCACCCGATCTGTTGGACAGTCCATGCCGGAGCGTCCATGCGCGTACTGCCCCTTCTTGCCCTGACCGCAGCCCTGTCCCTCCAAGGTCAGGAACACGAGCCCGCCGCAGCCACCAAGGCGAAGCCCAAGGCCAAGCCGGAGGCCCACGCCGCAGCACCCGCCGGCCAGGTTGCCACCCCGGCGGCCCATGGCCCCGCACCCTCAGCCGACACCCCGGATAGCCCCAGCGCGGCGCTTACGGAGCTGGCCACGGGCAATGCCCGTTTCGTGGCAGGCAAGCGTGTCCGCACCCTCGATACGGGGCACGATGTGGCCATGCGCGCGGCCCTGGTGGGTGGCCAGTCGCCCTTCGCCATCGTCATCACCTGCTCAGACAGCCGCGTACCGGACGCGCTGGTGTTCGATCAGGAGGCCGGGCGCCTCTTCACCATCCGCGAAGCGGGCAACGCGCCGGATCTTCAGGGCATCGCCTCCGCCGAGTACGCCGCCGACCACCTGGGCTCGAAGCTCATCGTCGTCATGGGCCACACCAGCTGCGGCGCCGTGAAAGCCATCCGTGAAGCCAACGGCAAACCCTTGCCGGGCAACCTCTGGGCCCTCCAGGCGGGCATGTCGGGCCTGCTGGAAAGCACACCTCACGATCCCAACGAGGAAGCCAAGGCCCACCTGAGCCGCCTGGAAGAGGCCAACGCCAAGCGGCAGGCCCAGGCCATCCTGGACCGCTCCTCCCTGCTGCATGAGAAGGTCGCCGCTGAGCAGCTTTGGGTGGTACCCGCCCTCTATCATCTGGACACCGGCAAGGTGCAGTTCTTCAAGCCGCTTTCCCTGGCTCCGGCTGCGTCGGCCCACCACTGATCTGCCACACTGGGGGCATGGACGCCCAAGAATTCCGCCGCCTCGGTTACCAGCTCGTGGATTGGATCGCGGACTACCGCGAGGGGTTGGAGCGCCTGCCCGTCATGAGCCGGGTGCAGCCCGGAGACATCCGGGCGGCCTTCCCGGACCATCCGCCGCTCAAGGGCGGCCGCATGGATGCCGCCCTGGCGGCCCTGGAACGGGACGTGATGCCGGGCATCACCCACTGGAACCATCCCTCCTTCTTCGCCTACTTCCCCAGCAACACCAGCTACGCCTCGATCCTCGGGGATCTGGCGGCCTCAGGCATCGGCGCCCAGGGCATGAGCTGGCAGACCAGCCCCGCCGCCACCGAAGTCGAAGAAGTGGTCATGGATTGGCTGCGGCAGATGGTGGGCCTCAGCCCCGCGTTCACGGGCGTCATCCACGACACCGCCAGCACCGCCACCTTCACGGCCCTGCTCTGCGCCCGGGAGAAAGCCTCCGGCTACGCCCAGAACGAGGAGGGGCTCCAGAGCGGCGAGGCGCCCCTGGTGGTCTACGCCTCGGACCAGGGGCATAGCTCCATCGAGAAGGCCGCGCTGCTGGCGGGCTTCGGCCGCAGCTTCCTGCGCCTCATTCCCACCGATGAGAACCACGCCATCCGCCTGGACCTGCTGAAGGCGGCTATCGAGAAGGATCTCGAGATCGGCCTGCGTCCTTGCGCGCTGGTGGCTGCGGTGGGCACCACCGGCACCACGGCCGTGGATCCCGTCGCGGCCATGGCCGACCTTGCCGAACAGCACGGTCTCTGGCTCCACGTCGATGCGGCCCTGGCGGGCACGGCCATGGTACTGCCCGAGTGCCGCTGGATGTGGGAGGGCGTGGAGCGGGCCGACAGCCTGATCTTCAACCCCCATAAATGGATGGGCGTAGGCTTCGATTTCAGCGCCTACTACGTGCGCGATCCCCAACACCTCATCCGCGTCATGAGCACCAACCCCAGCTACCTGCGCACGGCGCAGGATGGTCAGGTGAGCAACTTCCGCGACTGGCACATCCAGCTGGGCCGCCGCTTTCGGGCCCTCAAGCTGTGGTTCTACCTCATGGACGTGGGCGTGGAGGGCCTGCAGGCGCGCCTGCGCCGCGACCTGGAGAACGCCCAGTGGCTGAAGGCCCAGGTGGACGGAGCTTCGGATTGGGAACGGCTGGCGCCCGTGCCCCTGCAGACCGTGTGCATCCGGCACCTGAAGCCCGGCCTGGATGAAGCGGCCCTCGCCGCCCACAACCTGGAGCTGGCCCGCCGTTTGAACGACAGCGGCAAGGCCTACCTGACGCCTTCGATGCTCAAGGGCAAGCAGATGCTGCGCGTGAGCATCGGCGCTGAAACCACCGAACGGTCGCATGTGCAGGCCCTGTGGGAAGCTCTGAACGCAGCAGCCCAGGCCTGATAGCTCAGTCCCAGTGCTTCAGTTCAGGCCACATGGCCCGGATGTTCCGCTTGGGGCCGCGGCACAGGTAGATGGGCCGGTTCTCCTCCGCCATGCCCCAGGGATGGTGGTGGACAGCCGCGACCTGGACCGATTCGAACACCCGTGAAAGCCCCTCGTCACACCCCAAGCAGATGAAGGTCGTGTAGTCGCGGTCGGGGGCTGGCCAGAATGAGTGGGCCTGGTGGGCACAGAGGGCTGATGGCAGGCCCCGCGCTGGTCCCAGATGGTTGATGGCACCGGCCTCGCCATAGCTGGCGGCGTAGATGGCCGTATGTGCCTGCTCCTCAGGTGTCAGCGAGTGGTAGATCCGCGCCACCTCATCGGTCATCTCGGGCCACCCGAACTGATCGCCCAGGCGCTGATCCAACGGACCGTCATGACGCACCTCCAGCTTGGCGGGCCGGATTCCCAGCGCGCGCTGGTAGGCCAGCAGCCGGGGAGGAGAGAGGAAGGGCAGCAGCGCAGGAATGAGCAGGGCCGTGACAGCACCGATGCCCGAGAGCAGAACCACCTTGGGCCAAAGGCGGCCGCGGCTCCAGTCCCGCCCGGCCAGCCAGGCCTCAGTGGCCACGGCGCCCGCGGCGAAGAGCATCGGGTAGATGGCGGCCAGGTAGTAGTCCTTGGCCTGGAGGGCGATCATCAGTGCGAGCATGCCCAGGTAGAGGAGTCCCAGCACCCGCAGCCGGGAGAGGCGCCCGAACAGCAGCGAGCAGAGCCCCGAAAACCAGATGGGAAACAGCAGGGGGTTCAGGAATCCGATCTGCTGCTTCACGAAGGTCCAGGGCCCCAGCACCACGTTCTTTCCCATGCGCCGGATGTTGGCCATGTCCTCCAGCAGGGGATACCCGTGGCGGATCTGCCACAGCAGGGTGGGCAGGAAGATCAGCAGCGCCAGCAGCCCAGCCGCCCAGATCCAGGGCCTGCGCAGATCGCGCCGGAGCGGCGACAGCAGGATGGCCACCAGTGCCGCCAGGCCGAAGACCAGCATGGCGTACTTGGTTTCCAGCCCCAGTCCCGCCAGCAGGCCGAACCAAAGCCACAGCCGGTCGTTGCCCGTGCGCACGAGTTCGATGAGCATGGCCGCGCAGCCCATCCAGAGCAGCGGCTCGAAGGCGCCCACACACAGAATGCTGTCCGTGCCGAGGAAGACGGGCACCCCGAGCAGGCAGAGCCCCGTCAATCCCTGCGCGAATCGTCCCCCACCCATTTGCCGCGCCAGCCCCATGCCCAGGGCCACCTTGGCGGCCCCGGCCAGGGCGGGCAGCAGCCGCACCGCTGGCAGGGAACCCCCCAGGCCCAGGGACACCTTGGCGAGGAGGGCGATCATCGGCGCATCGTCCACGTAGCCCCAACCCAGGTGGCGCGCACAGTCCAGGAAGTACAGCTCGTCGCGGAAGAAGCCATAGGCCTGGCTGGACAGGAGGTGGACCAGCAGTTTGAGCCCCGCCAGCAGAGCCACCAGGCGCCAGTCCATGGGACCGATGCTCCATTCCACGATGGAATGGGCGCCGCTTTCTCCGCCTGGTTTCCAAGTGCTCTTCAACCCTGACTCCTTGCCCTGACGGTTTGTGCGACAGCCCGGAGGTTTCGTTCCAGCCTGCTCATGAGGTTAGTGGACCTTCGATGCTTGCGGCGGATTTGCAGCCAGAACAGAGAAGAAAGCCCCTCTGTCTGAACAGCCACTTGTGCCGAGAACCGACACCCCCCACACTGACAGCATCGTGACCGGCCACCTGACCCCCAACCCTCGCCCTAGCCACAGCCAGTCGGTGGCCGGAGGGAGCGTCTGATCTAGCAGCAGCCAACCCTGTTTCCCGCCCCCGACCCACACCCGGATCGGGGGTTTTTCTTTGGAGGCATCCGTGACGTCGCCCTCATCTGCCCTCGGCGCCATCGCCATGAATCCGCGCGCCAGCGTCCCTGCCGCCCGACGCATCATCGTGAAACTGGGCACCCAGGTGGTGGTGGACACCGACGGCCGCCCTGCCCTCAGCCGCCTCTACGGCCTCATGGAAAGCGTGGCCGCCCTGCGACAGCGCGGCGCCCAGCCCTTGCTCGTTTCTTCGGGAGCCGTGGGGCTGGGGGCCCGTCAGCTGGGCCTCCAACCCCGAGACCGGCCCCTGGCGCTGGCTCAGAAGCAGGCCTGCGCCGCCGTGGGTCAGGGCCAACTCATGGCCCTCTACCAGGAGGGATTCGCGCGGCTGGGGCTTTGCGCCGCCCAGGTGCTGCTCACCGAGGATGACTTCTCCGACCCCCTGCGCCACCTCAATCTGCGACACACGCTGGAAACGCTGCTGGAGCTGGGGGCCATTCCCGTGCTCAACGAGAACGACACCGTTTCCACCCTGGAGCTGGAGCGCCCGGACCCGGGACCCGATCCCGGCCCACGCCCCATCTTCAGCGACAACGACCACCTCTCCGCCCTGGTGGCCGCGCACCTGGAGGCCGACCTGCTCATTCTGCTTTCGGATGTGAGCGCCCTCCACACGGAGGATCCGGGTCAGAATCCCAGCGCCGCACCCTTGGCCTGGGTGCCCTTCGGCGCCGATCTGCCGGTGAACCTGGCGGGCACCTCTCCAGGAGGACGCGGGGGCATGGCCAGCAAGGTGGCGGCGGCTCGGCAAGCTGCCCAGGCCGGAGTGCCCGTGGCGCTGGCCTCGGGGCTGGTCCCCCGCATCCTCGATCAGATCCTTGCGGGAGAGGCCGTGGGCACCTTCTTCCAATGCGCCGAGAAAGGAGTTCTTTCATGACCGCCACCACGAATTCCGCCGCCAAGGCCGAAATCCAAGTCTGGGCCGAAGCCTCCCGGCAGGCCTCCCGCCGCCTGGCCACCACCTCTTCCACACAGCGAAACGCCGCGCTGCACCACCTGGCCGACCTCCTGCAAGGGCAGACGGCATCGCTGCTCGCAGCCAATGCCGAAGATGTCCGTGCGGCCAGCGCCTCGCTGGAGGCCGCCACTCTGCAGAGGCTCCGCCTGGATCCCGCCAAGGTGGTGGCCATGGTGGAAGGCGTCCGCGCCGTGGCCGCCCTGCCCGATCCCCTGCAGCAGGTGCAGCTGCGCCGGGAGCTGGATGAAGGCCTCGAACTCACACGCGTCAGCTGCCCCCTGGGGGTGCTCTGCGTGATCTTCGAGGCCCGACCCGATGCCCTCATCCAGATCAGCGCCCTGGCCCTCAAGAGCGGCAATGCGGTGCTGCTCAAGGGGGGCAGCGAGGCACAGCGCTCCCATGCGGTTCTCACGGCCTTGATTCAGGAAGCCCTGCGCCAAGCGGATCTGCCTGAAGCCGCTGTCCAGAGCCTGCCGGATCGCGAGGCCATTCACGCCCTGCTGCAGCGGCCCGATCTGGTGGATCTCGTCATCCCCCGAGGCTCCAAGGCGCTGGTGCAGGCCATCCAGTCCGCCACCCGCATTCCCGTGCTGGGCCATGCCGACGGCGTGTGCCACATGGTCCTTGATGAGGCCGCCGACACGGCCATGGCGCTGGCGTTGGTGCGGGATGCGAAGCTGCAGTACCCCGCCGCCTGCAACGCGGTGGAGACGGTGCTCATCCACCAGGGGGCCGCGGTCCGCCTGCTGCCGCCCTTGGTGGCAAACCTGCGCCAACACGGCGCGGAGCTGCGCGGCTGCGCGTCCTGCCGCACGCTCGTCCCCGATCTTCTCCCCGCCACTGAGGCCGATTGGGATGCCGAGTACGGCGCACCGATCCTGGCGCTGAAAATCGTGGCGGATCTCGATGAAGCTCTGGCGCATATCCGCGCTCACGGCAGCGGGCACACGGAAGCCATCGTCACCGAGGATGCATCTGCCGCGACGCGCTTTCTGGCGGACGTCGATGCAGCGGGCGTCTTCCACAATGCGTCCACCCGCTTCGCCGACGGCTACCGCTACGGCTTCGGCGCCGAGGTGGGCATCAGCACCGGCCGCATCCATGCGCGGGGTCCCGTGGGCCTGGAAGGCCTGCTCAGCCACCGCTACCTGCTGCGCGGAAACGGCCACCAAGTGGCCGATTACACCGGCCAGGGTGCCCGACTTTTCCGACACAAAGACAAGGAGATCGGCCAGGCATAAGGATCATTTATAAACAGATAAAAAGGGCTTTTATCGTGCCACAGCGGATCTGAACCGCACATGATCGGTTCATCGCCAATTGAACGATTTGTCAGGTTTTTATCCTTTGGAATTGCCTTCATCAAATTCTCAGTCTTGGCCCAGGCCCATCCACTGCTATTCTTGGACTGAGTTTGTCGTCCTTGCGGTTCCGCAGGGGCGACCTTTTCATATCGGCCCACCTGCGTCCCCCCGCACCTGGAGGATCCGTGTCCCACCTGCTCTCTCCCGAGACCCCAGCCTTCGCCGTACCTCAGGCGAACCTCGTCCCCGTGAGCGATCACCTGGGTCATATGGCGCCCATTCCGGCGTCCCGGATGTTCCTCATCAACAAATCGCTGAAAGTGTTCCAGGAGAAGCAGCCGGGTGTGCCGGTCTTCGACGCCAGCCAGGGCGATGGCGGTGCCTCGCTGCCCGGCGTGCCCGAAGCCCTATTGGATCGCGCCTTCGACCTGCAGAAGCAGCACGGCACCGCCTACGACATGCCCTTCGGCACCGAGGCCTACCGCAAGATCGTGGCCGAGTCCTACTGGAAGCTGGCGCCGGACACTGGCTGGGGCACAGCGAACGTCATCGGCACCCAGGGTGGCCGCGACGGTCTGCAGAAGGCCTACCAGGCCATGCTGGCCCTGGGCCACGGCCGCCAGGGCGATGTGATCGTGGTCAGCCGCGTGCCCTGGATCAGCTACAACTGGGGGCCGTATGGCATCGGCGCCAACGTGATGTGGGCTCCGGGTCGCGCCGAAGAAGGCTGGGCTTATTCCGAAGACGGCATCCGCGCCTGCGTCACGGAGGCCGCCAAGACGGGCCGCAAGGTGGCGGGCCTCGTCATCACCAGCCCTGACAATCCCACGGGCCAGACGCTCACCCTGCAGCGCCAGATCGAGCTCGCCCGGGCGGCGCTGGAGGCGGGCATCGCCTTCGTGCTCTTCGACTGGATGTACCACGCCGTGGGCGACGATGAGCCCTACGATGTGAACGTGCTGCTGCGCGCCTTCGAGCCGGAGCTGCGCAAGCGCCTCATGGTGCTCGACGGCATCACCAAGAGCCTGGGCGGCTCCAACATCCGCAATTGCCACCTGCTGGCCGATGCGGAGGTCACCAAGACCATCGTGGCCCAGGCTTCGCACACGGTGATCCCCTCCTTCTTCAGCCTGGCCGTGGCCATGGCGGCCTACGAGAAGGGTCTGCAGGTCGCCGCCGCGCCCATCGTCGGGCCCTGCCGCACCAGCCGCGCCTGGATCCGCGAGTTCCTGAAGACCCAGGGCCGCACCCACATCATCGGCCAGGGCTACTACGCCTTCATCAAGGTGGCCGATGCGCTGCAGGCCAAGGGCTGGGCCGACTCCGAGCCCCTGGGTCAGCACCTGGCCGAGAACCATGGCGTGGCGGTGGTGCCCGGCGCCTTCTTCAGCCCCTATGGCGCGGAGTGGATCCGCTTCTCCTATGCGACGCCCGTGGAACGCACCCAGGGCGCGGCGACTCGGCTGATCGATGCGTTGAAGGCCCTTCAGCAATAAATGACAAAAGGATTCACCACCAAGACACGAAGACACCAAGAACTGATGAAAACAGTCTTTTGGTTTTTCTTGGTGCCTTGGTGTCTTGGTGGTGATCAGTTGCAGTTCCCATGATGAGCACGGAGTTTCGATGTTCGATCTGAATGCCTTCGTCGAGAAGTTCCAGCTGGCCCGCCAGACCGCGCTGGAGACCCGCCCCTCCGGCGGTCTCTGCGGCCTGGAGCTGGAGTGGAACCTCATGGATCCCCAGTTCCGCCCCCTGCTCACGGTGGGCACGGGGCCAGACCGCATGTCCTTCGTGGACCACCTGCGTGCCAAGGTGCTCGCGCCCTGGACCGAGGAATACCACCAGCTCGAAGTCTTCCACTGGATGATCGAGTTCGTCACCAAGCCCTACCACACGCCCAGGGGCGCCGTGTACGAGGGCCGCCTGCTGGAAGGCGCGCTCATCAACGCCCTGGCCAAGGCGGGCCGCGCCTTCGGCGAGCCGCTCCACTACTGGCACGGCAACCTGCTCGTGCTGCCCAAGATCGGGCCCGACTGTGTGCCCGAGTCCTGGCACCTGGCCAAGCGCCGCTACCTGCAGCGCTGCGTGGACATGTACGGGACGGAGCTGGCCACGGCCGGCACCCACTCCAACCTGAGTCTGCCGGAGCCCATGCTGGCCTGGGACTTCATGCACCTGAGCGCCGCCGAGCGGGGCGACATCCACCTGGACGACTACAAGAACCAGGTCTACATCACGGGCACGCGGCTCATGCGCGCCTTTGCGGCCGTGTTCATCGCCGCCAGCGCCAGCACGCCCCTGCAGGCCTCCGAAGAGGACGGCAAGCCTGTCGTGCGCCTCACGCCCTTTGAATCCGTGCGCAACCTCACCTTCCCCAACCCGCCCGCGCTGGATGTGCCGGACCTCAACCGCAGCCACCCGGATTACCTGCGCCTGTCCTACGAGCTGGTGCGCAGCGGCGTGCGCTTCGGCAACAACAACTGGATCCCGGTTCGCGCCCGCTCCCAGGCCGAGCCCGTGGAGCGCCTCATCCAGGTCACCAGCGACCAGCTGCATGACATCTACGCCCGCGGCCTCTTCGCCGCCGGCGAGACGCGCAACGTGGAGGACATGGCCGCCCAGATCGAGCGGCAGAACCTCTTCGCCCGCATCGACCTGCCCATGGCCCGCGTGGAAGTGCGCACGGACGACCCCTGCCACGACCTGGCCCTCGATGTGGCCAACCTCACGCTGAAGCACCTGCTCCTGCTCCGCTTCTACGCCGATCCCGACTTCGCCCGTGGCTTCCGCTACGACGCCGAGGACATCAAGCGGGCCCGCCGCAACGAGAACCTGGCGGCCAAGGAAGGTCTGCGCGCGATCATCGAGGATCCCCTCACCGCCAAGCCCATCGCCTTGTCGGCGTTCCTCGACTGGACGCTGCAGCAGATGCGGCCGATGGCCGAGGCACTGGGCCTCTGGGACGACCTGCAGCCCCTGCGCGACCTCGCCGCGGGCGCGCCCAGCACCGCCGAGAAAATCCGCCAACGCCTGAAGGCCAAGCTCGGCAGCTCGGACATCGTGCCGGCCGACCTGCTGGTGGACCTGGCCGAGGCCCGCAAGGAGCAGGTGCGCAGCGATGTGGAAACCATCACCGCCCACCTGTCAGACCTGGGCGGAGAACAAGGCAAGCTGCGCGACTTCGTGGAGCATGCGCGGGATGAGGTGCACCTCGATCCCCAGGCGCCGGTGCGCTTCCAGCCCCGGCCCGAGGCCCTGGTGGAAACGGAATACGCCGACAAAACGGCCGAAGTGCTGGATCTCTCCCAGCGTCTGGTGCGCATCCCCAGCGTCACCGCCTGCCCCCAGGAGCGGCTGCCCGAGGTGCACCGCGCCGCCACCTTCGTCTACGACTACCTCCGCAACCACGGCGTGCCCGTGCGCACCTTTGACGCGGGCCCCTTCCCGGCCGTGTTCGCCCATTTCCCCGGCGGCGAGCACGCCCCCGCCATGCTCTGCGGCCACTTCGATGTGGTGGAACCCGAGCCCGATGACAGCCAGTTCGAACCCAAGATCGAGGGCGACTACCTCTGGGGCCGCGGTGCCGCGGACATGAAGACGGTGGTGTCCACCTATCTGGTGTGGATGAAGGACACGCTGAAGAAGGGCGCCCCCTACCCGCCCGTGAACCTGCTGCTGCTCGGCAACGAGGAGAACGGCGAGCAGGAGCCCATGGGCACGCCCCACGTACTGAAGGTGCTCAAGGAAGAAGGCCACGGCTACGAGCCCTCCTTCCTCATCGCGGGCGAACGCACCGGCGAAAAGGGCACCGAGCTCTGGGGCGAGGTCTGCACCCAGAACCGCGGCGTGCTGCGCTTCGAGCTGGTGGCCCACGGCACCCGGGGCCACAGCGGCCTGGTGGGCGGCGCCGATCTCACGGAGCGGCTGCTGAGCGCCCGCGAGGCCCTGCGTGAGCTCTTCGCCAAGCACCTCACCCTGAAATCGGCGGACGGCTGGCAGTCCCTGGCCCGTTTCGCATACATCCAGGTGGGCACGCCCGGCGTGTTCAACATCACGGCGGATCGCGGTGCCCTGGGCGTGGAAATCCGTCCCATCCCGCAAGATGACGTGTCGAAGCTGCGGGCCGAGATCGAAGCCCTCGTGGCCGAGCGCCAGCTGGAGTTCATCCCTTCCGCCTGGGAACCCGGCGTGGCCTGTGATCCCGAGAACCCCTACCTGAAAGCCTTGCTGGCAGGCATCACCGCCGCCGGTGGGGATGTGCGCATCGGCCGCAAGGGCGCCGGCACCTCCGCGCGTTTCGCGCCGGGTGGGCAGGCCGTGGTCTGGGGCCAGACCGGCATCGGCCCTCACGCCGCCGGCGAGCGCCACTACATCCCCAGCGTCGATCCCTACTACCGGGCCTTGAACGCCTTCGCGGCGCAGCTTCTCAGCACAAAATAGGCCCTTCTCACCCCTTGGATGGGCTCGCCTTGCCTGCGTCCCGCCTTGCCAATGTCCCACGAATGTTGCACCATTTTGCCTGTGGAATCGTGGACGCCATGCCTCGAACCCCAGGCAGTATTCCTGGGTTCGGAGACGGAGCCTGGGCTGGCTGCGCGCCCCCGGCCTGAAAGAACAAACCCGCGCCTGTCGCGCATCAGCATGGCCTCAGTCTGCAGTTGGTGCCATCGCACTCGTGACCGCCGAGGCGTCTGGGCTCCGGCCCACCGGCTTCTCTTCGATCACCCAGAACTCGCACAGACCCATGGCGTCTGTCCGGAGTGCATCAAGACCCACTTCCCCAACCGGATCTCCGTGGCCTGAGGCCTGTCTTCAGAAATCCAGGTTCTCGGTCAGCCGGGTGCCATCCTTCTTGAAGGCCGCCAGGAAGCGGGTGATGCGCCGCTCGGCTTCGCCGAGGCTTTCCACGCCCAGGTTGAGGTTCAGCAGGTCCACATACCAGGGGGCCTTGAGGTCGCTCTGCACGTAGGTCTGCACGATGGCGCGGGCGATGGGCAGGGTGGTGTCCTTGGAATCGTCATGCACGTCGCGATTGCTGGCCTTGCGGAGCTTGGCGTATTCCTCTTCCAACAGCCGAGCAAACAGGGCCGGAGTGAAGGCGTCCCCGGCGGCACAGCCGGTCTCGGCATCGGCCTCGGTCAGCACCGCGCCCTTGTGGATCCATTCCCACAGGATGGAGAGGCGGATCTCGCCGGTGGCCATGTCCTCCATGAGGTAGAGCACATCGTCGTTACCGAAGAAGTCCGCGGGCTTGAGGGCTGCCGCCTGAAAGCCGCGCAGGAAGGCGTTGCCGTACTGCAGGGCCACGGAAAGCAGGTCGCGGGCGCCCGCGATGGTGCGCGGCGCGGGCTCCAGCTGCATGAGGCCCGCCGCGTCCTCCGCGGTGTAGGTGAGGGCCGGGAAAGCCCGCCCGGCCTGGTTGTCCTGGCCCACCTGCTCCCACACGGGACGGACGATGTGGACCATTTTCCAGTGGGCCACCCACTTGCCCGAAGCCCCCTCGCGCTGCTCGCGCTCGGCGCCCGCCACCGCCTTCTTCATGCTGGCGGAAACCCCGGCTTCGGAACCCACGGGAATGTTGGGCTCCATGCCACCCTGCCAGAGGGCGAAGCGGCCATTGCGGTCGGGCGTGTTCATGGCCCGGCGCACGCGGTCCTCATAGACCCGCATGTAGCCGTAGGTCATGGTGATCGAGGTGATGTTGGGATTCACGAAGGCCTGGTCCCAGGCCAGAGCATCCGAGACGCTGTTGATGTAGTCCCAGCGGCCGGTGTTGAAACCCACGAAGTGCGGCGACAGCGCGGCACGGATCTCCATGAGCTGGAAGCACTGCTCGATCTGCTCCACCAGCACGTAGCACTTGATGGCGCCCACAGGCAGGCCCAGGTGGTTTTCCAAAGCCAGGATGAAGCTGTTGAAGCAGGCGGCATCCTCGGCGGTTTGCGTCTTGGGCAGGTAGAGGACGATGCTGCGGCCCGCGGCGCGCAGGCGCTCCTGGTTGTTCACCACGTAGAGCACCATGTCGGCGATGGAGGCGGAGAAGCCGTGGCCATCCAGGCGGATGTGGCGGTCCTCCAGATGCAGGCCCCGCACCCGGTAGATGATCGTGGTGAAGTCCAATTGCTGCCGCCAGTCGGCGATGATGGGATGACCGAAGAAGCCCTGGGCCCATTGGTTCATCTCGCGGGAGACGTCTTCCGCCACCTCCAGGAAGAGCGGGCTGCGCGCGATGGCGAGCTTGAGGTTGCGGTGGTTGTCCAGGGACATGGTATCCACCTGGCCCAGGGCATCCTCGCCGTCGAACATCCAGCCGTCGGCGCCGGAGAGCAGCGCGTAGGCCGCGTTGCGGATGCCGGAGCGTACGTCAGAACGCGGCTTGGTGGCCGGGCCTGTGCCCTGGATCCACTGCCGCTGAAGGTCGGCCGGGATTATGGCCCCGTCGAAGTTGCCGGCGCGGGCGTCGGCGACGGTGATCTGGGTACCGGGAATGAGCGAGGCAGGGTCCAGGAAGGCGATGCGCTCGCCGTTGTCCGCGCGGCGTTTCCGCCGGGCCGTGCGCTGGGCCATCAGCTCGCGCCGCCGCGCATCCAGGGGCGCCAGGGCCTCCAGAGCGCGGAGCACCTCGGGCGTGTAGACGTCGGCGTAATCCTCCAGAATCCCCGAACGGAATTCGAGGTCGATGCTCATGACAGCCTCCCTATGGAGCCAATGGAATGGGTGTTCCCATTGTTCACTGAAATGACTGTAGGAACATGCCTACCTTCAGTAGACGGCAGACCCGCGACGCGGCGGCCTCCACCAGGGCACTGCCCTGGGCCATGCAGGCCTCCAGCGCCATGGGCCGGGGCACCACGCTGGCGAGGGCATCGATGCCCTGCGCCAACACCTCATCCGCACCATCCCCCAGGCCGCCCGACAGGCAGATCACCGGCACGCCATAGTGCTTGGCCACCTCGGCCACGCCCACGGGGGCCTTCCCCATGGCTGTCTGCGCATCCGTGCGCCCTTCGCCGGTCATGACCAGATCCGCGGCCTGGAGGAGGGCGTCGAATCCGGTGGTTTCCAGAACGATGGACACACCCGGTCGCAGCTTCGCAGCCGTGAAAAAGAGCAACCCTGCACCCAGGCCTCCGGCCGCTCCGGCACCGGGCCGCAGGGCCACCTCGCGGTAGGTGGCGGCGGCGGCCACGCGGGCGAAGACCGCCAGGGCTGCATCCAATTCGGCCACCATCTCGGGCGTGGCGCCCTTCTGCGGGCCGTACACGGCGGAGGCGCCCCGCGGGCCACAGAGCGGATTGTCCACGTCGCAGGCCACCAGGATGGAGGCTTCCTGCAGGCGGGGATCCAGGCCGCTGACATCGATCCGGGCAAGGCGTGCGAGGGCCGCGCCACCCTCGGGCAGATCCCGGCCCTCGGCATCCAGGAAGCGGGCGCCCAGAGCCCGCGCCATGCCCGTGCCGCCATCGTTGGTGGCGCTGCCGCCGATGCCCACCACCAGCCGGGCCAGCCCCGCATCCATGGCCGCCTTCATGAGCTGGCCTGTGCCGTAGGTGCTGGTGATCCTGGGATCGCGAGATTCCTTCGGCACCAGGGGAAGGCCCGAGGCCGAGGCCATTTCAATGAAGGCCGTGGTGCCATCGCCGGAGATGCCCCAGTGGGCGCGCACCGGCTCACCGAGGGGCCCGCGCACCTCCGTGTGCATGAGCCGCCCTCCCGTGGCGGCCACCAGGGCTTCGACGGTACCCTCGCCCCCATCGGCGATGGGCACCTTGACGACTTCGGCATCGGCGAACACCGCGAGGATGCCCCGCTCCATGGCCTCGGCCACGCCCAGGGCCGACACACTGCCTTTGAACGAATCCGGAGCCACGATGATGCGCATGGGTTCAGGTCTCCATTGCCTTAAAAGATTTCACCACCCTATTTCATCTTGTCTCGCGTATCGGCATGGCCGATACCGAGAAGGCACCAGGGCACCAAGAATCACCCAAAAATCCGTTCGCTTTTCTTGGTGGCTTGGTGCCTTGGTGGTTTGCATTTCATGACCAGACGAAGATCAGGGTACCAATCCCGGGAACAGGAACGCGAAGCCCCAGGCCATGAAGGCCAGCAGGATCACTTGGGGGATCGTGGACTTGATGGTCTGCCACAGGATGAGGCCTTCCTTTCCGGCCGCCGTGACCTACAGGTGGAAGCCCCTGACCACGCCCATAAGACCCTCGGCCACATGGGCCAGCTCCTCGGAGGTCCTGGTGACCTCGCGGACGGTAGCTGCGAGTTGCTGGGTGGCCGCGGCATTCTGGGTCAACTGCCCAGCGGTGCGGTCCATGAGCGCTTCCACGGTGGCCCCGGTCTGGGCCTCCTGGTGGTCCAGCTTGTCCACTTCCTGAATGTTGGCCGCGATGGCGCCGATCTGGCTCCGGATGGATTCCAGGTTGCGCAGCGTCTCGGCCACACGATCAGTCCCCTGCGAAACCGTTCCCTGCGCCTGCTGGATGAGTTGTTCGATATCCTTGGCCGCCTCGGCGCAGCGCTCTGCCAATTTGCGGACTTCCTCCGCGACCACGGAGAAGCCCTTGCCCTGTTCGCCCGCCTTGGCAGCTTCGATGGCGGCATTCAGGCTCAGGAGGTTGGTCTGATTGGCGATTTCCTGGATGACCTGGACGGCCTGGAAGATGTCTCCGGTTACCCGCTGGATGTTGCCCATCCCCTCCGAGGCGGCCTGCCCAGACAGCGTGCCCCTCTCGGTTTCCGCCACGGCCAGGCTGCTGCGCTCACCCACCTGCTGAGTCTGCGTGCTCACCTCAGCCAGATTCCGGCTCAGCCCCTTCATGGCCTGCACCACCTGATCGCCTGAAGACTGCAGCGTCTCGCCGACCCGGGCGATTTCCTCCACCGAGCGCGCCATCTGTTCTGACGAGGCGGACAGTTCGGTGCTGCCAGAAGCCACCCGCTCCGCCAGCTGCTTCACCTCCAGCACCGTAGTGCGCAAGCCCGCATTGTAGGCGTTGAAGGCACGGGCCGCGGCCCCCACCTCATCCTCGGATTCGATGGCCAGTTCCCGGGACAGATCGCTGTTCAGCAGCCCATCCACCAGCCGCCCAAGGGGCCGGGTGATCTTCTTGGCGAACTGAAGCGAAAGGATGAACACCGCTCCGGACAGCAGCAGGGTGGCCCCCAGCATCCAGAAAAAGGTGACCGTCACATCCCTTCGCACGTCATCCGTATACACCCCGGTGCCCAGGGTCCAGCCCCAGTCCTTGTACCGCTTCACGTAGGAGACCTTCGGAACCAATCCCGACTCGCCGGGGCGGGGCCATTCATACTCCAGGAATCCGCCCTCGGCGGCATCGGCCAGCCGATCGAAGTCCCGGAACAGCTTCGCCTGGCGCGGCTCCAGCGAATCCGTGGCCTTGCCCACCAAGGTGGCCATGGGGTGCTGGATGATGCGCGGGCCTTCGCCCTGGATCCACAGGTAGTTCTTGCCATCGAAATGGAGGTTGGAGATGAGCTCCTTGGCCCGGGTCTCCGCGTACTGGCGCGTGCGGCGCCCTGCCCGGACCTCCACCTCCTGGTTCTCCAGGATGCCCATGGCCAATTCCACGAGGTTCCGGAGCCCCGCCTTTTTCGTGGCCATGGCCGATCGCTCGAGCCGGGGCAGGAACACGGCAAAGAGCAGCACCAGGAAGAGCCCCAGCGGAAGGAGGCTGTGCAGGACGATCCGGCCCGAAAGCCCGCGGGACCAATTCCGGATATCCATCAAGGACATGGTTCCCCTCCTGGCCTTCGAGGTGTCGACCTTCCTGTCATCGGCTCCCATGGACGCCATCATGAAAAAACTGCGATCCAAGATAAGACGCAAGCCCCCACTGCCCGAAGGATCCGCTAGCCTGGAGCCCATGAAGATTCCTGTGGCTCTCTTTCTGGTTTTTTCCTTCGCCCTCCGGGCCGAGGATCCCGACATCGAGGTGAACCCCAACCGGCCCACCTTCGCCAATCCGGCCCTCACCACCCAGGCCGGCGTGGCCGAACTGGAGTGGGGACTCCAGCGGAGCGCCTTCCGCGAGGACGGCCCCAGCTTCGGAACCCCCACCCTCCTCAAGCTGGGCCTGAGCAAAGATCTGGAACTCCGGATCGCCTCCCCCGGCTACCTGCGCTTGGCACCTGCAGGCGAGGCAACGGTCTCAGGCTTGGGCGATCTCAACCTCGCCGTTCAATGGTGCTATCTCCACGATGGCCTGTTCGGCATGGATCAAGCGATCCAGGTGGCCCATACCTTCCCCACGGCGCCTTCCGCGCAGGGCCTGGGCAATGGCGCTCCCATCGATGCGCTCACCCTGTTGTTCAGCCGCGACGCGGGCCCCTACCACGTGGATGTGAACCTCCTGGAGTCCTGGATCGGGCAGGGCGCCGATGCCGGAGGTGGCCGGGTGCGCCAAGCCGCCGGAACGGTTTCCATCACCCGGAACCTCAGCGACGTCTGGTCGCTCACCGGGGAGCTCTATGCCATCCAGGGCACTGCCGTGAATGAGCGCATCGTGTCCAACCTTTGGTGCGTGGCCTACAAGGTGTCCAAGCGGCTGGTGCTGGATGGGGGCATCGATGTGGGACTCACCCAGGGAGCGCCACGGTACACGCTATTCGCAGGGCTCACGGTGGGCCTCGGACGGTTCCACAAGCGATGACCGAAACCGCGCCCCTTTCCGTCAAGCGCCTGCTGGAGCAGATCAAGACGCGCCTGGAACCAGCCTTCGCCGCCGTGTGCGTGGTGGGCGAGGTCTCCAACTTCCGCGGGTCGGGCAAGCACTGGTACTTCACCCTGAAAGAAGAAGGCGCCGCCCTGTCCTGCGCGGTGTGGGCCAGCCAGCAGCGCTTCATCCAGCACCGGCCCGCCGATGGGCAGCGCGTGGTGCTGAAGGGCAGCCTGAACCTCTACGTGGCGGGCGGCACCCTCACCCTGGCCGTGACCCACTGCGAGCCCGCGGGCGTGGGCGATCTGCAGGCGCGCCTCCGTCAGTTGGAAGCGGAACTGCGGGCCCGCGGCCTCTTCGACCGTCCCAAGCGTCCCCTGCCCCGCTTCCCCAAGCGGCTCGGCATCGTGGCCGCCCTCGGCGGCGCCGCATTGAGGGATGTCCTGGAGGTGACCTCACACCGAGCCCCGGGCATCGATCTGCTCATCGCCCCCGCCGCCGCCCAGGGCGACCGCTGCGTACCCGAAACCCTGCTGGCCATTCAGGAAGTCCAGGACGCGCACTGGGGCTGCGAGGCCCTGCTGCTCGTGCGGGGCGGCGGCAGCCTGGAGGACTTGTGGGCCTTCAACGATCCCGAACTGGTGCGGGCCGTGGCGGAATGCCGGATCCCCGTCATCACTGGTGTGGGTCATGAGATCGACACCACCCTGGTGGACCTCGCCGCGGATCGCCGCGCCGCCACCCCCAGCCAGGCCGCGGAATTGGCGACGCCGGACCGCGCCGCCCTCACCTCAGAACTGCACCGCCGCGTGGAGGCGCTCACGGCCAAAACCCTCTGGCGCCTTCGGGGTCTGGAGACCCACCTGAACCTGCTCACCGACCGCGGCCTCCTGCGTGCCGAGCCTGTGGCGCCCCTCGCCGCTCGCTTCACTGCGCTGGCGCAACGGCTGGCCTTGGCTCACCCCAGCCGCGGGCTGGACGGCGCCGCAGGCCGCCTGGCCCTCCTGCGCCAGCGGCTCCGCCATGCCGGCCCCTTGGCCGCCGGTGAGCTGGATCTGCCAAGGGTTCGGGAAGCCCAGCGGAGGTTGACGCCCGCCCTGCAGCGCCTGCTGCAGCGGCGTGAGCAGCGGCTGGCCGTGCTGGCGGAACGCTTGCAGGGCCTGGATCCCACAGGCCCGCTGCAGCGGGGCTTCGTGCTGGCGCTCGGGCCTGAGGGCCGACCCGTCACGGAATCCGCCCAGCTCCCTGCGGGGGCCAGGCTGCGCCTCCGCTGGAAGGATGGCGAACGAAAGGCCACGCTGGACGACTGATTCACCCAGAGAGAAGAGAGAACCTGGCCTGCAGCGATGTGTTACGTTTAACGCGACCCCGGTGCGCCATGTCCAACGACCCACAGCCTGCGTCTGCCCTTCCATCCGAGAGGCGGCTCCTGGAGCCCGGCGACCAGGTGGGCCGGTTCCAGGTGGAATGGATGCTGGGCTCGGGTGGCATGGGCGAGGTGTATCGCGCCTGGGATCCCACCCTGGAACGCAGCGTGGCCCTGAAGGCCCTGCGCACCAGTGAAGAGCGCGAACACGGCGCCCCGGAACGCTTTCGCCGCGAGGCCCTGGCTTTGGCGCAGCTCAACCATCCCAATGTCTGCCAGGTACACGACTGGGTGAACGGCCCCGGTGGCACCTTCATCGCCATGGAGCTGCTGGAGGGGCAGACGCTGGACTTGGTCGCTCCCGAGCTCAAGCTCCAGGACAAGCTCCAGGTGATCCGCAGCGTGGCTCTGGCCCTGGAAGCCGCGCATGCCAAGGGGTTGGTCCACCGGGACCTGAAACCCAGCAACATCATGGTGGCCCTCGGCAAAGGGGAGCATCAGACGCCCCTGGTGAAGGTGCTGGATTTCGGCCTGGCTCGGCTCATGGATCCCCACGCTCCCGGTGAAACCCAGATCACGCCCAGCCCCGTGCCCAACCTCGCCCTGCTCCAAGCCCTGGAAGAGGCGGAGCGAAAGCAGGAAGCAGAGCAGGGAGAAGCCACGCTGCGCCGTGCAGAGGGAGACCGACGCACGCCGTCCGGGCCCCACAGTTGGGAACAGCTCACGCTGGCTGGCACCTTCATGGGCAGCCCCAGCTATGCCTCTCCGGAACAGATCCAGGGCCAGGCTGCGGGCCCTTCCAGCGATGTGTTCTCCCTGGGCATCGTGGCCTGGGAACTGCTGGCAGGCGAGCATCCCTTCCCCGGTGAAGGCAAGGCGAGAATGCGCGCGATCATCGAGGGTTCGCGCCGCGAACTGAAGGTGCGCGGCCTTCCTTCGGGCGCAGCCGACCTGCTGCGCGCCATGCTGGATGCCCACCCCTTCAAGCGGCCCACGGCCGCGCGGGTGGCGCAGGCGCTTGGTCACCTGCTGCGGCCCCGCAGCGTCTTGCGTTGGACCGCCATCGCCGTGGCCACCGCGGCCCTACTGGCCGTCGGCGCGAACTGGTTCATGGGCCGCGGCATCATCGCGGATCTGGTACGCCAGCGTCCCGCCCGTCTGGCGGTGCTTCCCTTCCAGAACCTGACTGGGGATCCGACGCTGGACCCGATTCTGCGCCACCTCCTGCCGGAGATGCTGGAAGCGGGTTTGCGGGAACACCCCAAACTGGCGCCCCTCGACCTGGAAAGCGTGGTACGGGCCCAGAACACCCTGCACCTGTCGGAAGGTTCCCTCAGCACCATTGACCTGAAACGCCTCGCCTCCGCGCTCGGCGCTCCACTCTTGCTGCGGGGGGGCTTGAGGACGGATGCCGATGGGACCTACCTTCTGGACTACGAGCTCTTGGATGCCAGCGGCGCCATCCGCCAATCCGGCCGAGCCCAGCTCGGAGGGAAATTGACTGCGGGCCCCGCCTCCATCCCCCTGGCACGCAAAGTGGTCGGGGACCTTTTCAAGGCTGTGGATCCCTTCGCCGCCTCCCATGCCCGCAACCCGGTTCCAGAGTTGCCCGCCAAGGCCCTGGAAGCTTATATCCGCGGGGCTGCCCTGATCGACAAGGGTGATTTCAAAGAAGCTGTTCCGGCCTTCAAGGAAGCCACGCGACTGGCGCCTGACTACCCAGCGGCCGTGCTGTGGTATGCCCGTGGGCTCAGCCGGGTGAGCGACACGCCGCCCGAGCCGGTGTTCCAGTGGGCCCGCTGGGCTGCGCGCGCGCAGGGCAACCGGGTGATGGAAATGAAGGCACTGCACGAACTCGCAGTCCGATACAGCGACACCGGGCAATGGGAGGCCTCGGATCAAACGTGCCAGGAGGTGCTGGCCCTCGCCCGCTCCATGGGTCAGCTGGATTACGAAGCCGGGGCCCACACCACCCTGGGCGTGACCCTGCAGCGCCAGCACAAGGCCGCGGAGGCGGAGAGCGCCTACCAGCAGTCCCTGGCCCTGTACCAGGCCGTGGGGGACAAACTGAGCGCCACGCGGGTGCTCAACAATTTGGGTGTTATCGAGAAGGAGCGCGGCAACCTCAAAGGCGCCGAAGCCCGGTACACCGGTGCCCTGGAAACCGTGAAAAGCTACGGTGACCGCTGGGGGGAAGCGATCCTCACCAACAACCTCGGCGACCTTGCCCTGGCCCAGGAGGGCGGGCTGGATCGCGCGGAATCCTTCTTCCGAAGGGCGCAATCCCTGCGGGAAGCCCTCGGTGACCAGAACGGCCTGGTCTACTCGCTGATGGGACTGGCCAGTGTGTCCCAGGCTCGGGGCGATCTGGACCGCGCCGAGGGTCTGGTGCGGCAGTTTCTGGAGCTGGCCCGCAAGACCGACCTGCGCCCCATGGAGGCCCTGGCGGTCTACAACCTGGGCGAGCTCAACCGCACAGCCGGCCGCTACGAAGCCGCCCGCGGGTTCTACCGCGAATCCCTGGCGCTCCACGAAGTGCTCAAGGATGCGGTCATGGAGGCGCACTGCCTGGCCGGCGAGGCAGAATGCCTGGCCCGCGATGGGCATCGCGGGATGGCCAAGGCCCTGCTCGAGCGCAGCCGCATTCTCTCCACCGAGGAAACGCCCTACATCCTGCGCTCTCTGGCCTGCCTGGCCCGGGCCGAGGGCCGCGCGGACGAAGCCAAGGTGCTCTTTGCCAAAGCCCTCACCGGCGCGCGCAGCCAGGCACCGGAAATCGTGCGGGAACTGAAAGACCTCTCACGCTGAGCCGCGGCTCAGGATGAGCAGGGTCAGGTCATCGGCCAGGGGTCGGCCCTGGGCGAAAGTGGCCACATCGGCAAGGATGGCGTTCTGCAGATCCTCCGTGGGACGGGCCAGCAGAGCCTCCAGCCGATCTTCTCCGTAGAAGCTGTCGTCCGGAGCCTGGGCCTCGGACAGACCATCCGTGTAGAAGATGAGGCTGCCGCCGGGTTCCAGGATGCCTTCGTGCAGCTCCAACGCCTCGCGGAAACGGTTGGCGCTGAGGCCCACACCGAGGCCCCGAGGGTGCAGGCGAGACACGCGGCCATCGCCGTGGCGCAGGAAAGCCGAAGGGTGACCCGCCCGCACGAACTGGTAGCGGCCCGAATGCGGATGGAAGGTGCCGTAGGCCAGCGTGAGGAAGAGGCGGCGGTCGTGGCCCTGGCACCAGATGGCGTTCAGGCGGTCGGCCACATCCACGGGGCCGAGGGCCTGCTTGTCCAGGGCCGACAGCACGCCCTTGGTTTCTGCGGCGTAGAAAGCCGCGCTGGTGCCCTTGCCACTGACATCGAGAATCAGGAAGGCCAGGCTGCCATCCAACAGGGGGAACAGGTCGTAGTAGTCGCCGGCCACTTCGCGCGCAGGCAGAATGGTGGCGCGCACTGAGGGCATGCGCAGGGCTTCCAGGTCCGGCAGCAGGCGCATCTGCACTTCCCGGGCCACGCGCAGCTCCTCTTCCATGCGGAGCCGTTCCTCCCGCTCGGAGGCGGCGGTCTGGAGCCGCGCGGCCATGTCGTTGAAGGCCGCGGAAAGCTGGGCCACCTGATCGCGACCGCGCAGCCGGATGCGGGTGGAGAAATCGCCCAGGCTGAGGCGGTTCACGCCGCCATGAAGGTCATTCACCGCGCGGCCCAGGGACCAGGCCAGCACCAGGCCCAGCACGGCCGCCAAGGCCTGCGCAGAAGCCAGGGCCACCAGCACCAGGCTGACCACCACGATGGCCTTCACGGTATCCGCGGAAAGCGACTGTTTTTCGCCCGAGCGAAAACCGGCAAAGAGCGCGTAGAGGTTCGTCTCCGGCGTGGCCGTGAGCACCAGGGCTTCGCCGCTGGACCAGTCCGTGATGGTGAAGGCCAGAGGCGGCAGGTGGAAGGGTGCGAAGAGGCCGCTGCCATGGAGGGCCTGCCCCTTGGTCCAACTGGCCACGTTTCCGCCCTCGCCCACCAGGATCGGTGCTGGTTTGCTGGCCTCCCTGCCACCAGCCTTGAAGGTGATGGTGTCCTCCCCGTCGCGGCGGAGTTTGCGCGAGACCAGCGTGAAAGACACCTCGCCGCCGGCCATGGCCTGCGCCCGGTCACCGAGCACACCGAGGTTGAGGGAAAGGATGCGATATCCACCGGGTTCCTTGCGCACCGCCCGGAGGTAGGTGTCCTTCCGGGTGCCCTGTGGATCGGCATCGGAGCCCGCGTCGCGGCTGTCGGCCCACACCATGCCGACGAAGGTTTCCGGAACGCCCTCCGGCAGGGCGCGGGTCCGCTCGATCCAGGCGCCGCCGTAGGTGCGCAGCGCCTGCAGGGCTGCGGCATCCGAGGGCTCGCGGTTGGCCGTCTTCAGCGCCTCCTCCCAGGCCACCAGGGTCTGCTGGGTCGATCGGCTCACCTGGGCGCCGAGCCCCAGCCACCCGAGGGCCATGAGCATGACCACCATGGCCAGCATGGGCAGCACGGACATCAGGGCCAGAATCACCCAAAGCCGTCGGGACACGCGGAACAGCAGCTTGACCCAGATCCAGCGCAGCCCGCGAAAGAACAGCACCAGACCGCCCAGCCAACCTAGGGCCTGCGCGCAGCCGTTTTCCGTCGGTGGCAGGCCCAGCAGCAGGCCCACCGCCAGCAGGAGCCATGGCCAATGGCGCCGGAAGCGGAAGGCGGCCCAGCCGCGGCGAATCGGATCGAG
The DNA here is from genome assembly GCF_030758935.1 of Geothrix sp. PMB-07. Lineage (NCBI taxonomy): Bacteria > Pseudomonadati > Acidobacteriota > Holophagae > Holophagales > Holophagaceae > Geothrix > Geothrix sp. PMB-07. Next base: position 2,862,202 of record NZ_CP132333.1, read on the forward strand.
CAGGTCGCGCATCAGACCATCAGCATGCCGCCATTGACGCTCAGCACCTGGCCCGTGATGTAGCTTGCCTCATCGCTGGCGAGGAAGACCACGGCCGAGGCGATGTCGGTGGCGGTGCCCATGCGGCCCAAGGGGATCTGCTTGGTGAATTCGGCTTTCACATCCTCAGGCAGGTTCGAAGTCATGGCGGTCTCGATGTAGCCGGGGGTGACCGCGTTGGCGGTGACGTTGCGGCTGGCCAGCTCGCGCGCCACGGACTTGGTGAGGCCGATGAGGCCCGCCTTGGCCGCCACATAGTTGGCCTGGCCCGCATTGCCCATCTGGCCCACCACCGAGGCGATGTTGATGATGCGGCCCCAGCGCTGCTTCATCATGGGCTTGGTGGCCGCCTGGATGGCCGTCCAGGCACCCTTCAGATTGGTGTCCACCACCGCATCCCAATCCTCCTCCTTCATCTGGATGAGGAGCTTGTCGCGGGTGATGCCCGCGTTGTTCACCAGGATGTGCAGGGCGCCATGACGCTCGATCGTGGTGGCGATGGCTGAACGCACAGACGCGCCGTCGCTGAGATCGGCCTCGATCACGTCGGACGTTCCGCCCGCGGCACGAATGGCGTCGGCCACGGCCTGCAGTTTGGTCAACGTCCGGGCGGCGCACACCACCGTGGCGCCCTGGGCGGCCAGCTGCTTGGCGATGGCTTCGCCGATGCCCTGGCTGGCGCCGGTGACGAGGGCGATCTTGCCGTCGAGACGGAACATGGAACCTCCGAAAGGATGAAGATCCAGTCTAGCCGCCCAGGGCGCACCGCGCCGCGCAGCCGCTCCAGCACCGGGCCCGGGCCCGGAACGGCGACCACCACGGCGACTGCGTGCGCAAGGATCACACGGAAGGTTCCGGGACCCTTTTTGGTGAACCTTGATCTGGCCACCTTCCCTTCGTGCGCCGCGCTTGCCATTCTCCTTATGCGGGCCTACTTTGAAGGTCTTTTCCAAGGAGCAATCATGATATTGCTTGCCTGCCTGTTATGCCTCCAAGCTCCCACACCCCAGGCGCCCGCCTGGTCCGCCACCACCCTGGAGGCCGCGGCCACCGAGGCGAACAAAAAGGTGCTCGCCGATGCCAAGCCCCTCACCCTCACGGGTGAGGTGGTGGATGTCTCCTGCTACACCCAGCTCGGCAAGCGCGGCGAAGCCCACAAGGCCTGCGGCGCCAGCTGCGTCGCCTCCGGTTCGCCCGCGGGCCTGCTCACGGCGGACGGCACGCTCTACATCCTCATGCCCGAACCGCACCATCCCCGGCGCGATGGCAAAGCCAGCCTGGCCGCCTACCTCAGCGAACGGATGGCCCAGACGCTCACACTCACTGGCATGGCCTCCCACCACGGCGGCATCCACACCTTGTTCATCGCACCGCCCACCAAGGAGAAGTAATCCCTTCATGGAAAACAGGAACGCAGAGGACGCAGAGCGCCACCGAGGACACAGAGAACGAAAAGCCTCATGGCCTGCTTTGGCCTCTGTGTCTTCTTTGGGATTTCTGTGCCCTCCGTGCTCCTCTTTTCAGCCTTGAACTCCCTATCGCAGCTCCTTCAGCCACTGAGCCAAGGGCGTGAGGTCCGCCAGGGGTGTGCTGTCGCCGTAGGTACTCATGGCTTCGGCCCCTGAAAGGCCCGCTTTCGCGCGGGTTTCCCGCTTGAAGAGGTGGTTCGCGCCTGGGATCTCAATCACGGCGCCTTTGAAATCCGCAGGCAGGATGTCGGGTTTCCAGGTCTGCACATCCCGGTCGCCCCAGGCCACGGCACAGGGGATGGGCAGGCGCTGGGCGGCGCCCCAGGGATCCAGGTCAAGCAGGTCGCGCACGAAGCCGCGGCTTTCGGGGCGGGCCAGCCCCTTGGCCAGGCTCACCACGCCGGGGGCGATGCCCGTGGCGTCGCGGTCCAACTCCTGGTTCTTGCGGATGGCGTCCAGCGCCGCCTCCAGATAGGCCAGGTTCGAGGCGGTGACATCAGTGGGCGCCTGCGCTGCCGCCAACTGTCCTTTCACTTGGGCCACGATGAGCCTGCCCATGCTGAGGCCCGGCAAGGCCAGCAGCAGGGCCGCATCGGCCTCGCTGGCCGCCAGCAGCGACAACAGCGCGCCCTCGCTGTGGCCCAGCAGCAGCAGCTTCTTGCCCTTGGCCTCGGGGAGGGTTCGGGCCGCCTTCAAGGCCGCGCGAATGTCCCCCACCTGGGCGTCGAGCGAGATGTCGAGCTTGGGATCCTTGGCGCCGATGAAACGCTTGTCGTAACGGAGGCTGCCCAGGCCCTGGGCCTGCAGCCAAACGGCCAGGTCGCGGCCACCATGGCTGGGCATGGGAATCAGGGGATTGGACCAGTCGCGGTCCGTGGGGCCTGATCCCGCCACCATCACCGCGAAGTAGCCGTGGGCGCCTCCGGCGAGGACGGTGCCGTTCAAGGGAAAGCCGTTGAAGCCGGGGAAGTGCAGCACCCGTTCGCCGCTGCGCAGTGCCGCGGGCCCCCTGGCTCCGGCGGATGCGCGGGCTTCTGCAGGCGAGTCGCCGGTGCGTCGCAGGCTCAGAGGCAGCTGGGCGCCCCCTTGGGCGAAGGTTCCACTCGCCGTGGCCCCATCCGGGCCCAGCACCCCATCGAAGCAAGGTTCGCCGGGGATGCCGGCAAGGGTGAAGCTCAGCCGACCTCCCTCCACGCCAACCTTGGCGAGCGCGTGCAGCTTCAGTCCCTGAGCCGGCACGGAGATGACGCCTTGCCAGGCATCGCCAACGTTCCAGAGATCTACGATCAGATTGAGGTTCCCACCGGGCAGTTGGAGCGCGCCTTCCCAGCGGCCCGCCTGAACGGCCACAGCTGGGGCTTGGACTGGCTTCTGGGCTTGGGCGGTCAGGGCAGGCAGGGAAAGCAACGTGAGCAGGCAGGCGGCTCGGTTCATCGGGGCTCCTGAGGGGGCGTGGCGTCCTGATCAACAAGCTGATCCAAACGGTGACGCAGCCAGTAGGCATAGATCATCGCCACCAGCACTGGAAGAAGCATGAGGAGAAGGCTCAAAAGGTTCGCGTAGGGTTCGGGCAGGAAGCTGATGGGTATGCCCAAGAGCCCGGCGGCCATGAACCAGTGACCGCCCAACCGGTGAGTGCGCTTCCAGACTTCCCGGTTCTCCAGGGTGGGCGGAATGCGGATGCCCGCCCAGGCATTGGGTTCCAGCCGAGGCATGAGGTTGCCGAAGAAGATGAAGAACAGAAAGATCACCAGCAGGATCCAGCCCGAGCGCAGCATGCCTCCGCTTAGTGATGCGCGGAGGATGAGACCCTGGAGGCCGGCCATGAGCAGCAGCACGAGGAGGCGGATCTGGCGGGTGGTGGCCGCCGACATGGCTCGCGCCGCCTTGAAGTCCATGCGCCCCCAGTCATAGGCCAGGATGATCAGGTAGGTCAGGGTCGCGATGAGTGGCAGCATCAGCGCAGCCATCAGAGGAGAGCCCCAACCGTCGATTTCGCCATGGAGGTTCCAGTGGATGGGTGTGCGCGCAGGCAGGCGGCCCATGGCCCAGAGGCTGAACCCCCAAAGTCCCCCGAGCAGCACCCAGGACGGCCATTCCCGCCAAACCTCGCGGCGCCCTTCGGAGGAGGGATCCTCCGCCGTCACTTTGAAAACGCCAGCAGCCATTGGAGGGCCTCCTGGAATACCGTGGTGTGGAGCGTGTAGATCTGCTGCTGCCCCTGCCGGCGGCAGCGCACCAGCCCCGCGTGCTTGAGCAGGTTCAGGTGGTGCGAGATGCTCGCCTTGCCGATCTCGTAGGCTTCGGCGATTTCCCCCGCACTCAAATCGCCCTCGCGCAACCGGTCGAGGATGCTCCGACGGGTGGGGTCGGCCAGGGCCTTGAACACCAGGGAGCGCATCTCCATCGCAGGTCTCCGGTTTCAAGATAAGACATTTTGAAAATTTTCAAAATATTAAATCAAAGAACCTCCGACTTCGACCCTTCCAGGGCGCCTCGCGCCGCTGCTTGACAGGCATCGATCCTGCCCTTTAATATTGCTGTCACGGCAGTGATTGCTTAGGCATTTAACTTGAAAGTCTCAACATGACCACGCAGCCCCAGGAAGGCGAGCCGCTCTACACCTCCGAAAACTACAACCAGGAGGACAGCATCGGGCGCCTCATTGCCGAGGTGTCGGGGCGGCTGCTGGCGGCCTTCGACGACGAGATGACCGGCATGGGCATCACCGGCGCCCAGTGGGTCATCCTCATGCGCATCGCCCGCGGTTGCGGTTCCACCGCCGCCGAACTCTGCCGCTTCAGCCGCTACGACACCGGCTCCATGACCCGCATGCTGGACCGCCTGGAGGAGAAGGGCCTGATCCGCCGGGTCCGGAGTTGCAAGGATCGCCGCCTCATCCACCTGGAGCTCACGGAAGCCGGCCAGGAGTTGCACCCCCAATTGCCTCCGGTGGCGGTGAAAGTCCTGAACGCGCACCTTCAGGGATTCAGCCACCAGGAATTGGACCTCTTCAAGGATTTCCTCAACCGGATGCGGGCCAACAGCGAGCAGCTTTCCCAGGCCCCCGGCGGCTGCGGTTCCTCCTGAGCCTGCAGCCCCGAGCCGATTTCACCCAGACGCAGCACCTTCATTCATCCCGCGCAGAACCCCGTCCTAGGAAGGCCCCCATGCTTCGTCAGTCGCCCCTGGCCCTCGCTGCCCCCCTCTTCGCCCTTCTCTGCCCTTGCCCGGTGCAAGCGCAAGCCCCCAGCACGGCGCCGGCCCCGGCCCGCACGGTGTCGTTGAGCCTGGCCCAGGCCATCCGCACCGCTCTGGAGCAGAACCCCCGCGTGCATCAGTCGCTGCTGGCCATCGCGGAAAGCGGCGATGACCGCCGCTTCGCCGCGGCTGCCCTCATGCCCACCGTCGCCGCCGAGGCCCTGGGGCAGCGGAACAAATACAACCTGGAAGCCCAGATGGGCATGTCCGTTCCCGGCTTCCCCCAGGAAGTGGGCCCCTACAACTGGAGCCGGATGGGACTGGAGGCTCAAGTCTCCCTCTTCGACCTGAGCCTCTGGAAGAAGTGGCGGGCTTCGCAGCACGGCGAGGCTTCGGCCCAGGCCCAGGGCCGCGCCGTCCGGGAAGAAGTCGCCGCCATCGTGGTGGGCCAGTATCTGCGCGCCCTGCGCGCTGCCGCCTCGGTACAGGCCGGTGAATCCCGCGTGGAACTGGCCGAAGCCCTGGCCAAGCTCGCGGAAAACCAGCAGAAGCAGGGCGTGGGCACCAAGCTCGACACCCTGCGCTCCCAGGTGCAGTTGCAAACAGAGCGGCAGCGGCTCATTCAGGCGCAAACCCAGCGCGCCACCGCCCTGGCGGGCCTGGGACGGGCCCTGAGCCTGGAACCCGGCACCCGCATCGAGCTGTCGGACTCCCTGGCCGCGCCCACTTTGCCGGTGGCGGGCTTCCAGGAGAGCTTCACCGCCAGCCTGGCCCAGCGCCCGGAACTGGCGGCGCTGGAGGCCCGGGAGAAAGCCGCCGTGAACATGCGCGAAGCCGCCCAGGCCCTGCGGCTGCCCACCCTGGTGGCCTCCGGCTTCTATGGCTCCGCGGGCCTGGAATCCCATCCCTCCACCCACACCTACCAGGTCACCCTGGGCCTGCGGGTGCCGCTCTTCACCGGGGGCCTGGTGTCCGCTCAGGTCTCCAGGGCCAAGTCCGAGCAGAGCCGGGTGCAGGAAGCCCGCCGCGAAGTCCGCTCCCAGGTGGGCTACGAGATCCAGGTGGCCCAGGCGGAACTGGATGCCGCTGCGCACGAGGTGGACGTGGCCAACCTGGCCGTGACTCTCTCCACGGAGGCCCTGAGCCAGGCCCGGCATCGCTTCGAGGCGGGCGTCAGCAACAACATCGAAGTGATCAACGCCCAGGATGAGCTGGCCAAGGCCAATGACAACCAGATCAGCGCCCTCTACCGCCTGAACCAGTCCCGCGCGGATCTGGCGCGGGCCACGGGCCAGCTCGAAGGCATGTATCTGCTCCAAGGCAACCAACCGGCTCCTGCCAACTGAGCCTGATCCGGCCCACTTCCGCTGTACCCAATCCACGACCCAGAACCTTTTTCGCCCCGTTGGAGACTCCGATGAATCAAGAAGCCCCAGAAACACAAGAAGCCGTTGGTCAGCCCGTCCCTTCCACCTCCGGCGCCCCCGAATCCGGCAAGGCCATGCTGGCCCTGAAGATCGGCGCACCCGTCGTGCTGCTCATCGCCGCGGGCATGTGGTTCCACTCCCGCAACCGCATGAGCACGGACGATGCCCAGGTGGACGGCCATCTGGTGCCTGTGTCCTGCCGCGTCTACGGCACCGTGGAAAAGGTGCTGGTGGAAGACAACCAGACCGTGAAGGCCGGTGACCCCCTCGTTGCGGTGGACCCCCGCGACATCCAGGCCCGGCTTGACCAGACCAAGGGCTCCTACGCCCAGGCTCTGGCCCAGGTGGAAGGCGCGCGCGCCGATCTGGAACGCGCCCAGGTGGCCTACCAACAGGCCCGCAATTCGGACATCGAGACCGCCAAGGCCAACGTGGATGCCAAGAAGGCCAGCCTCGACAAGGCCAAGACCGACTTGCAGCGCATGAAGCCCCTGGCCGAGCGGGAAGAGATCTCCGCCCTGCAGTTCGACGGCTTCCGCACCCAAGCCGAGGTCGCTGACAGTGAGTGGCGTGCCGCCCAGCAGCGCCTGGCCTCCCTCCAGCGCGAGGCCGACATCCGCAAGGTCGCCGTGGGTGCCGCCGAAGCCCGGCTGGCCGCAGCCAAGGCCCAGGTGGACACCGCCCGCGCCAGCCAGAGCGGCCTCGACCTCCAGCTGGGCTACACCAGCATCGTGGCCCCCGTGGATGGCGTGGTCACCCGCAAGCTCGTGGAGGCGGGCCAGACCATCCAGCCCGGCCAGGGCCTGCTCACCATCATTCCCCTGCACCGCACCTGGGTGACCGCCAACTTCAAGGAAACCCAGCTGGCGCGCATGAAGCCCGGCCAGGAAGCCGAGATCAAGGTCGACATGAACGGCCTGGTGCTCAAGGGCCACGTGGATTCCATTTCCGGCTCCACAGGCTCGCGCATGAGCCTCATGCCCCCCGAAAACGCCGTGGGCAACTTCGTGAAGGTGGTGCAGCGCATCCCCGTGAAGATCCGCATCGATGAAGAGGAAGCCAAAAAAGTCATCCTCCGCCCCGGCATGAACGTCGAAGCCACGGTCATCGTCGAATGAACGAGAAAAGCTTGATCCACAGATTGCGCAGATTTACACAGATTCCAAGGATGGGTATCGGGGGTGGGAGGAACAAAGTGTTTTCTGAATCTGTGACATCTGTGGAATCTGTGGACCAGGTCTTCTTGCCATGACCCACCGTCATATCAACCCCTGGGTCATCGCGCTCACGGTGATGATCGCGACCTTCATGGAGGTCCTCGACACCAGCGTGGCCAATGTGGCCCTGCCCCACATCGCGGGCCACCTCTCGGCCACGGTGGAGGAGACCACCTGGGTGCTCACCTCGTATCTGGTGGCCAATGCCGTGGTGCTGCCTCTGGGCGGCTACTTCTCCAGCCTCATGGGCCGGAAGCGGTTCTACCTCACCTGCGTGACCATCTTCACGGTGGCTTCGTTCCTCTGCGGCATCGCGCCCAGCTTGGGCTGGCTGATCTTCTTCCGCGTGCTCCAGGGCCTCGGTGGCGGCGGCCTCCAACCCATCTCGCAGGCCATCCTGGTGGAGACCTTCCCCGCGGCCAAGCGCGGTGCCGCCATGGCCGTCTACGGCATGGGCGTGGTGCTGGCCCCCATCATCGGCCCCGTGCTGGGCGGTTGGATCACGGACAACTTCAGCTGGAATTGGATCTTCCTCATCAACATCCCCGTGGGCTTCCTGTCCTTCTCCCTCACCAGCGCGCTGGTGCAGGATCCGCCCACCTTCCACCGCATCTCCCTCAAGGAGGGCGCCCGTTTCGACTACCTGGGCATCGGCGTCATCACCCTGGGCCTGGCGGCCCTGGAGATCGTGCTCGACGAAGGCCAACGCAAGGACTGGTTCAGCTCGAACTTCATCGTCTTCTTCGCCGTGGTGGCCGTGCTGGCCCTGGGCTATGCCATCTACCACGAACTCCAGAAGAGCCGTCCCATCGTCGACCTTCGCCTCTTGAAGGACCGCACCTTCGCGGTGGCCATTCTCATGCTCTTCGTGCTGGGCTTCGTGCTTTACGGCAGTCTGGCCCTGCTGCCCATCTTTCTGCAGACCCTGCTGGGCTACACGGCCCTGCTCAGCGGCTGGGTGCTGAGCCCAGGCGGCCTGGCCATCATGTTCATGATGCCGGTGGTGGCCATGCTGCTGAAAAAGACCGACACCCGCTGGCTCATCGGCGTGGGCTTCTTCTTCTGCGGCCTGGGGCTGATACAGATGGCCGGCTTCAACCTGCAGGTGGATTTCCAGACGGCCATGTGGTCCCGCGTGGTGCAGAGTCTGGGCTTCGCCTTCCTGTTCATTCCCATCAACGTGTCCGCCTTCCAGCACATTCCCCACGAGAAGACGGCCTACGCCGCGGGCCTCATGAACCTGGTGCGCAACATCGGCGGCAGCACGGGCATCGCCCTCGCCACCACCATGCTGGCCCGGCGTTCCCAGTTCCATCAGGCCAATCTGGTGGGGCACCTCACCCCGGGAGATCCGGCCTACCAGGGCTTCCTGGACCGGGCCACCCAGCTGGGCGTGGTGCGCGGAGGCCTGTCGCCCACGGATGCGGGCCACCTGGCCCAGGGCGCGGCCTACGGCACCGTGGTGAAGCAATCCAGCATGATGGCCTTCGCGGATACCTTCTGGTTCATGGGCGTGCTCTGCTTCACCCTCTTCCCCCTGATCTTCCTCATGCGGAAGAGCCGCGCCACCGGACCCATCGCCATCGATTAGGGCCAAGCACCGGGTCTCAGAAACCGAGTGGACCATCGGTAAAAGTCACAAAGTGGATCTTATCTTTGGAGCCCCGGCGGCCGAAGATGGGGGTATTCGGGGTGCCCACCCCCCTGGCAGCGCCTCACCCCACCCCTGAAAGCGACCTCCCCGATGCCTCGCATGTCCATTCTCGCTGTCGCATTGCTGCTGGCTCTGCCCGTAGGTGCCCAAACCCTCGCCACCACGGGGCTGCCATCCAGCGCGCCAGTTCCGGAGCCCTTTCCACAACAGAATCTGGTTCGGCTTGAATGGCGGGACTTTCGTCCCTTTCTGGCAGGGGAGACATCTCCTTCGGCTGAGCCCTCCCTTCGTTTCTCCAATCGCTTGGTCTACAAGGGCATTGAATGGCGCCTGGATACCTGCGCCTTCCTCAGCAACGAAGTCCCCGAGAACATTCATGGCCTCCGAATCACGCACCGAGCGGGAAACCCTGTTCCGGATGCCATCGGGAAGGACTTGCGCCTGTTCATTGGCACCGGCATCTCCTTTTAACGAAGGCACTACCAAAGAAAGGCGCCTCCCAAGCGAGGCGCCTTTCTTTGATGCTGCTTGCTCAAAAACTACTGCGCTGCGGGCTCGTCCACGAAGTCTTCGTCGGAGAGACCCGTTTCGGGGCGCAGCTTGTACAGTTCCGCCTGGACCAGCTGCTGGTGCTCCAACTCCTCGTCGCGCAGATCCTCGAAGAGGGCGCGGACTTCGGGGTCCTTCAGTGTGGCCAGGGAGGACACGAAGAAGGCGTGGGCCTTCAGCTCAGAGGCCAGGGCGGCTTCCATGGCCTTGCGCGGGCTCATGAAGGCGCGGGCAGCATCGTAGTCCGGCGCCTCCACATCGAAGATCATGGCGCGGGTGACGGTGCGGGGTGCGTCTCCAAAGCGGTGGACGCGGCGGGCCGTCAGCTCGCGGGCGTGCTTGGCCTCGTTCTCCACCATGTAGCGGAAGAACCTGGCGGCCTCTGGCGTGCGGTGCTGCTCCATCTGCGCGGCGAATTCCTCGTAGCGCTCCTGGGCCTCATCCTCGATCAGGATGGCCAGATCGAGGGCATCCTGAAGGGAAAGGTTGGCGAAATCGATGCCGTGGATGGCCATGGGACCTCCTACTTTTTGATGAAGAGGTCCAGGATGCGCTCCTTGGGGAGGGCATCCTTGGACAGCGCGGCCTGGCGTTCCTTCACCAGATCACCGTAAGTGGGCGGCGGTTCGGGGTTCCGGTAGAACACGCCCAAATGCATTTTTTCGCCGTACTGCTGAGCGAGGTCCATGGCCGCCAGGCGGTCTGCGGGGTTGTGCCCCAGGCTGGCCAGGGATTCCTGGATGGCCTTCAACCCCTTGATCTGCTGTCCTTCCTCGCCGTAGGTGACGCAGGGGGACTGGATGTTCACAAAGGCGAAGCCGGGGTAGCGGATGGCCTCCTCGATGACAGCAGCCATGCCCGCCAGGTCCGTGGGCGAGGCCTGGGCCACGAAGCCCGCGCCGTAGGCCAGCACGTAGAGCAGCGGATTCACAGGCTCTTCCAGGCTGCCGTACTTCGACGTGCAGGTGATGCGCCCCTTCTGGGAGGTGGGCGAGAGCTGGCCCTTGGTGAGGCCATAGATCTGGTTGTCCATCACGATGTAGGTGATGTCCATGTTGCGGCGGATGAGGTGGGCGATGTGGCCACCGCCGATGGAGAAGCCATCGCCGTCGCCGCCCGCCGCCAGCACCAGCAGGTCGGGGTTGGCCAGCTTGATGCCCTGGGCGATGGGAAGGGCGCGGCCGTGGACGCTGTTGAAGCCGTAGGCCGTGGTGTAACCGGGGATGCGGCTGGAGCAGCCGATGCCCGAGACGAAGGCGATCTCATGGGGCGGACGGCCCACGGCAGCCAGGGCGCGGTAGATGCCCTGCACCACGGAGAAGTCGCCGCATCCGGGGCACCAGATGGGCTTGAGGTCGCTCTTGTAGTCCTTCGCTTGGTATTCGCAGGTGCCGGTGCTCATGGTCGACCTCACTCCTGGGGCTGAAGGTTGCCCTCGTGGCTGCGCTGCAGCTCTGCGAGGAGATTCTGGAGGGCGGCGACGATCTCGCCGGGCAGGAAGGGATTGGCGCCGCTGCGGGCCAGGGGCTTCACGCCCTTGGGCAGGTCGATGTGCATGCGGAGCAGCTTGAAGGTCTGCGCCAGGTGCGTCTGCTCGATGACCAGGCCCTTCTGGACCGAGTGGAAGAACTCGTTGTAGACGCCTTCAGCCACCGGATAGAGCAGGTAGGGCACCAGCAACTTGACGTTGAGCCCCTTGGCCTGGGCCATGGCGAGGGCCTCGCGGCAGATGCCCGCGACGCTGCCCCAGGCCACCATGGCGATGGGCGCATCAGGGTTGCCCAACACCTCGAAAAGGTCGCGGCGGTCCTTCAGCGGATCGAATTTCCGGGTGCGCTTGTCGTTCATGCGCTGGTGGACGGAGCCGCTGTTGGTGGGCGCGCCGGATTCAACATGCTCGATGCCCGAAGCCAGGTAGGTGCCGCCCAGCATGCCCGGATGGCTGATGGGGCTGATGTTGTTCTCGGTCTGCTTGAAGCGCTTGTAGTCCTGCAGATCGGTGGCCGTGGGGCGCTGGCGGTCGATGATCTTGAACTGGCTGGTGTCGATGGGATCAAGCGTTTCCTTGCGAGCGGCGATCTCCTGATCGGACAGCACGATCACCGGCGTCTGGTAGTACTCGGCGATGTTGAAGGCTTCGACCGTGATGCGGAAGATGTCGGCCACCGAGGTGGGCGCCAGCACCGGGCGAATCACGTCGCCGTGCGCGGAGAAGGCCGCGGCGAAGAGATCGGACTGTTCGGTCTTGGTGGGGAGGCCCGTGGAGGGACCGCCGCGCTGCACATCCACGATGACCAGGGGCAGTTCAGCGATGCTGGCCAGGCCCATCATCTCGGACTTCAGGGAGAGGCCGGGGCCGCTGGTGGCGGTCATGGATTTCTTGCCGGCGAAAGATGCGCCGACGGCCGCGCCAATGCCCGCGATCTCATCTTCGGCCTGCAGCACCGCGCCGCCGTACTTCCAGACCTGATCCGTGAAGAACTGCATGATCTCGGTGGAGGGCGTGATGGGGTAGCCGCCGAAGAACTGGCACCCGGCGAAGATGGCGGCTGCGGCGCACATGTCGTTGCCATCGGTGATCAGCTTCACCTGGCCCTTGGTCTCCGAGGGTTCCACCGCCATGCTCACCTTGAGCGGGTGTTCCATCGCGAAGGCCCGGCCCGCGTCGAAGGCGCGCTGGTTGGCTTCCACCAGCTCCTCACCTTTCTTGGCCAGTTTCTTCCGGATGCCCTTCATCACCGCCACGGCCCCGATACCGAACCAGCCGGCGATGAGGCCCAGCACCACCGTGTTCTTGGCGCGCTCGGTGCCCGCCGTTTCCTTGGCCATGGCGGCGATGGGCACCGCGATGACCTGCAGGGGCGTCACGCCCACGAGGGGAATCTGCTCCACCGGGATGTTGGTGGCGGCCTCGTAGATCACCACGGTGTTGCCGCTGACGGGCAGCTCGGCGCCGAACTTGAGGAAGTCCTCCCAGTTCAGGGCCACGGCCACATCCAGGTTGCCGCCGGGGTTGAGGATCGGCGAGGTGCTGATGCGCACGCGGCAGGAGGATTCACCGCCGCGGATCTGCGAGCCGAAGCTCTTGGTCATGACGCCGTGATACCCCTCGGCGGCAGCGGCCTGGAGCAGCGAGTCACCGGCGGAAACGATGCCGTCTCCTCCTGAACCTGCCATTCCAAAGACGAGATCCTTGCGCATGAGGCACCTCCGGAAGGGAGTGGATGAGGGGCGGCCGGACTGCGACTCAGCCCGATCTCCCGCACACGGGACCGCACACAGAAACAGGTCGTGGCGATCTGTTTACCCTAGCCGACCCGAAGGTTGGCATTCATCACACTTTGCCCAGTGCAGGCCCGTGCGAGTGGGCTCTGGGCGTGCATCTGCCGCTTTCTTGCCATGCCCTGGCTGGGCTTTCGATGAAGCCCCCTTCCATGGCATTCAGATCAAATCAGCCCAGCTGAGCCAAGTCCTCTGGCGTGCCGAAGCTGAGTGCCGTCACCTCGAGGCCCCGCTCCTTGGCCTGCCGCTTCACAAGGCCCGCCAGCACCTTGCCGGGGCCCAACTCCAGGAAGGTGGTGACCCCTTCGTCCAGCAGCAGATCCAAAGTGGCCTGCCAGCGGACCGCGCCGGGGATCTGCCTTACCAGGCCATCGCGCAGGGCCTCGGGATCAGAAACAGCCTGGGCGTCCACGTTGTTCACCAGGGGACAGATGGGGGCACGGAAGGCCAGCTCGCGCAGGATCGGTTCCATGTGCGTCTTGGCGGGTTCCATGAGGGGCGAATGGAAGGGGGCGCTCACAGGCAGCTTCAGGGCCTTGCGGCCGCCGCGCGTCTTGGCCGCTTCCAGCGCGGCCTCCACGGCCTCGGTGTGGCCCGCAATGACAATCTGGCCAGGGCCGTTGAAGTTGGCGGGGACGACGATCCTGCCCGTGCTCGCAGCCGCTTCCGCGCAGCTGGCTTCCACATCGGCCAGGCTCATGCCCAGCAGAGCGGCCATGGCGCCCACCCCCACGGGCACGGCCACCTGCATGGCCCGGCCGCGCTCGCGCACGGTGCGCACCGCATCGGTAAAGTCGAGAACACCCAGGGCCACCAGGGCGCTGTACTCACCGAGGGAATGCCCCGCGGCGAAGTCGGGCTTGGGCAGGCGCTGCGCATAGGCCCGCACCACCATGAGGCTGTGGGTGAGGATGGCGGGCTGGGTGTGCTCAGTCAGCTTGAGGGTCTCTTCGGGCCCCTCGGCCATGAGCTGCGAGAGGGAGAAGCCCAGCGCCGCGTCGGCCTCCTTGAGCACCACCTGGGCCGCAGGCTCAGCCTGCGCCAGCGCCACCCCCATGCCCACCGCCTGCGAACCCTGACCCGGGAATAGCCACGCCACTTTGCTCATAAACACCTCAAAAAAGGTAGCCACAGATGAACACGGATGAACTCAGATCAAACCGCATCCGTGTTCATCCGTGTTCATCCGTGGCTGAAAATCAATCTTGCGGGAGCAGCAGCGCCACTCGCTCCTGGATGCGCTCGTTCAGCCGGTGTTCGGCGGCCCGCAAGGCAGCGCGGATGGCGTTGCGAACGGCTTTGGCATCGCTGCGGCCGTGGCCGATGATGCTCACCCCCTTGACGCCCAGCAGGGGTGCCCCGCCGTACTCTGCGTAGTCGAGCTTCTTCTTGAAGCGCTTCATGGCTGGCTTGGCGAGCAGGCCGGCAAACTTGGTGATGGCGCTTTCCATGAAGCTGTCGCGCAGGCCGGAGAGGATGCCCTCCGCCAGCGCTTCGCTGGATTTGAGCACCACGTTGCCCACGAAGCCGTCGCAGGCGATGACGTCGAAGTTACCGTTCCAGATGTCCCGGCCTTCGGCATTGCCCTCGAAGCGGATTTCCAGCTGGCGGAGCATGGCCGATGCTTCCTTGGTCACGTCCGTGCCTTTACCGTCCTCTTCGCCCACACTGAGGATGCCGACGCGGGGCCGTTCGAGGCCCAGCACCTGCTCGGCGTAGACGGAGCCCATGACCGCGAACTGGGCGATGTGCTCGGCCCGGCAATCCACGTTGGCACCCACATCCAGCAGGACGGTGGGGCGGCCCTTCATGTTGGGCAGCACACTGGCAAGGGCCGGACGATCTACGCCATCCAGCTTGCCGATGACCAGGCTCGAGGCCACCATGGCGGCCCCCGTGTGCCCCATGGACACCACGCCGTGGGCCTGCCCCTCTCGCACGAGCTGGGCGGCGACGCGGATGGAACTGTCCTTCTTTTCCTTCAGGATGCTGGTGGCCTTGTCCTCCATGACCACGGTCTGCGAGGCATGCACCACGCCAGCCCGGGCCAGCAGCCCGGCCGTAAAGCCATATTTGGTCAGCAGGGGCGAAATGACCGCCTCGTCGCCCACCAGGTACAGGTAGAGCCCGGGCCAGGCCTCAAGGGCCTCCCGGGCACCCTGCAAGGTGGCATGGGGGGCATGGTCGCCCCCCATGACATCCAGTGCGATGTGATGGTGGATATCCACCCTCAAAGGCCCTAGGCGGTCGCGGAAACGCGGACGGCCAGCTTGCCGCGGTAGAAACCGCAGCTGGGGCAGACGCGGTGCGGCAGCTTGGGGGTCTGGCAGTTGGGGCAGGTGCTGGCGCTCATGACTTCCAGCGAATCATGGGTGCGCCGGCGGTCGCGGCGGGCCTTGGAATGGCGGCGCTTGGGATTCGGCATGGCTTGCTCCTAGGAGTAAAAACGAAAGAACACAATGTTCCAGGTTAAAGGGTTCAGGATTCCGGGTCCAGCTTGATTCCTGCCAGGGCCTTGGTGAGGGCCCGATTGAGTGCCGATGGAATCTGATCGGCTTCGGGGCGGCAGTGGCAGAGTCCCTTGTTCCAGTTCTTGCCACAGTTGGGGCAAAGCCCCTTGCAGTCCTCCGCACACAGCGGGTGCATGGGAGCCTGCAATTCAAACTGCTCGCGCACCAGCTCGGCCTCGTCGAGGCTGTCCTCGGGCAGGAATACCACGTCGAGATCCTGCGATCCCAGCGCGTGGGAGCCGCGACCCACCAGGTCAGCGTCCTTGC
This sequence comes from Geothrix sp. PMB-07, assembly GCF_030758935.1. Classification (NCBI taxonomy): domain Bacteria; kingdom Pseudomonadati; phylum Acidobacteriota; class Holophagae; order Holophagales; family Holophagaceae; genus Geothrix; species Geothrix sp. PMB-07. The sequence continues at coordinate 2,877,817 of NZ_CP132333.1, forward strand.
TGCCCAGGAACTGGCTTTCGACCAGCAGGGGACGGTCCAGGGGCGCGAGGCAGCGGCTGCAGCAGCCCTGCCAGAGGGCCTGGCCCTTCACTTCGAGGAAGATGTCGCCGTCTGAAGGCAGCACGAACACGGACCAGGCCAGGTCGCGGAGGGACACATCCCCCTCCAGTTCCAGCTTCTCAGTGGTGCCAGTCTGACGGATGCCCTCGGGGGGCAGCTTGTGGAGATCGATCACTTCTTGGCTCCGGCGTCCCCGGCAGGCTCACCCTTGGGGGCGGTGTTCGTGATGAAGCCGGTGGGGTTGCGCACGATCGGCCCCGCGTCATCGGGGTTGGAGGGGTCCCCTGCGCAGCGCAGCTCGTAGGTGTTGCGGGAGGAACGCCCCTCATAGGGCTGCTTGAAAGGGTCCGTGGCGGACATGCCCACCTTGATGAGGTTCTCTTTCACCAGGGGGGAATTGGCCTCGATCATGGCGTCATAGCTGCCGAAATCCGGGTAGGCGTTGTGCTTGAGGTAGTACTGGTCGAGCCCCTCGCCCACGATCTTGAGGTCGTCCTGGGCCTTGAGGTAGTTGGCCTGGGCAGAATGTTTACGATACTGGCTGAAGCCCAGGGTGGCGATCACGGCAATGATCATCATGGCCACCAGCAATTCCAGCAGCGAGAAGCCTTGGGTCTTGCGTCGGGCGGCGGTCGGGGTCATGGGAGGGGTCCGGGATGAGGGCTCGGAGGGGTCGCATCCGAGCGGATCAGTGTGCCAGAAATGGCCGGAAAAGCAAGCATTCATGGGCATCATGCCTCCTTGGGCCCTTCGGTTCCCCCGCTTTCGTCCACCACCGGAGCGGGGAAATCTGCCGGCCAGGGGAAATCAGCCTGCAGGGCCTCCAGGCCGCCCAGTTCGGCCAGCCAGTAGCGGTAGGCCCGGAAGCTCATGCCGAGGCGCTTGCCTGCCTTGGTCTTGACGCCGCCCACCTCGTCCAGGGCCTTGCGCAGGAAATGCCCCTTGAGCGCCTGGATCCAGGCTTCCAGATCAAAGCCTTCGGCGGGGATCCCTAGGGGCGCAGGCGGGGGCCCGCCTTCCGGGGTGCTGCTCTGGCCAAAGCCCTCGGGCAGCAGGTCCCGGGTGATGGGGCCGCCAGGATTGAGCGCCACACAGCGCTCCATGAGGTTCTCCAGCTCCCGCACGTTGCCGGGGAAGCGGTAGGTGAGCAGCTGGGCCATGGTTTCCGGGTGCAGCTGCATGGGCGGTTTGCCCAGCTTGTGACAGGAACGGCGGATGAAGTGCTCCGCCAGCACCGGCAGGTCCTCGGGCCGTTCTCGCAACGGCGGCATCTCGATCTGGAGGATGTTGATGCGGTAGTAGAGATCCTCCCGGAAGGCCCCGGATTCGGCTCGGGCCCGCAGGTCGCGGTTGGTGGCGGCGATGACGCGCACATCCATGGGCCGTTCCTCGGTGGCGCCCAGGCGCCGCACCCGGCGCTCCTGCAGCACCCGCAGCAGCTTCACCTGGAGGGCCAGGGGCATTTCGCCGATCTCGTCGAGGAAGAGGATGCCGCCACCAGCCTCTTCAAACAGGCCCCGCTTCATCGCCGTGGCACCCGTGAAAGCGCCCTTCTCGAAACCGAACAGCTCACTTTCCAGCAGGGCCTCTGGCAGCGCCCCGCAGTTCACGGCCACAAAGGGGCCCTTGGCGCGGTCCGAATGACGGTGGATGAGCCGGGCCACCACTTCCTTGCCCGTGCCGCTTTCCCCCATGAGCAACACCGTGGTGTCAGCCCGGGACACCTTGCCGATGAGGGCGTTGATCTTCCGCATGATGTGCCCCACGCCCACCAGCTCGCCCAGATCCGGCGGCGGCGTGGACTCGGGCCCGGCCGTAGCCAGCAGGCCCTTGAGGGAGGCGATGAGGTCGTCGTGCTTGAAGGGCTTGGTGATGAAATCCACCGCGCCCTGGTTGAGGGCCTGCACCGTGGTTTCCGTGGTGGCGTAGGCGGTCATGATGACCACCGGCGTCTCCAGGCCCTGCTCCTTCATCCAGGTGAGCAGCTCGATGCCGGAACCATCCTTGAGCTTCAAGTCGGAGAGCACCCCGTCGAAGGTGGCTTCTCGCAGGGCCTGCAGGCCCTCCTCCAGGCCGGACGCGGCTTCACAGCAGAAGCCCGCCCCTTCCAGGGCCAGGGTCAGAACCTCCCGAAGGCCCGGTTCATCCTCCACCAGCAAGATCCGTTGGGTCGTGGCAAGGGGCATGGCAACCTGTGAATGTGACGCCCGGGGAGTGTGACGCATCGAGTCACTCATCCTATCCTGAACCCTTTCCTGGAGTCCCGTGAAGCACCTCCTGCCCGGCCAATCCAAGCTGTCCTTCGGAGGAGGGGAGCGCGTGCTCCTGGCCCGCACCGATGCCCTGGGCGATCTGATGGTGTCCCTGCCCCTCCAGCAGCGGCTGCTCGCCCACCATCCGGGGCTGGAGATCCACTGGCTGGTGCGGCCTTATCCTGCGCCCCTGCTGCGGGAACATCCGGATGTCGCCGGTGTCCACCTGCGCAGCGAGAACTCGGATCTCGCCAGCGTCTTCGCAGAGGTGAAGCCCCACGCCGTGCTGAACCTGGGCCACCGGGACAAGGCCGTCATCGTCGCCGCCCAGCAGGCCGGGGTTCCCGTCCGGGTGGCCCGGGCCCGGGGTCTGCCGCAGATCCTCGCCGCCACGCACCTCCTTTGGAAGGGGCGGTACGGCAGCGGCCGCCACGAGGCCATGAACGTCCTGGATTTCCTGAGCCCCTGGGGCCTGGCCGGCGGCGCCCCCGAGGCACCTCGGCTCTTCCTCACTGAGGCCGAACGGGCCCAGGGCGAGCGCGACCTGCAGACCTTCCCCCGGCCCCGCCTGGGCCTCTTCTTCCAGGGCAGCGGCGCCGGGGCCAGCCCCAGCCAGGCCTGGTGGAAGACCGCCCTGCCGGTATTCGCCAGCGCGGGCTGGGCCCCCATTCCCCTGGGGCCCCCCGAGCTTTCGGAGCTGCCGGCCACGGATCTGCGCGGGTTGCTGGCCCGCCTGGCGGCCTGCGATGCCATCCTCAGCCCCTCCTCGGGCCCCGCCCACATGGCCGCAGCCCTGAGCCGTCCCCTGCTCTGCCTCATGGGCCTGCGCCCCAACCACAGCCCCGACCGCTGGGCGCCCCTGGGATCCAGCGTGCAGGTGCTTCAGTACCCCGGCCCCGAGGCGGATCTGGCCGGCGGCATGGATCGGCTCAACCCCGCGGACCTGCTGCCCCATCTGGACCGCCTCCGCGCCCGCGTGCGGCTCGGGCAGTCATGAGCACCGTCATCCCGAGCCAGGCCACCTGGGTGCGGTTTCCGCGCTTTGTGGGGGACGCGGCCATGCAGCTTCCCGTGCTGCGCCTGCTGCGGGAGATCAAGGTCGGCCCCCTGGTGGTCTGGGGGCCGAAGACCACCGTGGGCCTGGTCCAAGGCACCTGGTTCTGCGACGCCGTGCTGCCCGACGAGGGCAAGCCGGGCCCTTTCGCCCTGGCCCGCATCCTTCGGCAGCATCAGGCCGCCCGCAGCATCCACTTCCCCAAATCCCTCCGCCCGGCCCTGGCGGCGTGGCTGGCAAGGGTGCCCGAGCGCATCGGGGTGGATGAAAGCCTGGCGGGCTGGTTCAACACGCACAGTGGGCCCTTTTGGGACGCTGAAGGCCCCTTCCTGCTCCGCTACCACGCCGTGCTGGCCCGACGCTGGCCGGATCTGCCGCCCATGCCTTACGCGGATTTCGATCCGGGCGTGGCCATCCCGGCCCCGACCGAGCGGTACCTCTGCCTCATGCCCGGCTCCACCTGGCCCTCCAAGGCCTGGCCCGTGGCGCACTACCGGGCGCTGCTGCTGAAGGCCCGCGCCGAGGGTTTCGCCGTGGCGGTACTGGGTTCACCGAATGAGGCTGACACCTGTGAGGCAGTGGCTGGAACTGAAGGGATCAACCTCTGCGGGAAGACGACGCTCAAGGAGGCCGCCGCCTGGATGCGCGGAGCCGCAGCGGTGCTGGGCAACGACTCGGGGCTCAGCCACCTGGCCGCGGCCTGCGGGGCTCCCGCCCTGGCCCTCTACGGCGCCACGGATCCGGGCGGTTCCACCCCCTGGGGCCCGCGAAGCCAGGGGCTGCGCAAGGAGGGCATTCCCTGCGCCCCCTGCTTCAAGCCTGAATGTTTTACACCGGGCCATCCCTGTCTGGCCGGAATCAGCCCCGAGGAAGTCTGGACTCAGCTCCTCGCCTGGATCCCCGTATAGAATCAAACGTCCCCCGAGGTTTCGCATGCTCCGTCCCCTTCTCTTCGTCGGCGCCGCCATCACCCTCATGGCCCAGGCCCCGGTCATCACGTTCGACAAGACCCACCACGATTTCGGCCGCATCACGCCGGATCGAAAAGTGGCCGCGAAGTACAAGGTGACCAACACGGGCAATGCGTTCCTCAGCATCACGCAGGTGCGCCCCAGCTGCGGCTGCACCTACACCATGCTGGGCAAGTGGTCCCTGGCGCCGGGCGAATCCACCGAGATCGAGGCCACCTTCGACCCCCGGGGCGTGAAGGGCATCGTCCGCAAGTCCATCGAGGTGGTCTGCAACGATCCCAAGACCCCCAACCTCAGCCTCACCCTGGAAGCCGAAGTCGTGCAGGAAATCATGCCCTCGGTGGAAGCCGTCTACTTCCATCAGGCGATCAAGTCCGGCACCAGCCGCAGTCAGATCCGCTACGCCAGCGGCAATGGCGAAGCCGTGCAGATCGTGGACGTGAAGGCCCCGGGCGCCCCCTTCCTCACGTTCGCCTACCGCACCGAGGGCAAGGACCAGGTCCTCGAAGTGGCGTTCAACGGCACCAAGGTGCCCGCGGGACAGTTCCGGGGCGTGGAGCAGGCCACCGTGCGCTTCAGCAACCCCCGCATGAGCCAGCTGCCCCTGAACATCCAGTGGGATCTGAAGCCTTCCATCCAGGCCAGCCCCGTGGAGTTGGTGTTCCAGGACACCGCCGGCAAGGAACTGCGCCAGAAGCTCACCCTCAAACAGGCTGATGGCAAGGCTTTCAAGGTCACAGGCACCCGCCCCTCACTCCAGGGCATGAAGGTGGAGGGCCTGAACCAGAAGGGCAGCCAGCTGGATCTCACGGTGGTGCTGCCCGCTTCCGTGAAGGCGGGCCGCTACAGCGAGGTGCTGGTGCTCACCACCGACGATCCGGACCAGCCGGAGTTGACGGTTCGCGTGGCCGCGCTGCTGAAATAGGCCTCCCCGCAGCCCCCACGTAAGTTCCCCTCGGAGCCTCTCGCCTCGGGCGATAGCCTGGAGGGATGCCGAAGTCCCGCCCTTCACACCTCTTTGCAGTTTGCGCCCTGGCCTCCATTTCCCTGGTCTGGGCCGGAGGCTTTCCTGCCGCCAAATTTTCGTTGCAGGCGGGCCTCTCCGTGGGCGCCCTGCTGAGCCTGCGCTTCGCCATCGGCACGGCCGGGCTCGGCCTCCTCATGCTGCTGCTGAAGGTGCCCATGCGCCGCCGGGACGCCCTGGATGGCCTGTGGCTGGGCCTGGTGCTGGCCACGCTGTTCTGGCTGCAGACCGATGGCCTGCGCTTCACCACCACCTCGAAGTCCGGCTTCATTACGGGGCTCTACGTCATCTTCACGCCCATGGTGGCCCTGCTCTTCGGCGACCGTCTGCGTCCTTCCCATGCCCTGGGGGCCCTGGTGGCAGCCACGGGGCTGGCCCTGCTGGTGCGCGAGCCCGGCACCGCGTGGGGGGGCTGGAATCGCGGCGACTCAGAAACCCTGCTGGCCGCAGTGCTCTGCGGGTTCCACATCGTGATGACCTCCCACTTCTCCCGGCGCTCCTCAGGCTGGGTGCTGGCCTTCATGCAGGTGGCCGTCACCTGCGGCATCTCCCTGGTGGTGACGCTGTGCTTGCCCGCGCCATTCGGATTCCAGGGCGCCGGTGCGGCCCTGGCGAAAAGCGGCACCTGGGTGGCCCTGCTCTTCATGGGCCTCCTGGCCACCACGCTGGCCTTCTACGTGCAGAGCACTTACCAGGCCCGCCTCGGGGCCACGGAAAGCGCCATCATCTTCTCCTCGGAACCCGTGTGGACCGCCGCCCTGGCCATGAGCGGCTGGGTGCCCGGCATCCGCGAACACCTGAGCCCCATTCAACTCGCGGGCGGCGGCCTCATCCTCGCGGCCACCCTGGTGGCCGAACTGGGCCCGCGGCTGTTGAAGCGGCTGTCACCCGCGGAATCAGAAGAAGCGATTGGTTAGGCGCTATTCTGGAATCCAAGAGGAGCGAGCATGTTCATCGTCACAGGCGGCGCGGGATTCGTGGGCAGCAACCTGGTTCGGGAGCTGAACCGGCGGGGGCATACCGACATCCTCGTGGTGGACAACCTCGGCCGGGCTGAGAAGGCCCGGAACCTCGCCGATCTCACTCTGTCGGACTACATGGACAAGCGCGAGTTCCGGGCCCGCCTCGACGCAGGCACCCTCGACCTGCAGCCGGAGGCCGTGTTCCACAACGGGGCCTGCTCCGACACCATGGAATCCGACGGCCGCTACATGATGGAGAACAACTACGCCGACTCCAAGGCCCTGCTCCACTGGTGCCTGGCCCGCAAGGCTCCCCTGGTCTACGCCAGCAGCGCCGCCACCTACGGCGCCAGCACCTCCTTCGAGCCCGTGGCCGCCAACGAGGGCCCGCTCAACGTCTACGGCTACTCCAAGCTGGCCTTCGACCAGCATGTGCGCAGCCTCATGCCCGCCATCCAGAGCCCCGTGGTGGGCCTGCGCTACTTCAATGTCTTCGGCCCCCGGGAGCACCACAAGGGCCGCATGATGTCCGTGCTGCACCAGCTCCTGCGCCAGTTGAAGGAAACCGGCGTCTGCCGCCTCTTCGAAGGCACCGATGGGTTCGGCCCCGGTGAGCAGCAGCGCGATTTCATCTACGTGGGCGACATCGTGGCCATCAACCTGCACTTCGGCGGCTCGGGCATGGTGAAGGCCATCGTCAACGCGGGCACCGGCCAGGCCCGCAGCTTCAACGACATCGCCAAGACCCTCATCACCCACCTGGGCCAGGGCCGCATCGAGTACATCCCCTTCCCCGAATCGCTGATCGGCAAGTATCAGAGCTTCACCCAAGCCGATGTGCGCAGCCTCCGCGCCGCGGGCTTCAGCGCCCCCTTCACCCCCCTGGAAGACGGCATCGCCGCCACCCTGGCGGAGATCCAGTAGCCCTCCTTTAAAGATTCACCACGGAGACACAGAGGGCACAGAGGAAAGCACGGAGGGTAAAAGAACAGCTGCCATTCCGCTTCCTCCTCCGTGATCCCTCCGTGTGCTCCGTGTCTCCGTGGTGGATCGGTTTCCGGGAGTCAGGCCATCCGGTCCAGCACCACCAGGGTGACATCGTCCACGAACGGGGCGGGCTGGTTGAAGGCGCGGGCCTGGGCGATGACGGCATCAGCGGCAGCTTCGGCCCCTACGGGCAGTTCTGCGCAGATGCGGCGCAAGCCAGCTTCCTCGAGCATCGTGCGGTCGGGGCGTTCCACTTCCACCAGGCCATCGGTGTAGAGCACCAGCCGGTCCCCGGGCAGGAACTCCGCCTCCTGCTCCATGAAGGGCAGCTGCTCATCGAGGCCCAGCATGAAGCCTTTGCCGCGCATCACCTCTGAGCGCTGCAGCCCGCCCTTGGAGCCGCCCACGATGCGCAGGGGGGCGCAGTGGCCCGCCACCACGTAGCGGATGCGGTTGGTGACGGGGTCCAGGCGGCCCAGCCAAGCCGTGGCGAATTGCTCTGCCAGGGTGGAACGGCAGAGATCCTCATTCATGCCCTGGGCCCAGGACAACGGCTCACCACCGAGGCGCACCTGGTTCTCGAAGGAGGTCTTCACCATGGCCGAGATGAGGGCCGCAGTCACTCCGTGGCCGCTCACGTCCGCGATCATCATGGCCGTGCAGCCGTCCGGCAGGGGCAGGATGGCGTAGATGTCGCCGCCGATGCCCTCGGCGGGCAGGTAGCGGTGCGTGTAGCGGCAGCCCGGTGCCTCGCCCGGCAGCTTGGGCAGCAGGCCCATCTGCAGCGCCGCAGCCAGCGACATCTCCTCCTGCACCCGCTGCTGGAAAGCCGTCAGCTCCTTGTTCTGGCGCTTGATCTCCTTCTGCATCTCGATGAGACGGAAGGTGGAATCCACCTTCGCCAGCACCTCCTGCGCATGGAAGGGCTTGGGGATCATGTCGTCCGCGCCCAGGGACAAACCGCCGATGCGCGAGGCGGTGCCATCCAGGGCCGAGAGGATGATGAAGTAGATGTCGCGCGTGCCGGGATCGCTCTTCACCCGCTTGCACAGCTCATCGCCGGGCATCTCGGGCATGCGCAGGTCCGAGATGATGAGATCCGGCCGCGAGCGGTCCATTTCCGCCAGGGCTTCTGCGCCGTTGGACGCAGTCAGAACCTGGTAGCCCGCCCGCTTGAGGTAGAAGCTGAGAATGTCCCTGATGGGTGCTTCGTCATCCACCACCAGGACCGCGCCTTTGGCCATGCTTCAGTGCCTGGATCAGGCGCCGCGAAGCGCGTCCTGCTCCGTGGCGAAGATGGAGAAGTAGTTGGTGAGGTTGGTCTGATCGAAGGTCTTCTTCACGGGCGCGGGCAGGCAGGCGAGGTGCAGCTTGCCACCGGACTTATCCACGCTGTTGCGGGCCGCGACCAGCAGGCCAAGGCCTGAGGAATCAATGAAGCTCACCCCTTCCAGGTTCACCACGAGAAGCTTCGGCTGAGCGGTGGCCACCGTCTCGCGGATGACATCCCGCAGCTGGGCGGTCACTTCGAAGTTGACCTTGCCTTGGATGGACACCACCGAAGCGGTGCCTTCTTGGCGGGTCTGGATGTTCAGCATGGTTCCTCCTGAAGGATTCCCTGTAGCACTCTCCGCCGGGCGGCGTCCCGCTGGCGCTGTTTGTATTCGGTGTGGGATGCCGGACCAGATCGTGAGCTTTGAAACCCCGATTGTTCCATCACTTGGACTTCATGTGCGAAGAAGAAAGTAAACTCCTCCTGATCCTGGATCAACTCCGGAATCCGGGCAAGGTCCGATAACTCGGTATCGCCCATGGTCTGAAGCCGCTCCTGGAGGGTCTCCAGGGCCTTGGTGGCAGGGCTCGGCAAGCGCACCAGGGTGCGCGCCGTGAACTGGATGGCCGAGTAATCCTTGCTGGAAAAGGGGTTCTGCTCCTTCCCTGGAGCGGCCTTCAAAGCCAGGGTCCCGCTCAGGGTCCTGCGTTCTTCCGGGCCCAGGTCCTGGATCCGGAAAAAGGGGGGCGCGGTTTCGCTCCAGGCGGCCAGGGCCTCCATGTCGATCATCAGGTTCCGGCTGCGGCTGGGCTTGATGTGGGTGGGCATCAGCACGTGGTGGTCCAGCAGGAAGCGGATGACCATGAGCACACCCAGCTGATCCTCGGCCACGAACCGGATGCCGATCTGGTCGTAGATGGTCTCGGCCACGTTCTCGGGCTTGTGCAGCATCTTTAGGAGCATGGACACCCGATCCTTGTTCTCCTTGCGCTCCACGGCCACCAGGGGCACCTCGTAGGCCCCCCGCAGGAACCACTGGCCGTCCTCCTGTACCAGGTACTGATCGTAACGGTGGAAGACCTGGCGCTGGATCTCGGGCAGGAAGCGGAGGTTCACGTTGTGATCCACGTGGAAGAGCGTGTGCATCACCCGCAGGATGGCGCAGGACCATCGCCCCCGCAGATTCCGGGGCCGGTCCGAGGCCCAGACCAGCAGTTCGAGGGGATCGTGGAGGTCGCGCACCTCGAAGGGCACGTGAAGGCTGGTGCCATCCAGCACCACCGCCTCGAGGAAATCCACCGCATCCTCGTACACGCGCATCACGGCCGCACGCTGAACCGGCACATCCATGTCATAGCCGTAGTTCAGGGCGAAATTGCGGGCCTCGCCCGGCGAGTGGATCCGCAGCGAATCCAGGTCGATGGGAGAGCCACCCCCCAGGATCACCTGGGTGACTTCCGGCGGCATGGGGAACAGCGAGTGGGGCGTCATGGTGTCAAACATCTACATCGGCCAGTCGAGGGAAAGATAAAAAAACGGGGCGTCCCTATCATGGACGCCCCGCCGGAATTCCGCCAAGCCTACTTGATGGCGAAGGCGGCCACGAGCACGTAGATCACCAGGGCCTCGATGAGGGCCAGACCGATGATCATGGTCGTGCGGATGTTGCCAGCGGCCTGGGGATTGCGGGCCACGCCTTCGCAGGCGGCGACCACGGCCTTGCCCTGGGCCAGACCGCAACCGGCGGCGGCGATGGCGAGGGCGATGTGGGCGGTGAACTGACCTTCGAAGAGGCTCTTGCCGGCAGCAGGGGCGGCCTGCGCGAAGGCGAAGGAAGCCAGGGTGAAGAGAAAGGCGGTGGTGAGGAACTTCTTCATGGTGGTACTCCTAGGTGGTGCCCTTGGGGTTCGGAATCCCGCAGGCGGGTTGAATCTTTTTCATACGCAGAAAGCGAAGCTTTCTGCGCGAGGCTTAATGCTCGTGACTCAATGCTCGTGACTGACCGCGCCGCTCAGATAGATCGTGGCCAGCATCGTGAACACGAAGGTCTGGATGAGGCCGAAGAAGAGACCCAGGAACATCATGGGCACCGGTAGCAGGATGGGCATCAGGCCGAAGAAGATGCCCGCCACCACGTGCTCGCCAGCGATGTTGCCGAAGAGACGCAGGGAGTGGCTGAGAATTCGGCTGAGCAGGCCCAGGATTTCCAGGGGGAACATGAGCGGGGCCAACCACCAGATAGGGCCCGCGAAGTGAGCCCAGTACTTCACGAAGCCCTGCTCACGCATGCCGTGGAAGTTGTAGTAGCCGAACACCACCAGGGCCGCGCCCAGGGTGACATTCCAGTTGCTGGTACCGGGGCTGAGGGCGGGCAGCAGGCCGAAGAGGTTGTTGAAGAACACGAACAGGGCCATGGTGCCGATGAAGGGCAGGTATTTCTCGCCGTGGTGGGCGATGTTGTCGTTGATCATGTCCTTGAGGCCGCCCACGACGCCCTCAAAGATCTGCTGCAAGGGGCCAGGGATGCGGGTGAGGTTCTTGCGCACCAGCGTGGTGATCGCCATGGCCAGCAGGGCCGCCAGGGCCGCATTCAGCAGATGGTCGTAGCGCTCCAGCACGGACAGCGGCGTGCCGTGAGAGAAGCCGGGCCAGGGGTGCTGGGCCAGTCCCAGGACGTGGGTGAGCCACTGGGCAAGCAACGAAGCGTGGTGTTCCATGTCGGTCAGACCTCAAGCAGGCGGGGCGGATTCGGGTTTCTGGAAGGCCAATCGCAGCGCTTCCAGAAGGATGCCGACCACGAAGAGGAGCACTCCCAGGGCCAGCGGCAAAGCTTCCGCCGGGTATCTTCCCATCATCCCACGCAGCACCAAGGCGATCAACGCCAGTTTGCCCAGGGACAGGAAGCCGTAGAGCCAGCGGCGGCGCACCGAGGGCGTCAGCATGCGGCCCGTGAAGACCCGGTGCATGGTCCAGAAGCCCAGGCTGGCCAGGGCCCCCACTCCAAAGGCCAGGGCCGCCGTCCAGGAGCGGAGGAAGCCCCACAGAGGAATGCCCAGGGCCGCCAGAAGGAGCATGGCCCCCGTCACCCGCCTCAGGTGTCCGTCGCCCTCGTCCGCCGGCTTTTCCGCCCCCTCTGCCGGGATCCGCACGTTCTCAGACTCGGTCATCCGGCCCCTGCCCTTCCTGTTGGCGCTTCAGCTCTGCCTCATCCCGCCGGTTCATGCGGCTGCTGACCTTGTAGAGCTCCCAGAAGGCCGCGGCGATGCCCCAGACCAGGCCCGCCCACTGGCCCTCCTTCGCATGGCCGAACCAGCCCCCGATCCAGCGACCCAGGAAGAAGCCCAGCACGATGCAAAGGGGAAACGTGAAGCCCAGGGACATGAGGTCGCCCCAAAGGGCCCGCTCCCCCGGATCCGCCCCTTCCGTTTTCTTGAAGAGCACAGCCACCCCAAACAAAGGCGCGGGCAACCCCGCGCCTTCCAGTGTATGCCAAGCCTATGGATGAGTCTGATCGGGTGGCGCGACCCCATGGCGGATCAAAGAACAAGCCCGGCTTCGCCGGGCTTGTTCGCGGGGGTCCGGGGGTGTTCGCGCAGCGAAGCGGAGCGTGGAACCCCCGGATAACATCAAACCCAGAAGATCTCACCCGCCCACTTGAGCAGCCAGGGGCCGAAGGCCGTGCCCACCAGCACCAGGATGCAGGCCAGGGAGACAATGAAGACCTGGGCGGCACCCATGGGGGCAGCCTCGCCCTCGGGCTCCTTGAAATACATCTCCTTCACCACGCCCAGGTAGTAGTAGGCGCTCACAGTGCTGGTCAGCAGCGCGATGACGGTGAGGGTGACATACCCCTGCTCGATGGCCAGCTTGAAGAGGTAGAACTTGCCAAAGAAGCCCACCAGGGGTGGAATGCCCGCCAGGCTCAGCAGGAAGATCATCATGGCGAAGGCCAGCACCGGATGCTTACGACCCAGGCCCTTGAAATCCTCGATGCGCTCCCCTTCGTTCTTGGCCTGCAGGTAGATCACCACGGCAAAGGCGCCGGTGTTCATCACGATGTAGATGAGCATGTAGAGCCAGACGGCCTGGGCGCCCGCCTTCGGATCACCCGACAGCACGCCCAGCAGCATGTAGCCCACATGGGCGATGCTGGAATAGGCCAGCAGACGCTTCATGCTTTCCTGTCGCACCGCGGCCACGTTGCCGAGGATCATGCTGGCGCCGGCGATGTAGGTCAGGGGTAGCACCCAGTCGCTGGACACGCCGTGGAAGCCGGTACCGAAGACCCGCAGGAAGGCGGCGAGCGCCGCCGCCTTGGGGGCGGTGGCCATGAAGGCGGTGATGGGCGTGGGGGCCCCTTCATAGGCGTCGGGCGCCCACATGTGGAAGGGCACCGCCGCCACCTTGAAGGCCATGCCCACCAGCACCATGAGCACGCCCGCGTAGACCAGCAGGCTGCTGGTGGTGGGGGTCAGGGCCAGGGCGCGGTTCAGATCCTCCAGATTCGTGGTGATGCCACCGCCAGCCCCGTAGAGCAGGCTGATGCCATAGACCAGGATGCCGCTGGAGAAGGCGCCCAGCAGGAAGTACTTCATGCCCGCTTCCACGCTGGTGGCGCGGTCGCGCAGGTAGGCCACCAGGATGTAGATGCTGATGGCCATGAGCTCGATGCTGAAGTAGACCGAGATCAAATCCGAGGCGCCGCAAAGGAACAGCATGCCCGCAAGCGAGAACAGGATCAGGGCGTAGTACTCCACCGTCTGCTGCTTGAGGCTGTCCAGCAGCTTCACGCTGAGGGCCACCGTGCCAGCGGCAGCCAGCACGCAGAGCATCTGGAAGCCACGGGTGAGGCCATCCACCCGGAACATGCGGGAGAAGCCTTCGCCATCCGCGGTCTTGGTGATGAGCACCGCGGTAACGGCCAGGATCAAGAGGGTGATGGGCGCCCACTTGTGCTTCTCATTGCGGTTGAAGAAGAGGTCGCCCGGCCAGAGCATGAGCGTGGCCACGGCCATGAGGAAGAGTTGGGGGACGATCAGATGCGTGTCCCGAAGGAGCGCATCCAGCAGTCCCTGCGCGAAGCCGGTCATCAGTGGCCTCCGCCGTGGGCTGAGGTTTCATGGGCAGGGGTTTCGTGGGCGGGAGCCTCGTGGGCGGCATGACCTTCCGCGGCGGCTCCATGGCCTTCTTCATGGCCAGCGGCGGCTTCGTGATGCGGCGCGGCCATGCCCTGCATGCCCAGTTTGGCGGCTTCGGCCTGCTTGGCGGCCAGGGCCTCGGCCTGGAAGAAGTCAGGGTTCACCTGGGTGACCAGCTTGCGCACCGGAGCATCCATGACGTCCATGATGGGCTTGGGATAGAGGCCGATCCAGAAGGCGGCGGCTACCAGGGGCGCGAAGTAGAGGATCTCGCGCAGGCTCAGGTCGTCCATCTTCTCGTTAACAGCGGTGATGGGTCCAAACATGACGCGCTGGAACATCCACAGCATGTAGGCCGCGCCGAGGATGATGCCCAGCGTGGCGACCACGGCGGCCCAGGGGAAGGCCTGGAAGGAGCCCATGAGGATCACGCCCTCACCGATGAAGCCGTTCAGCAGGGGCAGGCCGATGCTGCTCATGGTCATGATCATGAAGATGGTGGCGTAGACGGGCATGGTCTTCGAGAGGCCGCCGAAGTCGGCGATCATGCGGGTGTGCCGACGCTCGTAGACGATGCCCACCGCGAGGAACAAGCCGCTGGTGCTGATGCCGTGGTTGATCATCTGGAAGAGGCCACCCTTGATGCCGTAGGGATTCAAGGCGAAGAGGCCCAGCATGCAAAGGCCCAGGTGGCTGACAGAGGAGTAGGCCACCAGTTTCTTCATGTCCTTCTGGATCATGGCCACCAGCGCGCCATAGATGATGCCGATGAGGGCCAGGGCGATGAACCAGGGCATCAGTTCCTTGGTGGCCGTGGGCAGGATGGGCAGCAGGAAGCGGACGAAGCCGTAGGTGCCCATCTTCAGCAGGATGGCGGCGAGGATTACGGAGCCGGCGGTGGGCGCCTGCACGTGGGCGTCCGGCAGCCAGGTGTGGAAGGGGAACATCGGCACCTTGATGGCGAAGCCAACGAAGAAAGCGAGGGCCATCAGGTGCTGGTAGGTCTTGCTCTGCTGGGCGATGATCGGCGCCATCTGCTGGAAGGAGGCCAGCGAGAAGTTGTAGCTGCCGGTGGCCTTGTGCTGCAGGAAGTAGATGGCGAGGATGGCCACCAGCATGAGCACGGAACCGGCCAGGGTGTAGAGGAAGAGCTTGATGGCGGCGTAGAGCTTCTGCGGGCCGCCCCAGATGCCGATGAGGAAATACATGGGCACCAGCATCACTTCCCAGAAGAGGTAGAAGAGGAACATGTCCTGGGTGATGAACACGCCGAGCATGGCGGTCTGGAGCACCAGCATCCAGATGTAGTACTCCTTGTGGCGCTCCTCGATGGACTTGAACGAACAAGCCACCGCGATGGGCCCGATGAAGGTGGTCAGCAGCCAGAGCAGGAGGCTGATGCCGTCCATGCCCACCGCGAACTTCACGCCCAGGGCGGGAATCCAGTCCACGGCCATGAACCACTGGACCGCGTCGCTGGAGCGGTCATAGCCGAACCAGAAGGGGAGGCTCAGCAGCAGACTGGCGATCATCAGCAGCAGGGAGCCAATTTCGAAGGTGCGGCGCTGATCCTTGGGGACGAGGAGGAGGACCAGCGCGCCCAGAACGGGCAGGAAGGTCGCCACCAGCATCAGTGTCGTGTTTGCGGTGAACATGTGAACTCCAACCAGGATGGGGCTAGGCCAGGAATTTCAAAATGGCGAAGACGAGGAAGCCAATGAGCATGACGAAGGCGTAGTTCTGGACGCGGCCGGTCTGCAGGCCGCGGAACACGCCGCTGGTCTCCTGCACGAAGTACTCGACGAGGTCGACCGCGCCGTCCACCACGTGCTCATCCAGCCAGTTCATGAAGGCGGCCCAGACGAGGGTGAAGCGGGCCGCGCCATTCACGATGCCATCCACCACCCAGGTGTCGAAGCTCCAGAGCTGGGCCGAGAAGCGCTTGATGGGCTCGATGATGGCCGCCTCGTAGAACTCGTCCACGTAGTACTTGGCGTTCACCCAGCGGAAGAGGTTGGGGAAGCGCGTCACGAAGGCCTTGGCGCGGCTCCAGCTTGGATCCTTCTTGTAGATGACCCAGGCCAGCAGCATGGCGCCGGGGGCCCAGATGAAGGTCGCCCAGGCCATGAGGCCGTACTCGATGGCCGGAGGCACGTGTTCGCCGTGGTGGGCGGGCGCCGCCTGGTAGAGCAGCGGCTCGATCCACTTGCTGAAGAGCTCAGCAGGCACGATGGGCGCCACACGGTGCAGGCTTTCGGGGTAGTTCAGGAAACCACCCACCACCGCCAGGCCAGCAAGGATGGCGACGGGCAGCCACATGTTCCAGACCACTTCCGTGGGGCCATGGCCGTGTGAGCCGTGGTCATCATGACCGTGAGAGGCGCCATGAGAGGCATGGGCGTCATGCCCGTGATCCGCATGGGCGTGAGCATGGGCATCGTGGCCGTGGTCATCATGCCCGTGGGCATCGCCGTGGCCATGGGCTTCGGACGGCACGCTCAGGTGGTGGGGATCATCCCCGGCCCCGCGGTAATCGCCATAGAAGGTCATGACGATGAGGCGGGTCATGTAGAAGGCGGTGCAGAAGGCGCCCAGCATGCCCAGGATCCAGGCCACCAGGTTGAGCGTGGGGCCCGTGTAGTGGCCGTGCTGATACCAGCCCTCGAAGACCTTCCAGAGGATCTCATCCTTCGAGAAGAATCCGCTGAAGGGGAAGATGCCGTTGATGGCCAGCGTGGCCAGGCCCATGGACATGAAGGTGATGGGCATGACCTTGCGCAGGCCGCCCATGTTCCGCATGTCCTGCTCGTGGTGGCAGGCGGCGATGACCGCGCCGGATCCGAGGAAGAGGCTGGCCTTGAAGAAGGCGTGGGTGAACACGTGGAACATGCCGGCGGTGAAGGCGCCCGCGCCCATGCCCATGAACATGAAGCCCAGCTGGGACACGGTGGAGTAGGCCAGCACCTTCTTGATGTCGTACTGGGCCAGGCCCATGGTGGCGGCCACGAAGGCCGTCAGCGAACCGAAGGCCAGCACCACCGAAAGAGCCACGGGAGCGCTCACGTAGATGAAGTTCAGGCGGGTGATCATGTAGAGGCCGCTGGTCACCATGGTCGCGGCGTGGATCAAGGCGGACACCGGGGTTGGGCCTGCCATGGCATCCGGCAACCACACATACAAGGGGATCTGCGCGGACTTGCCCATGGCACCCACGAAGAGGCAGCAGCCGATGAGGTTGAACCACCAGGTCGGCGTGTGGGTGAGGCCGTAGAGGGTGATGGACGGCAGGTTCACGATGCCGCGCACCGAGCCCATGAGCGTGTCGTAGTCCAGGCTGCCGAAGATCTGGAAGATCAAGAAGAAGCCCAGCATGAAGCCGAAATCGCCGATGCGGTTGGTGACGAAGGCCTTCTTGCCCGCGATGGCGGCGGATTCCTTGTCGAAGTAGAAGCCGATGAGCAGGTAGGAGCAGAGGCCCACACCCTCCCAGCCCAGGAACATCATCATGATGTTGGCGCCCAGCACCAGGTTCAGCATGCTGAACACGAAGAGGTTCAGGTAGGCCATGAAGCGGTAGTAGCGGCCGTCGTTGCGCTCTTCAGCCATGTAGCCGGTGCTGAACAAATGAATCAGGAACCCCGCGCCAGTGACGAGCAGAGCCATGCAGCCGCTGAGCACGTCGAACTTATAGGCCCACTGGATCTTGTAGGTGCTGAGGCCACCCAGGACGCGGGCGCCGCCCACATCGAACCAGGTCCAGAGGCTCTGGTGGATGGACCGGCCCTCGGCAGGAAGGCCGATGAGCGTGATGAAGTGTGCCAGCGTGAGGATGAAGGCGACGCCCACGCTGCCCAGGGCGAAGAAGTCCACCACCTTGGTGTTCCGCAGCTTCTTGCCGCTGAGGCCGTTGATGAGGAACCCGAAGAGGGGCAGGAAGGGGATGAGCCAGAGGTAGCTGCTGGCCTGGGAGGCGGCGGTCATTGCGTGTTCCATGGTCGTCGTCATCCCTTCAGCAGGTTGATGTCGTCCACCTGGACGGTGTCCCGCTTGCGGTAGAGGGCCACCACCAGGGCGAGGCCCACGGCCACTTCCGCCGCGGCGAAGCCCATCACCAGGAGGGCGAAGGCCTGGCCGGAAACGGAGCCGCTGTGGCGCGCGAAGGCGATGAAGTTCAGGTTGGCGGCGTTGAGCATGAGCTCCACGCACATGAGGATCACCAGGGCGTTCCGGCGGATCAGCACGCCGATGATGCCAATGGAGAACAGCAGAAAGGAGATGAGGAGGACCGCGTTCAGGCTCACCATCACACACGCTCCGTTTTCGCCAGCACCACGGCGCCCACGAGGGCCACCAGCAGGATCACGCTGAGGATCTCGAAGGGCAGGAGGTAGTCGGCGTAGAGCCCGCGGCTGACCGCCTGGGCGTTCTGCTTGGCCACATCCAGACCCGCGGCCAACTCAGGGCGCAGCACCAGGGCCTCGGGCGAGGCGGCGCCGAAGAGCACCTTCCGGAACATGCCCAGGAAGGCGGCAGCGCCGATGAGCACCGTGACAATGGCGTAGCGTGACTGGAGCTGGAAGACCGCCTTCTCCTTCTTTTTGCTCATTTCCACAAGCATGACCACGAAGAGGAAGAGCACCACGATGCCGCCGGCGTAGACCAGGATCTGGGCCATGCCGAGGAATTCCGCTTCCAGGGAGAGGTAGCAGCCCGCCATGCAGAGCATCGCGAAGAGGAAGCCGAGCACGCTGTGCACGGCGCTCCGCGAGCCGACCATGAAGGCCGCGCCGCCCAGGGCCATGACGCCGAAGATGGCGAACATGTTCCGGCCGATCGTTTCGATGAAGTGTTCCATGGGCGTCCTCGGGAATGCGCGAAGGGTGAAGGTCAGTCCTCGGCCACGCTGAACTTGCCCACCGGAGAGGGCTCGTACATGTTCTGGGCCAGGCCTTCCATGCCGATGGAGAAATCCTCCCGGTTGTAGGCGGCCAACTCGAACTGGTGGTTCAGGATGATGGAATCGAAGCCGCAGCTCTCCACGCAGAATTCGCAGAAGATGCAGCGCTCCATCTCGAAGTCGTAGCGCACGGGGAAGGGCATCTTGCGGCCTTCCTTCTTGCCTTTCTCGATGGTGATCACCTGGGTGGGGCAGATCTTTTCGCAGGCCAGGCAGCACACGCACTTGATTTCGCCCTGCTCATCCTTCAGCAGGGTGAGGCGACCGCGGTACCGAGGCTGAACCTTGGCGGGCACCTCGGGGTATTCGGACGTGATGTGGAAGGGCACCTTGCGGCGGTTGGCCGAGAAGAACACCTTGGCGAAGTGCTTGCCCGTGATGGACAGGCCTTTGGCAATGTCGAAGGGGATCAGGGTCCTCAGTAGCTTGTTCATGGCAGTCCCCTAGACGGCGAAGCAGCGGACGACAGCCGCCAGCAAGAGGTTGACCAGGGCCACGGGGATCAGATACTTCCACGCCACGCTCATGACCTGGTCATAGCGGTAGCGGGGGATCGTGCCGCGCACCCAGATGTAGGTGAAGAGGATGAAGATGATCTTCACCACGAAGAAGATGGCGTGGGGTTCGCCGAACCAGGACAGAACGGCCGGAAGATGCGGGTTCAGCAAGCCCTGCAGGCCGAAGGGCAGCAGCCAGGGGCCGCCCAGGAAGAAGCCCGAAGCCAGCGCCGCCACCACGGTCATGTTGATGTACTCGGCCAGGTAGAAGAAACCGAACTTCATGCCCGAATACTCGGTGTGGAAGCCCGCCACCAGTTCGTTTTCCGCTTCCGGCATGTCGAAGGGGAGGCGGTTGGTTTCGGCGAAGCCGCAGGTGAGGTAGAGCAGGAAACCCAGAATCTGCGGAATCAGCGCCCAGGCGGGCATGCCCGTGGCCATGCGGGCGGACATCTCGCCGAAGTTGAGGCTGGCGGAGAGCACCACCGGGGCCAGCAGGCTCAGGGCCAGGGGCACTTCGTAGCTGACCATCTGGGCCGCGCTGCGCAGCCCGCCCAGCAGGGGATACTTCGAGTTGGAGGCCCAACCGGCCAGCACAATGCCGTAGACGCCCACACTGGCGACGCCCAGGATCCAGAGCAGGCCGACATTGATGTCAGCGATACCGCCGGAGACCGGCAGGCCGCCCAGGTAGGGGAACCACTTGGGGAAGGTAAAGAAGACGCCAGGCACGAAGGAGACAGCGGCGAACACCACCACCGCGGCCACCATGCTGAGGGCCGGGGCGATGAAGAACACGAACTTGTCGGCCTTGGCGGGGAGGATGTCCTCTTTGAGGATGAGCTTCAGCACGTCGGCCACGAGGCCGGGGATGCCGCGCCAGTAGGAAAGCACGGGGACACGTCCCCATTTCCACATGCCGCGGTTCATCCAGCCGGTGATGGCCACATGGCCGCTGGCCACGCGGGTCGATCCCAGGCGCTGCTGGAGGTAGCCCAGCACCTTGCGCTCGGCGAACACGGTGAGGGGCACGACGACGAAGACGAAGATCACCACCAGCAGACACTGGATGAGCGTGATCACGATGGACTGAGTGAGGGTCGGAATCGGCATGGGTGGGAATCCTCGTCGACTAGCGGTCGATCTCGCCGAGCACGATGTCCAGGGTGCCGATGGCCGCCACGATGTCGGCGATCAGCGCACCCTCGGCCATCTTGGGCAGGGCTTGGAGGTTGATGAATCCGGGGGCCCGCACATGGAAGCGGTAGGGATTGCCGCTGCCCTTCTCGCCCACGAGGTAGTAGCCGATCTCGCCCTTGGGGGCTTCGGTGGCGTGGTAGACCTCGTTGACTTCGGCCTTGAGGATCTTGGGCAGCTTGGCCATGACGGGCCCTTCGGGCATGCCGTCCATGCACTGCTGGATGATGCGGGCACTCTGCCGCATTTCCGCCATGCGCACCAGGTACCGCGCGTAGGTGTCGGCCTCGGTGCGGGTGGGCACCTCGAAATCCATCTCCGCGTAGGCGGCATAGGGGAAGGCCTTGCGGATGTCGTAGGGCACACCGGCGGCGCGCAGCACAGGCCCGGTGACACCCAGACCAATGGCATCCTCGGCACTGAGCTTGGCCACGCCCACGGTGCGCTTCTTCCAGATGCGGTTCTCGCTGAGCAGGTTTTCGTACTCCTCGAGGCAGGTCTCGAACTTGGCCAGGAACTTCTGGACCATCTTCTCGAAGCCGGGGGGCAGGTCCTCGCGCAGGCCGCCAATGCGGAAAGCCGTGGTGGTCAGGCGGGAGCCGCAGAACGCCTCGTTCATGTCGAGGATGTCTTCGCGCTCGCGGAAGGCGTAGAGGAAAACCGTCATGGCGCCAATGTCGAGCGCGTGGGTCGCGAGCCAGATCAGGTGCGAGGCCAGGCGGTTGAACTCATTGAGCATGGTGCGGATGTACTGGGCGCGCCGGGGCACCGTGATGCCGAAGAGCTTCTCATTGGCTTCCGCCCAGCCCAGGTTGTTGGCCACGGCGGAGCAGTAGTCCATGCGGTCGGTCCACACCTGGCCCTGAAAGAAGGTCTGGTTTTCGCAGATCTTCTCCACGCCGCGGTGCAGGTAGCCAATCATGGGCCGACAGTGGGTGATGGTCTCACCATCCAGCCGCAGCTTCACCCGGAGCACACCGTGTGTGGACGGGTGCTGCGGGCCCAGGTTGATCTCCATTTCCTCGTTCTTGAACACCGTCCGCTCCTAGTCCGCCTTGGGTTGCTTCAGGTTGATGCCCAGCTGACCGGCCTTTTGCATGGCGATGCGCTCAAGCATGCCCCCGCGGTCCTCACGGAACGAAATGTCGCGCTGGCCCCATCCCACCACGGGGTAGTCCTTGCGCAACGGATAGCCTTCCCAATCCTCGGGGCAGAGGATGCGGGTCATGTCGGGGTGGTTCGCGAAGCGGATGCCCAGCATGTCGTAGATCTCCCGCTCCATCCAGTTGGCGCTGGGATACACCGCGCAGGCGCTTTCGGGCTGGAAGCCTTCGGGCACCAGGATGCGCAGGCGCAGGCGCTTGCGGCGGCTGATGCTGGTCAGGTGGTAGACCACGCTGAAGGCGAAATCCTTGGCGGCGGGATAGTGCGTGGCGGATTGGTCCGCCAGCATCTCGTAATTCAGGGCCGCATCCTGGCGACAGAGCTGCAGCACCTCAAGAATCGATTCCTTGGCCACCTGGCAAGTCAGCTCACCAGCCTGCTCGAAGATCTCCTCGACCTTGGCGCCCAGCACTTCCTGGAGGTGCAGCAGGTCGGCATCCTTCGCCTCCTGGGGCCAGGGGGTCTTGAGGTCGTTGTCATCCTTGCGGGGCACGGCGCGCACCGGGGGCTTGGGCGCGTCCTTGCCCTCGGCTTCGGCCTTGGCCTTGGCCACCTCGAAGTCCGCCAGCTGTTTCTGCCACTTCGCTTCATCAGCGGCAGCGGCGGCGGCGACTTCGGCCTGATAGGTCTTCAGGCTGGGCACGGGCACCGTCTTCGGCAGCACGATCTGGCGCTGAGGTGAGGCCGCGTAGTCGTAGACGTAGGGCCCGGCGGGGGCTTCCGGAATGTTCGGCGTCTGGGCCGGCGTCTGGGGGAGGGTTTCGTCCGACATCAGCCGACCTCCTCGAAGATGTCCTTGTACCGATCAGCCAGGCTGCTGGTCATGATCTTGTCCTGCAACTTCATGAAGCCGTAGATGAGCGACTCGGGCCGGGGCGGGCAGCCGGGGATGAACACGTCCACCGGAATGACCTTATCGACGCCCTGGATGGTGTGGTACGAATCGAAGGGCCCGCCAGCGGTGGCGCAGGAGCCCATGGCGATCACCCACTTGGGCTCGGGCATCTGGTCGTAGAGGGTCTTGATGATCGGGGCCATCTTGTAGGTCACCGTGCCCGCGATGATCATCAAATCGGCCTGACGGGGCGTGGCGCGGAAGATGCCAGCGCCAAAGCGGTCGAAGTCGAAGCGGCTGGCGCCGGCGGCCATCATCTCGATGGCGCAGCAGGCCAGACCGAAGGTCACGGGCCACACGCTGGTGGCGCGGGACCAGTTCATGACCTTCTCGACCTTGGTGGTGATGAGGATGTTCTCAAGGGCGGTGGGCTGATTCATTCCCATGTGAGGGCTCCCTTGGACCAGATGTAGCCGTAGCCAAACAGCAGCAGGAAGAGGAAGAGGCCCAGCTCGATGGCGCCGAAGACGGCCAGTTCCTTCATCTGGATGGCCCAGGGCATGAGGAAGACCGTTTCCACGTCGAACACGAGGAACATGACCGCCACCAGGTAGTAGCGCACGGAGAATTTCTCGCGAGCCTCGCCGCGCGCGGTGATGCCGCATTCGTACGACGCGTACTTCGCGGCGCTGGGCCAACTCGGGCGCAGCAACCACGACAAATTCCAAATGATGATCGGCAGGGCCACTGCTACCAGGATCAGTAGCAGGAGGGACGCGTACCCACGCATGGAGCCTCCAGGACAGATCATTGTGGAGTGCCGGTCCAGCGCAGGTCAACGTTCGAAGCTAACCCTTCCATCCTTTGTGACTCAGGTCCAATTCTGCCGATCAGACATCCATGGCCTTCCGATAGGATGCTTCCATGTCCACCACACCTCAGCAGGTCCCCACGGATACCGTTGCCCCCGGCGACAAGACGCTGACCGATTTCCGCCCGGTCCGCGATCTTTACCCGACCCTGGACCTCACCCGGGAGCCGGTGGATTTCGCCCTGTTCCAGGCCCTGCCCCTCGATTTGATGCTCAAACACCATTTCGTACCCGTGCAGGAGCGCGAAGGTGTGCTTTGGCTGGCCATGGCCGATCCTTTGGACATCCCCACCCAGGACATGCTGCGCCTGCGGCTCAAGCGCCCCCTCCGCTTTGCGGGCGCCCCCCTGGCCCAGATCCAGGAAGTGCTCAAGAAATCCGAAAGCGGCCAGAAGGTCATGGATGAAGCTGGCGAAGCCCTGAAGATTCAAGTGCTGCACGAGGAAGACCTGGACGACGAGGTGCTGGATCTGGAGCGCCTTACGGACAAGGATGAGGCGCCCATCGTGCGCCTGGTGGACACCACCATCTTCAACGCCCTGCAGCGGCGCGCCTCCGACATCCACCTGGAGACCACCTCCACGGGCTTTCAGATCAAGTACCGCATTGATGGCAGCCTTTACCCCGCCGCCGAGCCCATCGACCGGCGTTTTGCTTCGCCCATCATCAGCCGCGTAAAGGTGATGTCTGAACTCGACATCGCCGAGAAGCGCAAGCCGCAGGACGGCCGATTCAAACTCAAGGTGCGCGGCCGGGCCATCGACTTCCGCGTGAGCATCATGCCCACCATCCACGGCGAAGACGCCGTCATCCGCATCCTGGACAAGGAGAACCTCACGGAGGAATTCCAGGCCCTCAGCCTGGAGATCCTCGGCTTCTCCGACCACGAGCTCAAGCGCCTGCGCCGCTTCGCCCACGAGCCCTACGGCATGTTCCTGGTAACGGGCCCCACGGGATCGGGCAAGACCACCACCCTTTACGCCGTGCTCAGCGAAATCAAGGCGCCGGAAGACAAGATCATCACCATCGAGGATCCGGTCGAATACCAGCTCGAAGGCGTCACCCAGATCCCCGTGAATGAGAAGAAGGGCCTCACCTTCGCCCTGGGCCTGCGCTCCATCCTCCGCCACGACCCCGACAAGATCCTCGTGGGTGAGATCCGCGACCCCGAGACCGCCCAGATCGCCATCCAGTCGGCCCTCACGGGCCACCTGGTCTTCACCACCGTCCACGCCAACAACGTGCTGGACGTGCTGGGCCGCTTCCAGCACATGGGCGTCG
The DNA here is from genome assembly GCF_030758935.1 of Geothrix sp. PMB-07. Taxonomy (NCBI): domain Bacteria; kingdom Pseudomonadati; phylum Acidobacteriota; class Holophagae; order Holophagales; family Holophagaceae; genus Geothrix; species Geothrix sp. PMB-07. The sequence continues at coordinate 2,902,340 of NZ_CP132333.1, forward strand.
AAGTCTACAACTTCGTGTCGTCACTCAACTGCATCCTGGCTCAGCGCCTGGTGCGCGTGCTCTGCCCCAAGTGCAAGCGCCCGGCGCCGAAACCCACCCCCCAGGAACTGGAGGAGAACGGCGTCGACGAAGCCTGGCTGCGCACCGCCACCCTCTTCGACCGCGTGGGTTGCGTGGACTGCCACGGCACCGGCTTCCGGGGCCGCCAGGCCATCATCGAGTTCATGGGCCTCAACGATGAGATCCGCGAGCTGCTCATCCAGCGTGCCCCCGTGCGCGAGGTGAAGGCCGCCGCCCGCCGCCATGGCATGCAATTCCTGCGGGAAAGCGCCATCGAGAAGGTGCGCATGGGCATCACCACCTTTGCCGAGATCAACAAGGTGACCTTCCGCGAAGGGGCCTAGGTCAGGCTCCCCGCACCAGCTCCCGCTCCAGGCTCTGAAGGCGCTTGAGCCGGGCGAAGAGACTGGCTTGCGCGGCCAGTTCTTCCGGTGTGCCGAGTTGGATGGGGAGCCCTTCTTCCAGCACCAGCACCCGGGCGCAGGTTTCGGCCACGAACACGCGATGGGTCGCCAGCACCAGGGTAGAGGTGCCCAGGAAGCCCCGCAGGTTCTCCAGGATGCGGCTTTCGGTTTCGGCATCCACCGCAGACAGCGCATCGTCCAGCAGCAGCAGACGCGGACGGCGCAGCAGGGCGCGCGCCAGGGCCGTGCGCTGGCGTTCGCCGCCACTGAGGATCACGCCCCGCTCTCCCACGATGGTGTCCAACCCCTCGGGCAGGCGGCGGATCAATTCGTCCATGGCCACCACCCGGGCGATCTCCCAGATTTCCTCTTCGGTGGCCTCGGGCCGGCCCATGGCCAGATTCGTCCGCAGCGTGTCCGAGAACAGGAAGGCTTCCTGCGGCACCCAGCCCAGCCCCGCCCAGTGGCGGCGGATGGTCTTCTCCGACAGGGACTCGCCATCCACCAGCATGCGCCCCGCCTGGGGCTCACGCAGGCCCGCCAGCACCTGCAGGAGCAAGGTCTTGCCCGAACCAATGCCGCCCACCACCGCCAGGCTGTCGCCAGGCGCCAGGCTGAGATCCAGGGGCCCCAGGCCGCGGCCGGTTTCAAAACGGTGGCTCAGTTGCTCCAGCCTCAGGGCGGCGGGAACCTCTGGCAAGGTAATGCTCTCAGCGGGTGGCAATGAGGGCTCTGGGCTGTTCAGCAACTGATCCAGGCGCTCCTGCCCGGCCTTGGCGCGCTGGAACAGGTTGGCGGACCACCCCATGCTCATCATGGGCCAGGCCAGGGCCACCAGAAAGCCGGTGAAGGCCGTGAGATCGCCCAGGGTCAGGGCATGGCGCACCACCAGGCTGCCGCCATAGGCCACCAGCACCAGCAGGGACACGCCGCTGATGAGCGCCGAGAGCGGGGCGTAGGCGCTGAAGATCACCGACTGTTTCATGCTGAGCATGGCGTGGCGGCGGCTCAGGGCGCCGAACTGCGCCACGCGGGCCGCCTCCAGCCCGAAGGCCTGCACCACCCGCTCACCGCTGATGGTCTCGTGGCTGAAGGTGGTCAGGGCCGAGAAGGCTAGCTGCAGCTTCTGCTGCACCATGTGGCTCCACTTGCCGATGATGTAGAAACCCAGGGCCAGAAAACAGAAGGGCAGCATCACCGCCAAGGTGAGGCGCCAGCTGGTGTGGAACATGAGGCCGAGCGTCACGGGCAGGATGGACAGCACCTGCAGGAAGCTCATGAGGCCGGGGCCGGTGGCCATGCGCACGGTGCCGACATCATCGCCCAGGCGAGACATGAGGTCGCCCACCCGCTGCCGCTCGTAGAAGGCGAACGGGCGGCCCAACAGAAAGCTGTAGAGGGATTCGCGCTGCTCCCGTTCCACCTCCCGGCTGAGGCCGATGAGGGTGTTCCGCATGAGGTAGCGCCCGATGCCCGCCGCCAGCGTAAAGCCCAGCATCCAGGCCAGGAAGACCCTCGAGCCATGCCAATCCTGTCGCTCCAGGGCGTTCACGGCCCGGCCTGACCAGTAGGGCACCACCGAAGCCGCCACGCTGCACCAGATGGTGGCCGCCAGCCCCCAGTACAAGGTCCGCCGGTGGCGGGCCATGAGGGGCCACCACCACCAAAGCTTCGAGTGTGAAAGATCCGCCAACCGGGCCTCCAGGCATTTAGAGTAGCAACACCAATCGACCCGCCGGAGGTCAGGAAGCATCTTTCTCTGGAGGCCCGTCCGGCGCATCCTAGAGGAAATCCCCGGATCCCCCATGCGCCGCTTGCTTCTGCTTCTGGGCCTCGCCTGCCTGGCCGCCCTGCCCCTCCCCCTGACCGCCCAAATGGTGGAGGAATCCATTTCCCGCGATCCAGGCCCCCTGGACTTCATCCAGGGCGATAGCTACGAGCAGTGGATCCTGCAATCCCTGGCCGGGGATGCACTGGTTGGGCTGTCCCCCACGGGGAAAGTGGTGCCCCGTCTGGCTGCCACTTGGAAGGCGCAGAAGAACGGAACCCTGGTGTTCACGCTGCGGTCGGACGCCCGCTACACCGACGGCAGCCCGGTGCGCGCCGAGGATGTGGTGTGGACCTTCCAGGAGCTGCTGCAGAATTCCAAGGCCAGTCCCACGAAGCGGGCCATTCTGGAGGGCGCGCAGGTGGGCATGGACCAGGGCCATCCCTGGATCCGCTCCTCCAAACCCGCAGGCCGCCTGCTCATGGAGCTGGCACGCGTCCCCATCGCGCAGGAGGCCCACCCCGAACGAGGTTCCGGCCCCTTCGCGTTCCGGAAAGAACCCGGTGCCTGGGTGTTCACCCGGCGCGATCACTTTCTCAAACCCCGCATCGAAGGCATCCGCTTCCGCCTGCTGCCTGATGCTGCTGGAGTCATGGCCGCCCTCCAGAAAGGCTGGCTGACCATCGGCGCTCCAGCCCAGCGGCGGCAAACGGAAGTGCCTCCGACCCACCGCCTGGTGACCCAACCCATGCACGCCCAGCTGGTGACCTGGAGCCGGATGGGTGTGGGTGCGCTGCAGCTGCTGGAGCGATGGCGGCAGGAGGCCTTCCCGCCCCAATTGCTGGCCCTCAACGCCCGACCCAGCAAGGGCCTGTGGCCCGAAACGCTGGGCTTCGACAGCCAGGAGATCACCGCGGGCACCGCCCCGCCCAAGGGTCCAGGCGTGCTCCACCTGCTGTACCCCGCCGGGGACGAATCCGTGGAAAAGCTGCTCCTGGCCCTGCGAGAGCGGGCCCGAAAAGACAGCTTTGACCTGCAGCTGACGCCGGTCGAACAGGGACTCCTTGCGGATCGCCTTCAGAAGGGGGATTTCCAGCTGGCCTGCTCCATGGTGGTGTTCGATCCCCACCCCTGGGCAGTGCTGGAATACCTGGAGCCGCAGGGCCCCATGAACTTCACCGGGTGGAAGCACCCGCGGCTGGGGGCTCTGCTCCCCAGGCTGCAGCAACCCGGCGATGCGGCCTGGAACGACCTTCAAGCTCTCTGGGCCAAGGCGCCAGCGGCCCTGCCCCTGCTGGATTTCCAGAGCGTCATCTGGGTGGATCGCCGCCTCCAGGTGGAGCCCAGCCCTATGGGCCTGTACCTGCACACCCCAGGAGCCGCCGGGTGGCGTTGGGTTCAGTAGCGCGTCATCTGGCTTCCCGGTTGGCCATCTGGGCGCCGGGCCTGGCCGTGTGGGTGCTGGCCTTCGGCCTCGCCTTGGGTCTGCCGGGCGCCACCTGGAAGGCCGCAGCCCCACCGATCTTCCCCTGGGAGGCCCTGGGGCCTGCCCTCTTGGCCATCGCGGTGCTTTCCCTGCTGACGCCTTGGCTGGCCTGGCTCCAGGGCCCAACCCTGGCCACCCGACCTTCCCTGGCCCTGCTGGAGGCGCCGCCGGATTTGCTGTGGGGCGCGCTCCTGCTGGCATTGTGGCCTGCGGCCTGGGGGCCTCCGGGCCTCACGGGCTGGCTGCTCGCCTTCCTGGCCGCGGCCCTGCCCAGCGAAGCCCGCTGGCTGGCCCAGGCCATGCCCTCGGAGCATCCCTTTCCCCAGGCCCTGGGCCGCCAGGCGGTAAGCCGGGTGCGACGCCTGGTGCTGGCTCGCCTCTGGGGGCGGTGGATGGCGGCCCGTCTGCCCGTGTGGCTGACGGCCACCCTGGTGCTGGAGCGCGTGCTCGGCGTGCCCGGCCTGGGCACCGACTGGATGACGCGGGTGGCGCTACGCGACCGCGCGGGTTTGGCGGCTTGGGTGGTGGCGCTGGCCCTGCTCTGGGCCCTCTCCCAATTCCTGGACCACGAACCCGCATGAGGTGGCGCCTGGCCTTCTTGGGGGCCCTTCTCCTCCCGGACCTGCCCCTGGATCCCTTCCGCGGCGGCCTCGCGGCCTCGCTGCGACACCCCTTGGGCACCGATGACCTGGGCCGGGATGCCCTCCTGCGGCTGCTGCTGGCCTCGGCCCGCAGCTTGGGATTTGCCAGCGCCTGCGCCCTGCTGGGCCTGGCCTTGGGCTTCCTGTTGGCGTGGCGTGGGAATCGGCTTCGCGGAGCCTGGTCGGCCTTGCGCAGCCTTCCGCCCCTGCTCTTCCTGATTCCCCTGGCCGCAAACCTCGGCGGCCTTTCTTCCCTGCCGCTGGGCCTGCTGCTGGGCGGCCTCCTGGCACCGCATCTGGAACCCGCCCTGCGGGTGCGGCTGGATCCCCTCCGGCATTCTCCGGCTTGGTCCGGGGAGCGCTTGTTAGGCGCCCCTTGGCCCTCCACCCTGCGGCGCTGGGCTCCCTGGGGTTGGCAGCAGGCCGCCGCCCTCCTTCCCAGCGCCTGGCTGGGCGCCCTTTGGGGCGAGGCGACCCTCTCGGCCCTGGGCCTTGGTCCCGGCCCGGGCCATGACAGCCTGGGCCGTCTGCTGGCGGAGGAACTGCCCCGCCTCGGGTCGGATCCGTCCCTCCTGGGCTGGGGGGCTATGGCTGCAGTGCTGCTGCTGGCCTGGGTTTCCGTGGAGTCGCGAAGGGCCTGATCAGGCCGGGCCCAGCTTGGCCTGCATGATGTCGAGAATCTCCGTATCGACGCCCACCATGCCGTGCTGGGCGAGGCGGCCAAGGTTGGCCAGGGAGGATTCGCCGCTGTGGCCGACGATGCCATCGGTCTCGGGAATCCCGAAGCCAGCCAGGGCCAGGGTGGCCGAGCGGAATGCGGCCTCCACGCCGGTCATGGCCTTCATGGCGCAACCGATCTTGGCGCCGTCACAGATGAGGCCCGCCAGGTTGCCCACCATGTTGTGGATGGCCAAGTCCATCTGGGCTGGCGTGCCGCCACCGAGGTGGACGAGCCCCGCCGCGATGCCGATGCCCGCGGCATTGGAGGCGCCGCAGATGGCCGACAGGGTGCCCAGGCGATGAGTGGTGGCCGAGGTCAGCAGGCAGGCCAGCGCCAGGGCTTCCTCCAGGCGGGCCTGGGAATGCCCGGCCCGCTGGCCCCCTTGGGCCCCTTGGGCCCCCTGGGCCTGGGCCCACAGGCTCATGGCCACCGCCACGGTGATGCCCTTGTTGCCCGAGCCCGCCAGGGACATCACGGTCATGGCCTCCCCAGACATGCGGCCTAAAACTCCCGCGCTCACCAGACGGGGAATGCGCAGCCAGGGATCGGCCTCCGCCCCCGGCACGAAGCCTTCTGGCAGCAGACCGATGCAGTGCTCGGCCAGGGCCAGGTTGAGGGCCACGCCTTCGCGCAGGCGGGCGCGATCCGCTTCGGTCAACGTCCCCGCCAACGAGACCAGTTCCACCAGGGAAAGGGCCCCCACCTGTTCGCGAATCCCCGTCTTGGCGGCAGGTCCGGCCTGCGTGGCGGGCAGCGGAACCGGCACCCCATCCACCTCCAGGCGCACCAGGCGGGTGTGTTCCCTTTCCATCACGGCCCGCCCCACGCCCCCTTCGGACGCCACGGTGCAGTCGATGTGGAGCTCGGTGCGCGAGGCATCCACCTCCACATGAACGGCCCCGCGCTCCAGCAACCGGGCCGCTTTGGCTAGGCTTTCGGGGGTGACCAATTCAAAAATCTGCAAGCCCAGCTTCGCATCCTTGAGCACGGCGCCCAGAGCCAGGGCCCAGAGGACCCCCGTCTTGCGGCCGCTGTTGGGAATGCCCACCGCATGGCAGTTCTTGTAGGTGCGGGCGTCGACCACCAGCCGGGCCATGCGCGGCTCGCCCTGATCCTGGCCCTGACCTTGCCCCGCCGCCAGGCAGGCCGCCAGGGCCACAGCCGCCGGTTCAGTGCAGCCCAGGGCCGGTTTCCATTCCGCCGCGAGGTACTCGGTCAGGTTCATAGTGCCCCCGCCTCATTCTGTCTGGATTCAGCCATGCCCCCGGTCACAGGAGCCGCGCTACCCTATGGCCCATGAGCCCCCTTCTCGGACACCCCTTCCCCGCCTTCTCCCTGCAGGACGACCAGGGCACCACCGTCACGGCCAAGGATTTCAAAGGCCATTGGACTGTCCTCTACGCCTATCCCAAGGACAGCACCCCCGGCTGCACCACCGAGGCCTGCGACTTCCGCGACAACCTGGCCCGTGTGCAATCCCTGGGCGCCCAGGTCTACGGCATCAGCCGCGACAGCCTCAAGAGCCACCAGAACTTCATCGCCAAGCAGAGCCTGCCTTTCCGCCTGCTCTCCGACCCCGAGACGGCCCTGCTCAAGGCCCTGGGCGCCTTCGGGAAGAAGATGATGTACGGCAAGGAAGTGGAAGGCATCATCCGCAGCACTTTCCTCATCGATCCCAAGGGCATCATCCGCCACGTCTGGCCCAAGGTCAGCGTGAAGGGCCACGTGGCGGAAGTGATCGAGGTGTTGGCGGGCCTTCAGAAGGACTAAGGCACGTGGTCACGAGAGAAGGGCCACGGTGCTGCACGCGCCGTGGCCCTTCGGGTTTCATTTCCGCTTGGATGCCAAGACAAAGGCCAAGCGGTGCCTCGAAGAGAGACTCCTCATCCAGCCATGATGCTGAAGCCGCCATCCACGTAGAGCACCTGGCCCGTGACGCCGCGGCCCATGTCGCTCAGTAGGAAGACGCCCGCATCGCCCACCTCCAGCTGATCGGTGTCCTTCTGCAGCGGTGTGTGGGACCGGTGCTGCTTGAGCTTGGTGCCGATGCCAGGAATGGCCGAAGCGGCCAGGGTTTTGATCGGGCCCGCGGACACGGCGTTCACGCGGATGCCCATGGGGCCCAGGTCGGCCGCCAGGTAGCGCACCGTGGCCTCCAGGCTGGCCTTGGCCACGCCCATGACGTTGTAGCCCGGCACCACGCGCTCAGCACCGAGGTAGCTGAGGGTGATGATGGAACCGCCCTCGGTCATGAGGGGCTGGGCCGCATGGCTGACGGCGGCCAGGGAGTAGGCGCTGATGTCGTGGGCCACGCGGAAATCCTCGCGGCTGGTGTCCATGAAGCGGCCTTCCAGGGCCCCGCGCGGCGCGTAGGCCACGGCATGCACCACGAAGTCGAGCTTGCCCCACTTCTTGCGGATCTCGTCAAAGGCCATGACGATCTGACTGTCGCTGCCCACATCCATCATCTGCAGGAGGGGGTTCTTCAATTCGGCGGCCAGCTCGCGGACATTCTCGCCCAGACGCTCATTCTGGTAGGTCAGGCACAGATGGGCCCCGGCTTCCTGGGCCCGCTGGGCGATGCCCCAGGCGATGGACCGCTTGTTCGCCACGCCGATGATCAGTCCCCGTTTGCCTTCCAGCAACCCGCCTTTGGCCACCATGCGATCTCCTAGAGTCGTGTCCATACAAGCACTTAGCATACCGCAGAACCGCTTTTTAGCGCCATACCCGAGGTCAGAGCATGCGCTTCACCTTGGAATAGCTACCGACATCTGATCCCTGGGCAGTCCCCCCGGCGGCCATCCCGTGCCGCATTCCAGCCGACTCGGTGCATTCTGAATCCCAGCATGTTGCCGAGGCCCTCGTGACCACCTTCATCCCCACGGCCCTTTTCGCATTGATCCAGGCCTCGGCCCCAACCTTCCGTGCCGACCTCAATGCAGGCCGCTATCTGAAAGTGATGTCCGAAGCCGAACAACGGCTTCGTCAGGATCCGAACGATGCCCTCGCCTGGGCGGCCAAATCCCAGGCGCTCTCAAGCCTCTTGCGCTTCAACGAAGCCCGCGCCGCCGCAGACCGCGCCATCGCCGCGAAACCCGGCTTGGCCGACGCGCTGCTGGCCCGCGGCCTGGCCAGAGCCGGCGAAGCCATTCGGGAGCGGAACCTGGGCAGCCTCCGGAGCGCCCTGGGCGCCATGGATGATCTGCGCGCCGCCACCGAAGCCGATCCCACCCTTGAATCGGCCTGGACCAGCCTGGGCTTGGCCTACGAGATGCTGCCGGGATTGTTGGGCGGCTCCACCCGGAAAGCCCTGCAATGTGCCGACCGCCTGCGGATGGTTTCACCTGCCCGGGGCGACCTGCTGCAGGCCCTCATCCTGCTGGAGGAGGACCGCTGGCACGAGGCCGAAACCTGTTTTGCCCGCGCCCTGACCCGGGCACCGCAGGATCCTGAAATCGTGGGCCAGTGGCTGGATGCCCTGGACGAGCGCCCCGCCAAGAAGGCCCTCGGCGAGGCCGGAAAGAATGCCCGGCTGCTGGCAGAAGCCACCCGTCTGCTCCCCAGCGTGCGCGGCCGGGCCCGGGGGCTCATGGCCGTGAGCGACGCCTACCTGCACGCAGGCCAGCCCGAAACCGCCTGGAAAGTGATCCAGGATCACCTCACCCAGGCCGACGCCCCCAGCCTGATGCGCCTGCAGCTGGGCAAGGTGGCCGCCTCCAGCGGCCTGCATCTGCCCGAAGGTTTGGCCGCCCTGGATCAGGTGCTGAGGGAGCCCCTGGAAGGCGGATCCTCCGGCTACCCCGGCGCCTGGTGGCGGAAAGGGCAGATCCTGAAGGCGATGGGGCGAAGGGATGAAGCTCGGAGGGCGGCGGGAGAGGCGCTGAAGCTGGACCCGAAACATCGGGGGGCGCTGGGGCTCGTTGACGCATTAGGGCCACCCAACTGACCCCACGCGTCAAGTCGTTGAGCCCAGTCGGGTGCCTACCTCCGAACTGCTTCAAGTTTTGCATACCGCAATGCTCAATAATCCTCGATCCGTTCAATCATTACTGGCGCCTTGGCATGGGGATTGATATCTTTCTCTTCGCGGCGCCCGCCCATTAGGAGATTCCCATGAAGAGCCAGAAGGGCTTCACCCTCATCGAATTGCTGCTGGTGCTCGCCATCATCGGCATCATCAGTGCCATTGCCCTGCCGGCGCTGCTGGGACAGCGCGCTCGCGCCCGCGACAAGACGGCCATTCAGGGCAGCATCGGCCGCATCGGCGACCTTGTGGGGCAGTACGACAAGGCCAAGGAAATGATTGCCAATGGTGACACCGGCACCGTCAAGAGCATCATGGACGCCTACCTGTCGACGGCTGTTAGTTCCAAGGACCTGAATCCTTGGGGGACGGCCTCTTCTGATCTAATTTTCGTGAAGGCCATCGACACCGCGACCATTAGTGGTGCCACGGATAAGACGGCATTTGACGCCTCGCTCGCTTCAAACGTTGGCTCTGTTATCGGGCAGGGTTATGCTTTCCTGCAACCCCCTACGTCAGCTCTGCCTGGATTCGTTGGTGTTGCCGTAAAGTTGAACGGCAAGGACTCTGCGGGCAAGAACCTAGTGCAAATCAAGTCCGTTGCCGTTGAATAAATGATACAAGTGGGTTTAAAGGGGAGAGGTCTATGACCTCTCCCCTTTTCTATCCACCCCAAGCCCTATATCTAAACAGATCAATAGTTCACAATTTTTGGCACGATAATTGATCTTTTTTCATGCGGCATTTGCCCAGAAGGAGACTCATATGAAAATTCAAAAGGGCTTTACCCTCATCGAACTGCTGCTTGTGCTGGCCATTATAGGCATTATTAGCGCCATCGCTTTGCCAGCACTACTGGGGCAGCGTGCCCGTGCGCGCGACAAGACGGCCATTCAGGGATCCATTGGCCGCATCGGCGATCTGGTGGGGCAGTACGACAAGGCCAAAGAAATGATTGCTAATGGCGACACTGGAACCATTAAGACCATTATGGATTCCTACCTATCCACTGCTGTCAGTTCCAAGGACTTGAACCCTTGGGGAACTGCCTCCTCAGATCTGATCTTCGTAAAGGCCATCGACACCGCAACCATTTCTGGTGCCTCGGATAAAACGGCCTTCGATGCCTCGCTTGCTTCAAACGTGGGCTCTGTCATCGGCCAGGGCTATGCTTTCCTGCAGCCGCCTACCTCGGCTCTGCCTGGATTCGTGGGTGTTGCAGTCAAGCTAAACGGCAAGGACTCTGCTGGCGCAAATATCGTGCAGATCAAATCAGTGGCCGTCGAATAGCCCCAAAATACATACAAAGTTAAGGAGAGGCAACAAGCCCTTTGATCCGCCCCTGTTTTCTATCGCAGGTTCAATGTAGAAGATCGGACCTCTGAGGGGCCCCTTCGCCAGTGTTTTTGCCCTTGGGAGCGGGTTGATCGAATCAGGATACACCCTCACACAAACCGGGTGAATCAGGCAGGAGAAGGCCCGCCCCGAGGGGCGGGCCTTCTCCTGCGGTCGCTGGGCTCCGGACTGCGAATGGGCCGGAGTCTGGTCATTCAAGGCACTGCGTGGCCTGCGGTGGTTGTAGTCATAGCGCATGCGACCAGCTTGCCCCTGACTTCTGCCATGGACCGGAATATCTCCGTGTTCAGGCACTCATCCCTCAGCCTGCCGTTGAAGCTCTCAATGAAGGCGCTCTCCGTGGGCTTCCCTGGCCGGATGAAGGCCAGGTGCACCGAACGGGCATCTGCCCAGGCATCCATCACCTTCCCTGCGAACTCGCTGCGGTTGTCCACGGTGATCGACTTGGGCTTGCCGCGTTCCCGGAGCGCCAGGTCCAGGGCCTCCGCCACATCGCTACCGTTCAGCCTCGCCTTGCCCCTAATCGCCCCACATTCCCTCGTGAACTGGTCCACCACCGTCAGGATCCGGAAGGGTCTCCCGTCATCAAGTCGGGCCGCCACAAAGTCCATGCTCCAGCGCTGATTCGGGGCCTTGGCCTGCTCTACGATGAGTGGCCTTCTCCGTGCGATCTTCTTCCGCAGCTTCGTCCGAATCATCAGCCCCTCCTCCATGTAGATCCGATAGACGCGCTTCGCGTTCACATGCCACCCCTCACGCCTCAGCAATACCTTCAGGCGCCGATAACCGAACCGCACCCGCGCTGCCGCTAATGCCTTCAGCCGCATTCGCAAGGGAATCTAGGAGTCCCGCCGATGCCGGTAGCGTACGCTCGCCCGACAGATGCACACCAGGCCGCAGGCACGACGCTCGCTGAATCGATAGCCCTTCTGGATCCACTCCACCAGCGAACGTCGCACCGCGGCCTTCAGACTTTTTTTGAAAGCACTTCCTTCAAGATGTGCTTGTCCAGGCTCAGGTCTGCCACCAGGCGTTTCAGGCGGGCGTTCTCGTCCCGAAGCTGCCGGAGTTCCCGCAGCTCAGAGACCCCGAGCCCCTCGAACTGGTGCTTCCACCGGTAGAAGGTCTGGTCCGAGATCCCCAGCTTCCGGCAGATGTCAGGGATCTTTGCCCCATTCTCCGCCTGCTTCAACGCGAAGACGATCTGCTCCTCGCTATGTCCCTTCCTTGGCATCTCTGCCTCCTTGGCTGGGCTCCCCTAAGGATGCCCTCCAAGGCCTGAATTCCACATCATCCCTGGTCTATTTTTCGGGGTTTGGGTCAAGTCGCTCGATTTCCGAACGCCCCATCAGGCGTTCCTAAACCCCAAACCCACAGCCTGATAACACTCAAATTTGTCCAACAACCAGGGGAACACTACATTCATTCGTACACCAGAAATTGCAGGGGTACACCTCACTTTCTGCTGTACCAGATGCGCCCTAGATTTCCATAAATTATTGCCAAATCTACATCTGTGACTCATTTAGGATTGACCATCTAGCGCAGGATAAAATAACTCACATAACTCGCAGCCACAAAAGTTGCCAAGAAGCCATGGACAATAGAGCGAATCCAGGGACTAGTCGGCAAGCCCTCCAATCCACGAGCCATAAGAATGACAAGACAAGGCGTCAGACCAAGTAAATAGGTCGCTTTGAGTGTGGCATAGCTGGGGATCGTCGAGATGTAGATATGAAGGATGGCAGCCACGTAGACCAGTAGAGCGATTAGACAAAGACGGACTTCCTTGTTGGCTCTGCCACGAACGATTCCAATAATCATAAGCACCATTGGTAAGATGGCCAGCAGTGCACAAGACAACATGAAGTCATAGTTCCACGGAGGCCGGAATTCCGACTGGATCACGCCGCTTAGTGATGCGTCAGTCCAGAGGGTTGCATAAAGCCCATCCCATGGGCCTGCCGTTTGAGCAAAAATAGGATGATTCAGAGCCTCACCAAACGTATGCAGGAAAGAAACGGGGACATATCCATGATCTTGCCAATAGGGGGTTCCTCGAGAAGGATCCCAACCTGCAACCCATGGTTTCCCGAGTAATATCCAATTGCGGATGTAATACCAACCTGCTACCCCTGAGATTGAAACGAACCCACTGGCTATAAAACGCCACGAATTCCTGAAAAGGCTCCGACCACTATCGAATTTTCCTTCTGCCCATAAACAAAAAAGTAAAAGGAGAGGGATTAAAAGTAAGACCGTCGTTTTGGCAAGAAGCCCGAGGCCAAGAACAAGTCCTAATCTTAGTCCGAACTTCGCATCTAAAAGATCTTTCCTACTTGCGAATCGCCTGATAACCAAAAGGATAGCGACTGAAGACAGTGCCGCAGCGAGTGGCTCATTTCCTATAACTTGACACAGGTATATATTCATAGGCAGGAAACCGCCCAAAGCCGTTCCTACCACTTGAATATCTTCTCTTTGTGGAAACAACGCCTTTAAGACACAGTACGAACACTCGAGCTGAGCAATCCCGCACAGCACCGGCAAGAGGCGCAGAACGTGTTGACAAGTCTGCTCACCCAGAAAATGAAATACATTATATATTGCAGCATAGAGTATATATGCCAGCGGGGCCTGAAACATTTGCCATCCTTCGGTCGCTAATGGGATCCGCCCGTTCAGAGCAACCGCTTTGATATATTCAAGGTGGCCTGCAGAATCCATTCCTATGCCAAGGGGAATTCGGAATATATTGTTGGCCGCGAGCAGGACCCACAAGATCAGCAATGCCCACCGGAAAGTGGAAGCCGCGGGCATCCACACATTCTTCTTCAGGCGCAGGAGAGACCAACCAACAGTCACGGAAAAAACTAACATCAGCCATGGTGCAACCTGCTGGAGTGCTTGAATACTCGTAGGAAAGGCAAAGGAAATCTCCGGTCTATGAGGAGATCTAGCCAACATGGCCGGCCGCCAGGTTCGCCCACCATCCTTGGTCGTTTCCCAGTCAGGTCCCGTTTGGATCTTGAGAGTTTTACAGTAGGCCAGAACCGCAGGATGCGAGTCAGCACTTTGGACAGCCAGAATAAGCCGATGGGTGCCTGGTGAAAGTGTTGGAAGGGTGACGAACCTCTGATCCCTCCAAGGGTCCCCGTGAGCAAGATCATTTACAAGTTCAAATCCATCGAGAAATACGGCCACACCTCTCATTGCACGAACAGTAAGCACCTGAGGAGACGTAACTTGTGGAACAGAAAAAGTGCCCCGGAACACCGCGCCACGCTCCTGAACTACAACCCCTTGCAAAATGACGGGCATATCGACTCGAATCCAATCTGCCCCGCCCTCCGGAAACAACACGAACGAGGACCCGGAATGAATCCAAGACCTGGTAAGTAATAGGAACAGTAGCAAGGAAATGAAACCCATTACGGGTTTGAACGTTACATGATGTAAAAACCCCTTCTGCACATACCCCCCAAACACTCAGCCCCCTCAATGCCCTAATGTAAAGGCACTCAATTTACGCGTTCCCACACGTAAACAGGCAATGCTGACAGTAGACTAAGGTTGAATAAGTCATAGTATTCATACTAGTTCAAGGGTAATCAGTTGAGATGCCTTGCCTTTTCCAGCTCCAAAAAGGCTTGCTCAAGCAAGGGTGATTGCGGGTTAACTTCCTTAAGGTGGTTAAAAGCCCTTTCCGCCTCATCAACACGTTTCATGCTGAGAAATGCCAGCCCCAGGCGGAAGAGCAATTCGGGATCTCGACCTGTTAACGCAGGAGCGCTCTCCAATTGCTTTAGAGCTTCCATCTGGTAGCCAGACTCACTCAAAAGGCGACTGAGCACTAATCGTGCTTCAAAGGAATCCGGAGCCCTCTTCAGCACACCCTGGAGAATCGCCATTGCTTCCGGTCGATGATCGCGAGACCTCAAAATCATGGCCCAGTCAATTTGAGAAGTAACGGGGTTAACCGGATCTGACCCCGTCCCACCAACATCGGGCAGGTGTAAAATCCTTTCCACAAAAGGAGCGGCCTCTTCGTACCGCCCCATACGAGTCAACAGATGTCCGTGTTTTTGGCAAGCGCCCATAAAATCGGGTTTTAAACGGCTTGCATTGTTATAGTAATATAAAGCATCGTCATTGCGCCCAAGGAGATCCAGCGCATACCCCACCCTATAATGGGATAGATAGAGCGTCGGTGAAAACTTGAGCGCTTTAATGTAAGCTGCATATGCGTTCTGAACTTGATCCCTTTTAAGATATTCATCACCGATATTGATCAAGGCTACGGGATTGTCAACATCCATGCTTAGTGCATTTTTGAAAAGAGTTACATTGTCACGCCATACAGCCGTTTGGGCAGCAGTCAGCGTGAGCATAGTTCCCATGAATGCCGCTCCAGTTGCTAAAGTCAATAATCTGGGAATCTTCAAACGTTCTATGGATTCTTCCACCAGCCAACAGATCATGATAAACACACCAATGAGGGGGATGTATGTGTAACGATCTGCATGGGCCTGCCCCCCCACTTGAACAATACCTACAACGGGTAAGAGGGTAATTAGGTACCAGAGCCATCCCACAATGAGGTAAGGCCTCCGTCGGAACTGAAAAATGGATATCAGGGTAACGATAAGGAGAAAAGAAACAACTCCCGCCACACGCCAAGCAGGAATATTCGCCAGTGACATAGGATAAAAGGCGCTCAGATTCCACGGCCATACCATTTGGGTCAAATATTTGAAAATCGTCATAACAGCGTTAAAGAGTCTCGCGCGAAGCGACCAGCCGCCAAACTCAACCATGGCCCCAATACGCCTTTGGATAACAAAAGTAACCAATGCCGTTATGCAAGAGAGAATCATCAGAGGAATTTTTTCTAAAACCAATTTATAAAACACCTTAGATTTCATTATGGGCCTAAAACCCGCCCATTCAATCCGGCCAAGAGGCCAGGCATCAAATAGCAACAAGGTCAGTGGAAGGGTAACCAGCATGCTTTTGGAGAGCAGCCCAAGCACAAATAGAATCAACACTAAACCATATCGCCTCCAGTTGGCATGGTCCGTATAACGCAGGTAGGCCCAAGAAGTCAGGATCCAAAAAAAGGTACTGAGCACATCCTTGCGCTCGGATACCCAAGCCACACTCTCAACGTGCAGAGGATGAAGGGCAAATAGAAATGCCACACCCGCACTAGGCCATTGCGACTTCGTAAGCCGCCTCAAAAACCCGAATAGGAGAATGCTATTCGCCACATGAAGCAGCAGGCTCACCAAATGGTGACCTCCGGCCCACATCTTGAATACCGAGAAACAGGTCGCGTGAGATAGCCAAACCAGGGGCAAATAGCTTCCGTCATCTCCGGAAGTAAATGCATACTTGATACTTTTCCAACTCAATCCCGACTGGATTGAGGTGTTGCGAGTCACGTAAACCGGGTCATCGAAGGTGACAAAATCGAATTTCACCACTTGAATATAAGCAGCAATCGTAAGGACCACAATTGCCAGCGTAATCAAGATTGCAGGAGATAAATATATCACTCTACCAACAGAATGGTGTTGTTTACAAACGGACTGACTTGGCTCAGTGATCATGTCGCCTTTAGGGTTTTCAAGCATCATTGACGGTCCCCGTCAGAAACATGGGTTGCTGGAAATAAAGGATCCCCCGGGAAACCCAGGCGAGCCCACCGGAATCTTAGGGCCGTTGCCAAACATCCGAACCCATACTGCACACTTCTCCTGAAATTAATGGAGGAAGCCTCTGCGAAATACTTGGTGGGGCAAGTAATCTCAGCAATAGTATACCGCCGCCAAATAATCTGTGCCAGGATTTGATTATCGAACATAAAATCATCACTACATGAACCCAAATTAATACATTTCAACAATTCGGACGAGTACGCACGGTATCCCGTGTGGTATTCAGACAACTTGGCGCCAATAATTACATTTTCAATAAAGGTCAGAGCCCGGTTTGAGACATATTTCCAAAGTGGCATCCCATTCCTCAAAGCATAACCGCCAAGAACCCTTGATCCTAGCACGCAAGGATAGAGGCCTTGAGCGATGATGGAAGCCATGGATGGAATGAGCTTCGGCGTGTACTGATAATCTGGATGAACCATAATAACAACATCTGCCCCCTCTTGTATTGCCAGTCGGTAGCAGGACTTTTGATTGCCACCATAACCACAATTCTGGGCATGAACATGCACTAGTGTTGACGGAAGTGAACGAGCAATTAGGACAGTCTCATCACGACTCGAATCATCAACAAGGATGACTAAATCCACTATTCCATGAGACATTACTTCATCATATGTTTTTTTTAAGGTTCGGGCTGCATTGTAGGCCGGCATGACAACAACGATTTTTTTTCCATCAAGCATACTAATTCCCCATTCACCTAACAAATAATTCAAGGCCAAGACAGAACTTAACTTATATTTTTATTAACCGCAAACAAGCGACGCATTATTGAGGTCGGATGCGAGCTATATACACGCAATATCCTAAACAAACAAGGACATTGTGAACAACTCTTACATGTAAGGAAACAGCACTAAACTTGAATTTATTTATTGTACACCGTGTTTAGAGCAATAGCCCCACTTTGATTTGCAGTCAATACAGAAGCATCGTTCAGAATTGGATCCGTAACAGACAAATCGTAGGAAATACCGTCCGCCTTCACTGTCACACTATAATTCATCTGGCTGGAACCTTTAGGGATAAAGGTAGGGGCCAAATCAGTAGACGGGCGGCTACCATCTGCCTTCCACGTATAGACACCAGCAATGCCATATGTCCCCAGATCAGCTTTCCGAGACTCCAGTGCCATAATCAGCACATATGCATTACTTCGAGCATCCCCGATGACCCGGGCCCGCCGACGCTGGCCGAGGAAACTCGGAATCGCAATGGCACTGATGATCCCGAGAATTGCCAGAACCAAAAGTACTTCAATAAGTGTAAAGCCGCGAGCACGGTTGGATGGGAGCAGCATGCACACCTCCGAGGGTTTGGAGGAGTGTAGCAAGAATTGTGCGGTCAGTCCTTCCCCATCACATTGGCCATGTTGAAGATTGGCATGTACATGGCCACCACAATAAAGCCAATGATGCCACCTAACATTCCAATCATGGCCGGCTCCATCAAGCTTGTGAGATTGGCCACCGCATTATCAACTTCATCCTCATAGAAATCAGCCACCTTGGCCAGCATCGCATCCAAGGCGCCGGTGGCTTCGCCCACCCCCACCATCTGCACCACCATGGGAGGAAACACCTTGGTTTCAGAGAGTGGAGCACTAATATTGCGTCCTTGTTCCACTGCGTCCTTTGATTTAAGGATTGCATTTTGAATGACCATATTACCAGCAGTGCGCGCTGTAATATCCATGCCTTCAAGAATGGGTACTCCGGAACTGATCAGAGTCCCAAGCGTTCGGCAGAAACGAGCTACCGCGACTTTGCGAAGCACATCGCCAAGGATAGGTAGTTTCAGAAGAATGCCATCGATCTGAAGTTGGCCCGCCGGTGTTTTGTAATACTGACGAAGGCCAACAACGATGAGAGCAACCACGATAACAATAAGCCAACTGTAGTTGATTAGAGCATTGGAAATGCCCATACAAATGAGGGTCGGGTATGGCAATTTCGCGCCCATTCCTTCATACATGGCGGAAAATACAGGAATTACCTTTACCATGATAATAACCACAACCGTGATAGCAATAGTAATGACAGCTATTGGGTAAGTCATGGCTCCCTTGACCTTGGCTGTAAGTTTTACCGCCTTTTCAATATACCCTGAGAGCCTCTGAAGAATGATATCCAAAATGCCACCGGACTCGCCTGCGCCCACCATGTTCACGTAGAGGTCGTTGAAAGCCTTCGGGTGCTTAGAGAGGGCCGTCTGAAGGGTAGATCCTTTCTCAACATCATCTCTCACAGATTCGATGATCCGCTGGAACCCTTTGTGGTCCTGCTGCCCGCCTAAGATTTCCAGACATTGAACCAGGGGTAGGCCAGCATCAATCATTACACTGAACTGCCGCGTGAAGATGGCCAGAGCTTTTGCTGGCACCTTGCCAAAGGATTTCCCCCCTTCCGCGGCCAGGATTCTGATGTTCACGACTTCAATGCCATTGCGTTTCAATGTCGCCGCTGCAGCATCACGTGAATCGGAAACCAGGACACCTTCCTGGACCTCCCCCATTCGATTCTTGCCTTTCCAAGCATAAGCGGGCATGCGGACCTCGGCGAGCAGCTGACTACAAGTGTGCCATCAGAATAGGCAGGAAAGGATCTGCGGAGAAGTCCTAGGTGTATTTGATGTTGGGATTTCGCCCACCCAGGATGGAACTGGTGGGTTGAGCGGGCGTATTTGCTCGCCCCCCTGCGGATCCGAGGCCAACGCCCCGGTTGATGAGTTCACGCAACTCATCGGTATTGGATGAGTATTCGAAGGCCTGCTCTTGGGTGATCTCCTTGCGCATGACCAGATCTGCGAGGCTCTGGTTGAAGGTCTGCATGCCGTATTTTTGTTGGCCGGCCTGCATGGTGCCGTAGATCTGGTGGATCTTATCCTCGCGAATGAGGTTCCGGATGGCCGAGTTGGGGATCATGATTTCCAGGGCCAAAGCCCGGCCTTTGCCACTGGCCTTGGGAATGAGGCTTTGGCAGACGACCCCTTCCAGCACCAGGGAAAGCTGGGCTCGGACTTGAGGTTGCTGGTGGCTGGGGAACACGTCGATGATGCGGTTGATGGTCTGCACGGTGCTGTTGGTGTGCAGCGTGCCGAAGGTGAGGTGGCCAGTTTCGGCGATCGTCAGGGCTGATTCGATGGTCTCCAGATCGCGCAGCTCACCCACCAGCACCACATCGGGATCCTGGCGAAGGGCCGATCGCAGGGCCTTCTTGAAGCTGTGGGTATCTGCGTGGATCTCCCGCTGATTCACCAGAGCCCGCTTGTGCTTGTGGACGTATTCCACCGGATCTTCAATGGTGAGGATGTGAAGCGGTTCCTCTGCATTGATCTTGTCCACCATGGCCGCCAGGGTGGTGGACTTGCCTGACCCCGTCACCCCCGTGACCAGCACCAGGCCTCGGGGCTTGTCGCAGAGGGCCTGGATGGAGGGCGGCAGGCCCAGCTGGTCGAAGCTGCGGATCTGTTCGGGAATCGTGCGAAACACACCGGCGGTGGCACCCCGCTGGTTGAACACATTGGCGCGGAAGCGGGCCACGCCCTGGAGACCGAAGGAGAAGTCCACTTCCAGATCCTCTTCCAGGCGGTGTTTCTGCTGGTCGGTCATGACGCCGTAGCAGAGCCAGCGCGTCTGGGCGGCATCCAGGGGAGGCAGCTTGAGCGGCACCATGCGGCCGTCGATGCGAATCTGGGGGGCCGTTTCCGTGGTGATGTGCAGATCCGTCCCCCCGTACTCCACCATGGTCTTGAGCAGCTGCTGGAGGGGGGCAACGTAGTTGGCGCCGATATCGCTCACGCAGAACCTCTTTAGAGAACCGTCTCGCGGATGATTTCTTCGATGGTGGTGACACCATCCAGCACCTTGCGGCAGCCTGAACGGCGGAGGGTGATCATGCCCTCCTTCTGCCCCTGCTCCCGAATCTCAATGGCCGAGGCGCCGGTGAGGATCATGTCCTTGAGGGTCTCCGACATCTCCAGCACCTCATAGAGCCCCACACGACCTTTGTAGCCACGCTTGTTGCAGGTCTCGCAGCCCACGGGCTTGTAGAAGGTGATGCCGGCCGCAACCTCCTCAGGCGTGAAGCCCACCTTGTAGAGGGCCTCCTCCGGCTGGTGATGAGTATCCACAGCCTTGCAGCTGGCGCAGAGCCTTCGCACCAGACGCTGGGCGCAGATGATGTTCACCGAGGTGGCCACCAGGAAGGGTTCCACGCCCATGTTCATGAGGCGGTTGATGGTGCTGGGAGCGTCGTTGGTGTGCAGGGTCGAGAGCACCAGGTGGCCCGTGAGTGAAGCCTTGATGGCGATCTCGGCCGTCTCGAAGTCCCGGATCTCGCCCACCAGGATGATGTTGGGATCTTGTCGCAGAAAGGAGCGCAGCGCCGCGGCGAAATTGAGGCCGATCTGCTCCTTCATCTGCACCTGGTTGATGCCGGGGAAGTTGAACTCGACCGGATCCTCGGCCGTCATGATGTTGGTGTCCACCGTGTTCAGCTTGGCGATGGAGGAATACAACGTGTTCGTCTTGCCCGAACCCGTCGGGCCCGTCACCAGCACCATGCCGTAGGGCTTGGAGATCTGGCGGTCCCAGCGCTCGAGGCTCTCGGGTTCGAAGCCCAGCTTGGTGAGGTCGAGCATGAGCTTGTCGCTGTCCAGCAGCCGCAGCACGATCTTTTCGCCGAAAAGGGTGGGCAGGATGCTGACACGGTAGTCGATGACCTTCTGCCGACCAGCCATGTTGACGCGCAGCTTGATGCGACCGTCCTGGGGCAAGCGCCGCTCGGCGATGTTGAGCTTGGCCAGGATCTTCACACGGGAGGTCAGCGGATCCTTCAACTTCAGGTTGGGCCGCATGACCTCCATGAGGATGCCGTCGATGCGGAACCGGATGCGGTAGTTCTTCTCGTAGGGCTCGATGTGGATGTCCGAGGCGCCCCGCTTGATGGCGTCGATGAGCACCATGTTCACGAGCTTCACCACCGGGGCGTCCTCGCTGCCCCGCTTGAGGTTGCCGACATTGACGCTGTCTTCATCATCGTCCGCGGCGTCGAATTCGGCATCCGCATCCAACTCCTGCTCCAGTTCGGACAGGTCGAAATGCTCGTCTTCTTCATTGAAAGGCAGGGCGGCTTCCATGGAGCTGGTCCCAGTAGCCATGGGTCCGCCCCCCCCTCCGTGGCTGGTTTGTGCGCTACGCGGGCTGGCAGTGCCGTCGGCCAGGCGCACGGCGCTGTTGCCGCCATAGTATTTCTCCACGGCCCGAGCCAGGCCCATCTCGCTCGACACGACGGGATCCACGTTGTAGCCCGTGTGGAACCTCACGTCATCCATGGCGAAGATGTCCGTGGGATCGGACATGGCCAGGGTCAAGACATTGCCAGTGCGCTGGAGGGGCAGAACCTTGTGGCGCTGGGCGAGATCCCTGGGGATCAGAGCGATGACACTGGAATCGATGGGAGGCCATTGTTCCAAATCAGCTGCCGGAACGCCGTACTGCATGCCAAGGAAGCTCACGATGTCCTGATCCGAGCAGAAACCGGACCGGGCCACGATGCTTCCGAGCTTTCCGCCTTCTCTCCGCTGGATTTTCATCACCTCGTCCAGCTGGGCTTCGGTGATGAGTTGGGCCTTGACGAGCATTTCCCCGAGCTTGCTGACCACGTGCTGCCTCCAGATTTGGGGTGAAGCGATGGTAACACCTGCGAAGGCCGACGAAGGCCTAACCATTGTATGCTTTTGCCATGTCATCTCCAGGCACCCAGCCCCAGCGACTGCTGCTGGCCCGGCAGTTGGTCCGGGACAAGGGCCTGTCGCGGACCGACCTGGCCTTGCTTGAAGACATCCTCCGCGAGGGCGCACGGGATCTGGAGCCGCTCATCGAGGCCACCCCGCAGCGGGAGGCGCTGGCCGAGGAATCTCCGGCCCAGGCCGCGCTCCGCCGGAACCTGGGGTTCTTCCTGGCCTTCCTCCATGGGTTCTCGCCCCGAAGGCTGGGTGAAGCGCGCAACGCCATGGGCCTGGTCATGCTGCACAGCCTGGGGCGCCTGGGCGACCAGGCCGAGGCCGCCCACCGCGAACTGCTCGCGGAACTGAAACAGCCGGAATGGGTGACCCAGCTGCTGGACCTGCTCGCTTCCCTGCGGGCCATGTCGCTGGCCCCTTCCGAGGATCAAAACAACCTGCGGCTTCTCTGGTCCGCCTTCCTGGCCGACCACCGCGACGCCTTCCGTGACATTCTCGCGGCCCTGCAGGCCAGCGAACCCGGCGCCGCCAGCGTCGCCCGCCTCAATGCCCAGATGAAGGCCGTGAACCGGGCCATCCAGGGGCAGGGCCGACTGGAGGAAGCACTCACTCGCCTGGCGGAACACCTGGAATCCTGCATTCCTGCTGAGATCCATTCCCGCGTGGAGCCCCTCCTCCTGCTCGAGCACGTGGTGTCGCACTTGCGTCTCAGCCTGGTGCGGCCCTTGGACCGGGGCATCCATTGGCCCGCCGTGGAACAGGTGCGCGGGAGTCTGCGCTGGCTCTGGGACCACCTGGGCTGGTCCCTGCCCCGCATGGACGCCGAACTGTTCCGGGACAGCATGCCGCCCGAGCTGCGGCGCCTCCTCCAGCAGCTGCGCCGGAGTGATCGGCCCGCCTTCTCCCTGGTGGCGCGTGCGCTGGCCAGCCACATTTCCCTGCTGGGTCTCCTGGAATCACTGGAGCCCGCCACCAGTGCGGGCCTGCGGGATCGCTACGCCGCCGTCCCCACCTTCCTGGTGCTGGAATCAGAACTGAGCCGCCTGGCGGAACGGTCCTACGACCCAGCCCGGGGCGAATCGCTGAACCCCTCCAGGCCCGAAACGCATCGCCTGCGCGCCTTCCTTCGCCAGGCCGTGCTCAGCCTCCAGCAGGACCAGAGCACCCTGAGAGGCCTCCTGCAGCAGGCCTTGGCCGGACAGGATGCCGATCAGTTGGCCCTGACCCTGGACAACCTGCGGGCCCTCTTGATGAACCACCAGAAGCAGCTCATGGGCGAACTCGTGGGGATCTTCTCACCTGATGTGCAGAACCGCCTCTTCCCGGAATCCCCCAGCATGATGGAGGAGGGCGAGCGCCTGCGGGTTCGGCTTCAGCGCCTCTGGGAGCAGGTGCCGCCCCTCCAGGGCCAGCTGCTCCTGCACCTCGAACTGCAGGACTGGCCGCGTCTGGCCCTGGGCCTATCGCACACCTTTCGCCACCTCCTGGCCTTCCGGCGGAGCCCCGAATTCCCGCTCATGCGCCGCCCTGACCGTGAAGAGGCCGAGCGCCTCATCGAGGAGATGGGGCAGTTGCTCGAATCCCCCCAGGATGTGCCCCAGGCCCTGCGCGAGGGCATGGATCTGTTGGGTGAACTGCTTCGCTTCCTCGAACTCTTCCTGCTGCGCATCAATGCCCGGGTGCCCCTCATCCGCCAGGATCTGGAGGTGGCCCAGGAAGCCCTGCGGCTCATTTCCGAGCTGCAGAATCATCCTTCCGGCGCAGAGCGCACCCGCCTCTCCCACATGTTGATCCAGACCTCCAAGCGTCTCGGCGTGCGCGATCCCCAGGCCCTGGCTCTGCTCAAACGCTGGATCCGCATCGAGCGCAGTCAGAAGGAAGGCCCGATGCCCTCGCTGGATCAACTGGCGAGCCACCTCCGGCACCTCGCCCTCCGCCTCGAAGCGGCCCTGGGTTAAGCGGGACCACACTCCCTGCCGAAGAGCAGGTCATCAGGGAGCCCCATGCCCCGCATTCACTGGCTGGACGTCCACCCCTCCGTCGCGGGGGAAAACCTGCGTGCAGCCTTCCTGAAGTGGGGCTTCGACCTCGCCCCAGGCCCCGGACCCGGCTCCATCGTGCTGGTGGCCGAACACCCGGATGCTCGGCTGGTGCCCGCCGAAGGCACGGAAATCCTTTGGTGGGTGGAGCAGGCGGATCCCGAAGAAGTGAGCGCGGTATTGAATCTCCGCCCGGGCTGGGTGCTGCTGCAGGATCGGCCCCTCGAGGCCGCCCGCGAGGCCCTGCAGCACATCCGCCAGCGCGATCTGGGCAGCGAGGGTTGGCTGCGCCAGATGATGCACTTGGCCTCCATGGATGATCTGTTGCGGCTGGTGCTGGGCCGCGCCGTGCGGCTCTCCGGTGCCCAGGGTGGCGCCATCTGGCTGCGCAAGGACGATACGTTCTACCAACGGGCCGGCGATGGCATCTTCCCGGAAGCCCCCCTGCCCCGCCAGGAAGCGGCCGAACTGGTGCGACGGGGCGAAGCCTTCCTGCTGGCCCCCTCGGAACAGCTTGGCATCCTGCGGCTGGCAGAGCCCAAGGAGATGTCGGAGCTGTTCCTCCACGGCTTCGACGACATGGAACCGCTGCTGCTCAACGCCTGGCGCCTGGAGGAAAGCCGCGCCCTGTCCTTCAAAGACGATCTCACGGTGGCCCAGAACCGGCGCTGCCTGGAGGCGGAACTGCCCCAGTCTGTGCGTTCCGCCGCCACCAAGTCCGAGCCCCTGGCCCTCCTCTTCATCGACGTGGACGATCTGAAGCGCGTCAACACCCACCATGGCCACCCCGCCGGCAGCCTGTTGCTGGAAACCGTGGCCCGCACCGCCCAGCGGCTCTGCCGCGCCCATGATCGCCTCTACCGCTATGGAGGCGACGAGTTCTGCATCCTCATGCCCGGCACCACCTCCACGGGTGCCCTCAAGCTGGGCGAGCGCCTGCTCCAAACCGTCCGGGAGCAGCCCCTGATGTTCGGAGAAGAATCCCTCCAGGTATCCCTCAGCGCCGGGGTGGCGGCCTTCCCGGAACACGCGGATGGCGCGGGACACCTCATCGAACAGGCCGACCACGCCCTGCTGCGGGCCAAGCGCGAAGGCAAGGGCCGCGTGATCGTCGCGGGTTGAGAAGGTCTACTTCCGCTTTTTCTTCTTGGCCTTTTCGGAACCGAACACCTTGGCCAGGAACCCTTCTTCCTCGCCTTCGGCGGTCTCGCCTTCCAGACTGCGGCGCAGCTGTTCCACCAGTTCTTTCTGCTCCGCCGTGAGGGACTTCGGCACCGCCACCCGGAGGTGGAGGTAGAGGTCACCGCGGCCGCTGCTCTGCAGACGCGGGACGCCCGCGTTCACCAGCTTCACCACGTGGTCGGCGGGGGTGCCCGGGGCCAGCTTCACTTTGTCTGAGCCGTAGGGCGTCTCCACTTCAAGGGTGCCGCCGGTCACCAGCAGGGGCCAGTGCACCTCGAGGCGGCGGTGCAGATCGCTGCCGTCCCGCTCATAGCGCGCATCGGGTTCCACGTCGAACACCACATACAAGTCACCGGTGCGCCCGCCGGAGCGGCCCGCCTCACCCTGGTTCTGCAACCGCAACCGGGTGCCACGGTCCACGCCGGCAGGGACCTTGAAGCTGACCTTGGCCTTCTTGTGAACCCGCCCCTCGCCGTGGCAGCTGCGGCAGGGCTTGGGAATGATGCGACCGCGCCCTTCGCAGCGCGGGCACTGGGCCAGCATCTGGAAGAACCCCTGGCGCACGGCCACCTGGCCCGCGCCCCGGCACTGGGGGCATGTTTCCGCCCGCGTCCCCGCCTCGCAGCCGGAGCCGTGGCAGGTCTCGCAGGCTTCGAGCCGGGGAATGGAGAGCTCCACCGCCTCCTTGCCGAAGATGGCGTCCTGGAAGCTGAGCTTCAGGTTGTACTGCAGATCCGAGCCCCGCTCCTCGCCATTGGCACGGCGCCGGCCGCCACCGCCGAAGAGATCCCCGAAGAGGCCCCCTCCGAAGAAGCTGCCCAGGATGTCCTCGAAATCCGCGAACTGGTTCGGATCGAACTGGAACTGCTGGCCGCCGCCACCGGCGCCGCCCAGCCCCGCATGGCCGAACTGATCGTAGACCTTCCGCTTCTCGGCGTCCGACAGCACGCTGTAGGCCTCGGCCGCCTCTTTGAACTTCTCCTCCGCCTCCTTGTTGCCCGGATTGCGGTCGGGGTGCAGTTCCATGGCCAGCTTGCGGTAGGCCTTCTTCAGTTCATCCGCCCCGGCCTCCTTGGAGACACCGAGCACTTCGTAGTAGTCGCGTTTCATCATCCCATCCTGAACTTCCAGGATAGCCGATGCGGGCCCTCTAGTTGGGCGGAACGGCGCCTTCGTCCTCGCCATCCAGGCTGGCCATCATGGCTTCGCTGGCAGCCAGAACCGCCTCGGTGAGCAGGTTCTGGGCCTCCAGCAGCTGGGTCTCGCAGGCCCGGAGCGCATCGGAGTCCTGGGAGGCCACGGCCAGGCGCGCCCGGGAGAGCACGTCCCGCACCTGGGACTGCTGCGCATCCGTGAGGTACTTGCCGCATTCGATGAAGCTCTTGTCGCAGGAGAAGATGAGGCCTTCTGCCGAAGCGATGTATTTCATCGCATCCCGCTTCTTCACATCGGTCTCGGCATTGGCCAGGGCCTCGCGGATCATCCGCTGAATCTCCAGCTCGGAGAGACCGGAACTGGGCCGGATGCTCATGCTCTGTTCGAGGCCGGTCATCAAATCCCGGGCGGACACGGTCACGATGCCGTTGGAATCGATGTCAAAGGCCACCTCGATCTGCGGCACACCTTTGGGGAGGGGTGGCAGGTTGATGAGGTCGAACCGGCCCAGGCTCTTGTTGTGCTCGGAGAGCTCACGCTCGCCCTGCAGGACATGGATCTCCACCCGGCTCTGGTTGTCAGTGACCGTGGTGAAGGTACGGGCATCCCGCATGGGGATGGTGGCGTTGCGCGGAATGATCTTCACGAAACCGCCGCCCTGGGTTTCGATGCCCAAAGAAAGGGGTGTGACGTCCAGCAGCACCAGATCCTTGATGTCGCCCTTGAGCACGGCGCCCTGGATGGAGGCGCCCAGGGCCACCACTTCATCTGGGTTGATGCTGCGGTTGGGCTCCTTGCCGAAGAAATCGCGCACCAGGCGCTGCACCAGGGGCATGCGGGTTTGCCCGCCCACCAGGATGACCTCATCCAGCTGCTTGGGCGTCTTGCCGCCCTGCTCCAGGGCGTCCTGGATGGGCACGAGGGTCTGCTCGACGAGATCTTTAACCATGTCCTCGAGCTGTTCGCGGGTGAGCGCCGCTTCGAGGTGCTGGGGCCCCGTGGGCCCCTGCGCGATGAAGGGCAGGCGGATTTCCACCCGGTCCAGGGTGGACAGCTCGCACTTGGCCTTTTCGCTGGCTTCCTTGAGGCGCTGGAGCGCCATGCGGTCACCGGAGAGGTCGATGTTGGTCTTCTCGCGGAACTGCTGCACGAGCCAGTTCTGGATGACCTGATCGATGTCTTCGCCACCGAGGAAGGTGTCGCCGCTGGTGGCCAGCACCTCGAACACACCGTCGTTCATCTCCATGAGCGTGAAATCGATGGTGCCGCCGCCAAAGTCGTAGATGCCCAGGATCTGCTTCACGTTCTTCTTGTTGAAGCCGTAGGCCAAGGCAGCCGCCGTGGGCTCGTTGATGATGCGCTGAACATTCAATCCGGCGATCTTGCCGGCATCCTTGGTGGCCTGGCGCTGGGCGTCGTCGAAGTAGGCGGGAACCGTGATGACGGCATCCGTGACTTCTTCGTGAAGGAAGGCCTCGGCCGCCTGCTTCAGGGAGCGCAGCACGATGGCCGAGACTTCAGGAGGCGCGTAGTCGCGCTCGCCCACGCGCAGCCAGGCGTCGCCGTTGGGCGCCGCAACCACAGGAAAGGGCAGGCGGGAAATGGCGCTCTGCACCTTGGGGGACTGGAACCGCTGACCGATGAGACGCTTGACCGCGAAGAGGGTGCGCTGAGGGTTGGTGACAGC
Organism: Geothrix sp. PMB-07; assembly: GCF_030758935.1. Taxonomy (NCBI): domain Bacteria; kingdom Pseudomonadati; phylum Acidobacteriota; class Holophagae; order Holophagales; family Holophagaceae; genus Geothrix; species Geothrix sp. PMB-07. The sequence goes on from NZ_CP132333.1 coordinate 2,930,337, forward strand.
CTGGCGCTTGGCGATGTGCCCGACCAGGACATCGCCCTTGTCGGTGAAAGCCACCACGGACGGGGTTGTTCGGCTTCCCTCGCGGTTGGGAATCACCCGGGAATCGCCGCCTTCCATGACGCAAACGCAGCTATTGGTCGTGCCCAAGTCAATGCCGATCAGTTTACCTGCCATGGGTCGAACTCCAGGGGTCGCGTCCAATTATCGTATGACATATCAGTGGAGCATCCAGCACTTGCCTTCAACTTAACCAGTTTTTTTCACGCATCATGGATGCGGTTCACCACCACCCGGGCAGCTCGCAGGAGCTGCCCCTTGAGGTTGAAGCCCCTTTCGTAGATGGCCGCCACCGCGCCATCGGGAAGGTTGGGATCGGAGAAGGTGGTGAGGGCTTCGGCATTGAGGGCATCGAAAGGATCGCCCACCTGGAGGGGCAGCGGCTCCACATGCACCTTGCGCATGGCTTCCAGGAACTGCTTGCGGATGAGCTCCACACCAGAACGGAAGGATTCCACATCCTGGTAGGTGGCACTCATGCCCCGCTCGAAATTGTCAAAAACGGGAAGCATTTCCAGGAGGATCTTCCGTTCCGCCTGCTCCACGGCCAGGGCGATGTCGCGCTGGGCCCGGTTGCGGAAGTTGTTGAAGTCCGCCGCGAGGCGGCGCTGCTGATCCATCAGCTCCGCTTCGCGCCGGAGCAGATCCTCCATCTGACGCTCAGCCTCAGTCAGCGCGGACTCAAGATCGACCCGCGATTCCGGTTCAGCCGCAGGCTGAATCAGTTCGGGGAGATCCATCTCGGGAACCACCTGGGTGTGGTATTCCGAGGCGACTTCATCGGCGACTGCCTGGAGATCGGCATCTGGGCTGTCATCCAGATTGAGGTCCACCAGGTCTTCCGGTTCACCGGAATGGGAGGCTGGAACGGATTCGGACGGCTTGGGAACATCGTTTGGCATCGCAGCAGTATAAGCAGTTCCCGCAAGGGCCGGGAATGCTTTAGGGCTCGCCCAGGCGCGTGGGCCAGGCCGGAAAACCAAGAATCAGGCCTGCCCGCGCCGCCTCTGCACTTGCCGCGACCACCACTGCAGGCCACCCATGACCCGCCCGTAATCCATGCGGAGCGGCCCCACCAGCGCGAAGGTGACGAATCCAGAGGGCCCCAGAGCTACCGTTCGGACGGCGGTGGCCAGTGGCCAGGTTTCGAAGTACGGGTTCTCGGTACCCAGCAGGAACTGAACATCCTCGGAGGCCCGGCCCGCAAACGCATTCAGCAGTTTGGCCAACCGGCCGTGCTCCTCAAAGGCGGCCACCAGGTCACGGAACCGCGGCAGATCCTCGAATTCAGGCAACTCGCCCAGACGGCCCAGGCCCGACACCAGAACCGGGGGATCCGTTTCATGCGAGCCCTCAGGCCAGCGAGCGGCCAGCTCTTGAAGGCGGCCGCGGATGCTCTCGCCTTCCTGCACGCCCGCCCGGAGGGCCTCCAGAAGGCGCGACCGCATCTCTCCGAGGGTCAGCCCCGAGAAGTGCGCCGTCGCGTAGTTCCCCAGCTCCGTCAGCACCGCTTCAGAGTGGTTCCAAGGATTCTCCATGAGGCGGTGCTCCACCTCGCCCAGGCTGCCCACCCATACCGCCACCAGCCGTCCCGGTGGGACGGGGATGAACTCCAGTCGCACCAGGCGGCTCTGGGTGAGCGGCAGCGGCAGGGCCACGCAAACACCGCCCATGACCTCCGCCAGGGTGCGGCTCGCATGCCGGGCCCAGGCCTCTGGATCGGTGTCCAGGCCCTCCAAAGTCGACGACAACCGCCCTTCCAACTCAGGCCCCAGGGGACGGGAGGTCATCCACCGGTCCAGGTAGTACCGGTAGGCCCGCTCCGTGGGGATCCGTCCCGCGGAGGTGTGCGGTTGCGCCACCATGGATTCATCTTCGAGATCCGACAGCACGTTGCGGATGGTGGCGCTGGAGAGGGGTTCCGGGTACCGCTTGGCCAGCAGCCGCGAGCCCACGGGCTCGCCCTCTTCGAGGTAGGTCTCGATGAGGGTGCGCAGCACAGATTCGCCGCGAAGGTTGAGGTGGGGGTCGGTTTTGGGTCGGGCCATCGGAGGATCCCTGTCGGGATGCCATACTATACGGCACCCCCCACCTTCCCATGGAGGCTCCATGCGTTTCCCCCTGCCCCACCTGGCCATCGCCGCCGCGCTGGTTCTCACGTCCGCCTGCAACCACAAGAGCCAGGCGGCCATTCAAGCCGAAGAAGCGGCCAAGGCCGCCGAAACCAAGGTGGCCCTGCTGGAACAGCAGCTGGCCGAGGCCAAGTCCGGCAAGACGGTCGGCGGAGAGGCCGACACGGTCCAGCACCTCACCAAATCCCAGGTGAAGGCCCTGGAGCGCCAGGTCGCCGACGCGAAGAAGCGTGCCGAGATCAAGAAGCAGGAGGCCCTCACCCTGGCCCAGGCACCCGCGCCCCGCGAAGATCCTAAGCCCATCGTGGTGGAGGTGCCCACCGGCACGAAGCTGGAAATCAGCCTCGCCCGCGAACTCAGCACTGAGAAGGATCAGGCCGGGGATGCCTGGGAAGGCGCGCTCGCCGCCGACATCGTCCAGGATGGCAAGCTGGTGTGGAGCGCTGGCAGCCCCGCCCGCGGTGTCATCACCCAGAGCGCCGCGGCCGGACGCCTCAGCAATGGCCAGGGAGCCCTGGGCATTCGCCTGACGGAAATCGCCGGGGTCGGCATCGACACCGACACCCACGTGGTGGTCGCCACCGCCAAGGGCGAGCGCAACGCCAAGTACATCGGCGGCGGTGCGGCCCTGGGCGCCCTGATCGGCATTCTCTCGGACAAGAACCACAAGAACGACCACGCCCTGGGGGGAGCGGCCCTGGGCGCCGCCGCCGGCACGGCCCTGGCCGCCGGCACCGCGGACACCGTCATCCGCATCCCCAATACCAAGCCCGTCTCCTTCAGCCTCACCACCCCGGAGCGGGTCACGCTGAAGAAGTAGCCGCTTCCGTCTTGCGGTCGGCAGTCAACAAAATCGGGAGGCATGGCCTCCCGATTTTGCATGTCACGGCACAAAAGGAGACTCGCCCCTTCAGGCCTCCAGCGCCTGGAGCCGCTCGGCTTCGAACGCGGAGCGCAGGGGTTCGAGGATGGGCTCGATCTGGCCACCCATGAAGCTGTCGATCTGGTGGATGGTCACGCCGATGCGGTGATCGGTCACGCGGCCCTGGGGAAAGTTGTAGGTGCGGATCTTCTCGCTGCGGTCGCCACTGCCCACCTGGGACTTGCGCATGGCCGAGTGGATGGCGTCGGCCTCGTCCTGGGCCTTCTGGAGCAGGCGGCTGCGGAGCACGGTCATGGCCTTGGCCATGTTCTTGATCTGGCTGCGCTCGTCCTGGCACTGCACCACCGTGTTGGTGGGGAGGTGGGTGAGGCGCACGGCCGAGTAGGTGGTGTTCACGCTCTGACCGCCCTTGCCACCCGAACAGAACGTGTCGATGCGCAGGTCCTTCTGATGGATCTCGATGTCCACCTCTTCGGCCTCGGGCATGACCGCCACGGTGCAGGCTGAGGTGTGGATGCGGCCCTGGGTTTCGGTCTTGGGCACCCGCTGGACACGGTGCACGCCGCTCTCGAACCGGAACAGGCTGTAGGCCCCCTCGCCCTGGATCTCGGCGGTGGCATCCTTGAGCCCGCCCGCATCGGCATCGCTTTCATCGAGCACGGAAACCTTGAAGCCCCGGCGCTCGGCAAAGCGGATGTACATGCGGAAGATCTCCGCCGCGAAGAGCGCCGCTTCTTCGCCGCCGGTGCCAGCCCGTACTTCGAGGATCACGTTTTTCGAGTCGGCAGGGTCCTTGGGAACCAGCAGGCGGCGGATCTCGGTCTCACCCGCGGCGATGGCCGTTTTCAGGTCGGGGATCTCCATCTCAGCCATCTCGCGGAGATCCGCATCCATGGACTTGTCGCCCAGGATGGCCTCGGCCTCCTCCAGCTGTTTGAGCAGGTTGCGCTGCCCCTGAAAGGCCAGCACCACAGGCTCCAGTTCCGCACGGAGCTTGGACAGCTCCCGCAGGCGCTTGGGATCCGACACCACGGCCGAATCCTGCAGCTGCGCCTCCACTTCCTGGAAGCGGGCTTCAACGGCTTCAAGTTGGTCGAGCATGATCCACCTCCCAGTTCATGCGGCACTCCCTGGGGAGAGCACCAGCCCTGGACCGGCTTTGCCGGGGCGGGGCGCGGGGGTCCGGGGGTGTTCGCGAAGCGAGGAACCCCCGGAGAATATAAACAAAGAACGGGCCGATCACTCGGCCCGTTCTTTGGAACAAGGTAGCTAGGCTTCGGTGGTCGCAGGGGCCTCGGGCGCCGCTTCGACGACCGCGACTTCCTTCTTCGCATACTTCTTGTTGAACTTCTCCACACGGCCTTCGGTGTCCATCAGGCGCTGCTTGCCCGTGAAGTAGGGGTGGCAGTTCGAGCAGATTTCCACGCGCAGCTCCTTCTTGGTGGAGCGCGTCATGAACTCGTTGCCGCAGGCGCAGTGAACCTTCACTTCGTGAAGTTCGGGATGCATGTTCTCTTTCATCTCTTCCTCCTGGGACCGACCGGATGCCCCCATGGGCGGGGTATCTGCACGCGGCTTGTCCACGCAAGACAGCCAGTCTACCGCCGGAGCCCTTCTGACTCAAGGGGGATTCCTAGAGTGAGCCCCCCTGCTCCTGGGGCGTCAACACCCGACGCTCGGCCAGCATGCGCTTGAACCGGTTGGCCAGCATCACGCTCAGCAGCAGGGTGGCGTTGAAGCTCAACTCCAAAGGCACCTTCCACCACTGGAACCGGATGCGGCCGAGAATACCCGCCTCGAGGATGAACATGAGGGCCGTGAACAGGGCCGGTTCCAGCAGGGTTTCCCAGAGGGGGCGCTCCTGGCTGTGACGCTCCAGCAGGTAACCGGTGAAGGCCCCGTACAGCAGGCGGGTGGGCTTGAAGCCATGATGGGTGGTGAAGCCCAAGGGAATTGACAGCAGCGACGTGATCAACACGGCCACCAGGGTGCGGGCCCATGGATTGAGGCGCAGCCAGTGACGGCGCACCCAGAAATACCCGGCACCCACCGCCAGGCCCTGTGCGGCGGCGAAAGCCAGGCAGATGTACCAGCGCCACCCCTCGAACCACATGTGGCCGCCGGTGGCGAGGCCGATGATCATGCCTGCGGCCAGGGCCGTGCCGCCTCTGTGGGTGGCGTCCTGCCCCTCCCCTGCGCTGAGCTCTTCGGCCAGCAAACTGGGGTGTTCTTTCTCTGAAAGCATGGCCGACATGGCCGATTCGGAGTCGATGCCCCGCGCTTCTGCTTCATCCTGCAGGTGGGCTTCCAGCTCGCGGATCAGGGTCAGCCGCCGCCGCCTGGAGAGGCCCCGGAAACCGGAGTCCACCTGAGCGAGATAGGCATTCAGCGCCCGGGACACGGCTGGTCCAGCCTAGACCTTGGGTCCCACAAAGGCCTGGACCATGTCCACGAACTGATTCCACTCCTGCTTCTTGGCCTCCAGGAAGGAGAGGCCCGCAGGCTGGATGGCGTAGTAGCGGCGCTCCCGGCCATTTTCCTGGGTCTCCCAGTAGGAGGCGATGAACTCGGTGGCTTCCAGCTTGTGGAGCGCCGGGTACAGGGCCCCTTCCTTCAGCGTGTAGCTCCCTCCCGTGCGCTGACGGACCGTCTCGATGATCTGATAGCCGTACATGGGCCCCTCGCAGAGCAAGGACAACAGCAGCAACGGGGTGCTGCCCTTCAGCAGTTCACGGTCCACAAGGGCCTCCGGGTTAGGAGAAAAATCGCACCTTTAATGTGCATCGCAAAGTGATGGCCGTCAAGGCTGCAGCCTTTACCTGTTCCCTTTTGAATGCTTTAGCTGCGACTTCACCCTCCCTTCATGGCCTCGGTCAACGGAATGCGGCTGGCCCGCCAGGCCGGCAAAAAGCCCCCCAGCAGCCCCATCACCAGGCTGAAGGCCACGCCCTGGGCCATGAGCCCAGGAGTGATCGTGAAGGCGAAGCTCACGTCGCTGAAGGTCTCGAAGCTGGTGGTGCCGGTCTGGATGCCATTGGCGAAGAGGGCCAGGCCTGAGCCCAGAAGCCCGCCTGCCAGACAGAGGAAGATGCTCTCCCACTGGAAGCTGGCCAGGATCTCCCGCTGGCGGAAGCCCAGGGCCCGCAGGGTGCCGATCTCCTTCGTGCGCCCGGCCACAGCCGCGTACATGGTGTTCATGGCCGCAAAGATCGCTGCTCCCGTGAGGATGAGCGTGATGAGGTTGCCGAGAATCTTGATGGGGTCGCCCGCCTTGGTGAGTTCCTTGAAGTAGTCCGTCTCCCGAACCGTCTCAAGCTGCAGCCGCTTGTCGGCCTCCACCGCCTTCGCGAAACCCTCCAGGCGCGAGGCATTCTCAAGCCGAGCCAGCATGGCCGAGTAGGAATCCCGGCGGAAGGCCTGCATCACATCGTTCACATCCGACCAGACTTCGCTCTCGTAGCTGGCGCCGCCCGCCTCGAAGGCGCCGACAATCTGCCAGTCCCGGCCGCCCATGCGAAGGCTCCTGCCCACCTCCATGCCCGGGAAGCGGCCCTGCATCTTGCGGGGCACCACCACCTCGCTGAGTCCGGGGCGGAACCACCGGCCCTGGATCAAGTGGACCTGAGGCCGCATGGCGATGCCCATGCCTTCGAGCCCCCGGATGGTCACGTTCGTATCTGTGCCGTCGGCCATGGGGAAGAGCTTCACCACCACCACCTCGGCGCTGGCCATGGGCTCGCTGCCCAAGCGCTTGAGCAGGGGGTGCACCTTGAGGATGCGCATGCGGTCCCGCTCGATGGAGCTGTTGAGTTCGAAGCGGGCATTGGGCCGCAGCACCAGGGCCTGATCAGGCCGACCGCTGCTGACGAAGGCCTGGGAAAGCCCTTGGGCAAGGCTCAGCACCACCACGAAGATGCCCACCACCAGGGCGATGGCAGCGGCCGTGCTGAAGCTGGAGAGCTTGCGCTGCCACAGGGAGCGCAGGTTGTAGCCCAGGGGAATCGGGTAGGCCACGAGCGCCCAGACCAGCCAGGCCAGGTAGGCCAGGAAGGGCGCGGCGAGCAGGAATCCCAGCATCAGCCCACCGCCTTCAGGCCCTCGGTGATGGGGCGCCGCGTGGCCGAGTAGGCCGGGATGAAGGTGGCCAGCACGCCGATGGCCAGAGCGCCGCCCATGCAGGCCGCCACAGTGTCAGGCAGGATGGCGAAGTCAGCGAAGAAGGGCATGGCCGCGCCCAGGGAGGCCCGCACGCCGCCCGCGGCCAGGTTGGCCAGCAGCACGCCCAGGAAGCCGCCCACGCCCACCAGCAGCACGCCTTCCGCCAGCAGCAGGCTCAGCACGCGCCCCGATGAGAAGCCCATGGCCCGGAACACGGCGATCTCCGTGGTGCGCTCGCGGATGGCCGTGGCCATGGTGTTGCCCGTGACGATGAGGATGGCCACCACCACTGCTGCGGTGATGCCCTGGATGATGGCGCCGATGTTGCCGAGCATCTTCACGAAGGCCAGATTGAAGGCGTTCTCCGTTTCCGTGAGCGCCTCGTAGGCACTGTTGGCATAGTGGCGGTCCACGCGCTCGATAAGCCGGGGAATGTCCTCGGGCCGCCGGGCCCGCACCCAGAAGGAGCCGCAGAGCCCCTTCATGTAGGGCACGCCCTCCTCCAGCACCTTGTAGTGGAAATGCAGGGCGTTCTCATCCGAGGCCTTGGGGCTCTTGAAGATGAGACGGATGGTGAGGCGTGGGTTGATGGGAAAAATGGTACCCGTGAGCGGCACCACATCGCCCACCTTCCAGCCGTTCTTCTTGGCCAGGCTTTCACCGACAATGCAGCCTGCGCCATCCCGCAGGTAGTCCTTCATCTGGGCTTCGGTGATGCCGGAGGCGCCGAACTCCTCCCGGAAGATCTGGAAGATCGTGGTTTCGTCACTGGCGAAGTTCGCGAAGAAGTTGCGGGGGTCCTGATAGTAGCCGCCGAACCATTGCAGCGCGCAAACCGTCTCCACCTCCGGTTGCTGGCGGAGGTAGGCCTCGTAGCTGCGGGGCAGCATCTGCGTGAGGCCGCTCTTGTGGCGCACCACCAGCCGGTTGCTGGAATTGGGGTTGTTGGTGATCGAATCCAGGGTGGTGAGCAGGCTTTGCAGGACCGCCACCGTAAACACGGACAGGATGAGGCTGCCCACGATGAGCAGGGTGCGCCGCTTGGAGCGCATGAGGCTCTTCCAGATGAGCGCCAGCCAGCGCATCACGCGGCCCGTCCTAGGCCGCGCCCTATCCGGGCGGTCCTGCGGACCGTGGCCCTCCGCTCCTGCTCCGGCCTCACCGGTTCACCTCCACCGTGCGGTCGAGCACGCCTTTCTCGAGGTGGATCTGATGCCCTCCACCTATCGCAGAGCGCCCCGCGCTCTGCTCCCGCTCGCCGCTCCGCGGCTCGGCGGAGGTGGAGCCTCCGTGATGCTCACGCGCGGCACGAGGACTCACCGGTTCACCTCCACAGCCTTGTCGAGCACGCCCTTCTCCAGGTGGATCTGGTGCCGCGCGTGATGCGCGGCTTTCGGATCGTGGGTCACCATGACGATGGTCTTGCCCAGTTCTGCATTGAGCTGCTCCATGAGGGCCAGCACTTCCTCCGCGTTTTTCGCATCCAGGGCGCCGGTGGGCTCGTCGGCCACCAGCAGATCAGGGTCGGTGACGATGGCCCGGGCAATGGCCACCCGCTGTTCCTGGCCGCCGCTGAGCTGGCGCGGATAGTTGCGCATCCGGTCCGTGAGGTTCACCAGCGTCAGCGCCTGCTCCACCCGGTCGCGGCGTTCGCCGCGCCCTGCGCCCGTGATCAGCAGGGGCAGCTCCACGTTTTCAAAGGCGTTCAGCACCGGCACCAGGTTGTAGTTCTGAAAGATGAAACCCACGTGGAGGTTCCGCCAGGAGGCCAGTTGATCGTCATCCAGATTGTTCAACTCATGACCGCAGACTTCCAGTGAACCGCCCGTGGGCCGGTCGATGCCTGCGATGAGGTTGAGCAGGGTGGTCTTCCCGCTGCCCGAGGGCCCCATCAGGGCCACGTAGGCACCTGCGGGGATCTCCAGATCGATGCCCTGCAGCACCGGGATTTCCAGATCCTCCCGCCAATAACTCTTGGCGATGTCTCGCAGGGTGATGATGGGCTCGCCTCCGCCCAGATCGAAGCGGTCGCTGTTCATCAGCCCTTGACCTTCACCTTGGCGCCGGGCTTCAGGGAGTCCGGCGGTGCCACGATGAGCTGTGCATCTTTGGCCAGTCCGCTCACTTCGAGACCGATGGGATTCTCCGCCTTCACCGTGACGAATTTCTGCACGGCCAGGCCATTCTCCACCACCCAGGCGAAGGTCTTGCCCTCGTACTTCTTGACCTGCTCCCGGCCCAGCACCACCACCTCCTGAGCAAAGGCATCGCCCAGGAAGGTGACCTTGGCGCCCATGTCGGGCACCAGCAGCGGATCCTTGTCCACGAAGGCCACGCGCACGATGACCACGGCTTTCTGGCGGTTGGAGCTGGGGTAGATTTCGCGCAACCGGCCCTTCAGAACGGAGCGGGGCCCCTGCCCATCCAAGGCATCCACACGGACTTCCGCGGGCATGCCCTTGCTGAGCTTGGCGATGGAGGCCTCATTCACTTCCACTTCCACCTCCAGCGTGTCGAAGTCGGCCATGACCAGGATGGCGTTGATGGCGTTGGCACCGCCGGCGCTGCCGGGGGCCACGGTCTCACCGACCTCCGAGAGTTTCTGGGTGACGACGCCACTGAAGGGGGCCTTCAGTTCCATGCTGTCCAGCAGTGCGTTCTGGTAGGCCAGCTGAGCTTCCAAGGTGAGCTTCTGACTCCGCAGCCTGTCCACGGTAGCGACATCCTGGATGCCCTGGGCTTGCAGCTTCACGGCACGATCCAGATCCACCTTGGCCTGGTCGAGCTGCGCCTTCACCTGATCGCGGGCAGCGGCCAGATCCGGTGATTCGAGGCGAGCCAACACCTGCCCCTTGACCACGCGGCTGCCTTCCTGGACGCCCAGCCAGCTCACGCGGCCGAGGACCTTGCTCGACAGGGTCGCCCGGGTGCGGGCCACCAGGTAGCCCGAGGCGGTGACCAGCGGGTTGCGCTCCCCGGCCTTGAACACCGTGGATGAGGACACCGCCACGGTCATGGGCGCTCCCTTGGCCGCAAGCATGGCCACCGCCACGCCGACGCCGATGATGCCCAGGATCAGCCAGCCCCAGGGAAAACGCTTCTTGATCACCGAGGGCTTGCGGGCGGGGGACTCGCTCATGCGCCGATCTCCAAATATCCAGGTGACGACAGGCTATCCTGGCTTCAGCGGAGACGGAAGCGGTAGTGGCTGACGAACCATTCCGTGCCCCCACGGAAGCCCCACAACTCTGCGCAGGCCATGAAGAAGATGCGCCACTGCGCAAAGCGCCAGCGGGCCTCTTCGCCATACACCGAGCGGAACAGTCCCAGGATCTCGTTGCGATGGCTGTCCTGGTTGCGCAGCCAAGCTTCCGCCGTGGCCTGGTAGTGAGTGCCCGACACGCGCCAGTGGTCCTCCAGGCGGAGCTGCTCCTGGAACCGGATGAGGTAGCCGTCCGCGGGCATGATGCCGCCGGTGAAGAAGTACTTGGCCATCCAGTCGGAATCGTCGCGGACCTCGAAGGGATAGGTGAACTCCCGATGGGTGAAGATGTGGACGAACAGTGCGCCCCGGGGCCGCAGCCACCGCGCGATCCGACCCATGAGCTCGCCGTGGTTGCGCAAGTGCTCGAACATCTCGACACTCACCACGCGATCAAAGGTGCCCGGGGCCTCAAAGGTGTTCATGTCCGCCGTGAGGATCTCCACATTGGTGAGTCCCCGCGCCGCGGCCCGCGCGAGGATGAAGGCCCGCTGGTCCTTCGAGTTCGACACGCCGATGATGCGGCTGTTGGGATACCGCTCCGCCATCCACAGAGTGAGGCTGCCCCAGCCACAGCCCAGCTCCAGCACATCCTGGCCCTCCGCCAACTGGGCCCGCTCACAGGTGAGGGCCAGCATGGCCTCCTCTGCCTCGCCCAGGCCCGTGACCCCAGGGCCAAAGAGCGCGGAACTGTACTTCAGCCGGGGGCCAAGAGCCAGCTCGAAAAACCGCGGCGGCACCTCGTAGTGCTGCTCGTTGGCGTCCTGGGTGTTCACCGCGATGGGGCCTGCGGCCCAGGCGCTTAGGTATTGACGCAGCCGCTCATGCGCCGCCTCGAGGCCCCCCGCCGATTCCTCCTCCAGGCGCTGACGGAGCAGCTGCCGGATGCGCAGGCGGATGAGGGCGTCGGGCACGAGGCCGGAGGCGAGCAGGGCATCGATCATGTGCCGACCTTTGGAAACCACGGGATGAAGGGCGAGGTCTCGCGCTGGTAGCGGGCGTAGTCCTCCGGGCGGCTGCGCAGGCTCTGGGCCTCGGTGTAAGGGATGCCGGTCACGCGCAGCAGGAAGTGGAGCATGAGGGCCGGGGCCACCACAGCAGTCCAGCCCCAGGGCGCGGTCAGGGCCAGCAGGAGGTAGGCCACCCACACCAGCCACTCGAAGAAGTAGTTGGGGTGCCGGGAGTAGCGCCACAGGCCTTCGCGGCAGGTGCGACCCGTTGCTTCGGGCCGGGCCTTGAAGCGGCGCAGCTGGCCATCGGCCAGGGACTCGCCCACCCAGGCCACCAGCCAGAGCAGCGCGGCTGCCCACTCCAGGGGATGCAGGCTGGGCCGGGGGTTCCAGGCGGCCAGCAGGAAGGGCCAACCCAAGGCCACATCCAGCAGGGCCTGCACCTGGAAGAATGCGAAGAACTTCACCTGGAGACCCGGCTGCCAGGCCACCCGGAGGGCCTGGTAGCGGCCATCTTCATGGGCGTCCGTGGCCACGCGATGCCAGAGGTGAAGGCCCAGCCGCAGCCCGTGGAGCCCACCCATGAGGCCCACCAGCAGCCGTCGTTGCATAGGCGCCGGTCCCAGGGACGCGGCCACCAGGGCCATCACGGCCAAGCCGAAGGCCCAGCCCACATCCACCCAGCTGGCGTTGCGGGTACGCAGCTGCCAGAGCCAGAGGCCCAGCTGCAGCGTGCACAGAAATCCCGCGCCCCAGAGCGCCGCCGCGATCACGCGGGGTTCCGCTGAAGGCGGCGGGCCGTGGCGCGGAAGATCGGCGTCAGGAGACCCGCCAGCAAAGCCGCCCCCAGCGGAGCGGTGATGAGCCAGGCCACGCCCGCGTGCCAGAGGCTGGTCCAGAAGGTCTGCATGGCCAGTCGGGGGTTGGCGCGGAGAGCGGCGGAGAGCACGTCCACCGACAGGGTCAGGCGCGGGGCGCTGAAAAGCACCTCGCCCAGGCGGATGAAAGGGATGAGCAGGGCCAGCTGCAGCGGGTAGGCCAGGTAGTTGGCGACCTGCATGACCACTTGGTTCAGACGGAACACGAAGGCCAGGGCAATGCAGAGGCCCGTGCTGGTGCCCACCAGCGGGGAGACGCCCGCGCCCAGGCCCAGCGATAGGCTCCAGGCCATGCCCCGGGGGCTGAGGCCTTGGCGCAGCTGTGCCAAGAGGGGTTCCCAGAGGCGTTGACGAATCCAATTCATGAAGGCTTCCGCAGCAGCAGGGCCTCGACGCCGTCGCCCCGTTTCAGGCGGGCCAGCTGGACCATCACATAGGCTGCCATGGCCAGGTTGCCCAGGGCGAACAGCAGCAGCAGCCAGAGCAGGCTCCGCCCCAGATGGCCTTCCTTGTAGAGGATCCAGAGCCAGAACCAGAGAAAGCCGAAGTAGGCGTCGAATAGCGTGGCCACCCCCCAGCGGTCCGCCAGCAGCCGCTGGAAGCCCACCAGCACGTTGGCCTCCAGGCTGGCCCAGGTGGTGACGGCCACCATGGCGGCAAAGACCACGCCTGCGAAGATCCAGAGCGGCCGCATCACCAGGGCTCGTTGAAGTGCGTCGCCTGGCCATCCGGCTTGGCCAGCAGAAGCTGGGCGTCGCCGATGTACCGCTCGGCGAAGGCGCCCTCGCAGTAGGCCAGGTAGTAGTCCCACATGCGGATGAAGGTCTCATCAAAGCCCTGGCCGCGCACCTCGTCCAGCCGCGCCCGGAAGGCCTCCCGCCAGGCATGCAGGGTGTGGGCGTAATGCAGGCCGATGTCCTCGAGGTGATGGAGGTTCATGCGGGTGCAGCGCCCGATGGACGCCACCACGCGCGACACGGAGGCCAGCTCGGCGCCGGGGAAAATGTATTTCTGGATCCAGTCGCTCTGCCGGCTGTAGTCGGCGAAGCGCTGCTCGTTCATGGTGATGGTCTGCAGCAGGAAGCGCCCGCCGGGCTTCAGCAGGCGATCCACCGTGCTGAAGTAGGTGTCATAGAACTCCAGGCCCACGGCCTCGAACATCTCGATGCTCACGGCCTTGTCGAACTGCCCTTCCAGATGCCGGTAGTCCTCCAGCCGCAGGTCGATGCGGTCCGTCATCCCCTCACGCTGGAAGAGGTCGCGGGCGTACTCGAACTGCTGGCGGCTGATGGTGGTGGTGGTCACCCGGCAGCCAGAGGTGCGAGCTGCGTGCAGAGCGAAGCCACCCCAGCCCGTGCCGATTTCCAGCAGGTGGTCCTCCGGCCCCAGGTTCAGCTTCCGGCAGATGAGATCGAACTTGGCCCGCTGGGCCTCCTCCAAGCTCTGGTCCGCCCGCTCAAACACAGCGCAGGAATAGGCCAGGGTGGGGTCCAGCCAGAGGCGGTAGAAATCATTGCCCAGGTCGTAGTGGTGGCCGATGTTCCGCCGAGAGCCTTCCACGTGGTTGCGCCGACGCCGGTGCAGCAGGCGGTTCGCCGCCTTGCCCAGGGACGCGAGGAAGCCCCCGCCCTGGTCGAAGGCCGCCATGTTCCGCACCGCGATGCGCACCACCGACACCAGGTCATCCGTCTCCCACCAGCCCGCCATGAAGGCCTCGCCCAGACCGATCTCCCCGTGGAGGAGCCCGGCCCGGAAGGCGCGGGCATCGCGGATGTGCACCCGGGCGCGAAGCGCCGAGTCGGGATCGCCCAACAGCAGCACCCGTCCATTCACCTCCAGATCCAAACGGCCCGCCTGAATGCCGGAAAGGCCCTTCAGGAGGAGGCGCTGGGCGAAGCTGGGGGCTGCGTCGGGGGCGTCGAAGGGCCGGGATGGGTGAACACCGGCACGCGCTTGATCCATAACCAGAGGGCCTCCCAATGAATGGCAGCCAGAACCTTGAGGGTCATCCAGGGGAACCGGATGAGGGTCTTCCTTAGGATGCCGGCGGTCCAGGGTTGTCGCTGGAGATGGAGACTAGCGTCAAAAAATAAATCTCGACAATTAAATTCCGCGATGTGGACCCTCAACGTCTCCCCAGGGGGCGTGAACGCCCAGCGGTAGTGGCAGTCCATGGGCATGAAGGGGCTCACATGGAAGGCTTTGGGCACCTCGAAGCTGACCCCGCCCTCGCGCTGGTGCCCCTCAGCCACGGGCATCCAGTAGGTGTGCCGCTCGCGCCAGGGGGTGTTGGTCACCTGGGCCATGATCAGGGCCAGGCGCCCTTCCCGATCATGGCAGTAGAAGTAGCTCACCGGGTTGAAGCAGATCCCCAGGTAGCGCAGGTGGGTGAGCAGGTAGATGGGGCCGTCGGGCAAGGCATGACCCTTGGTCTCGGCATCCAGGCGCAGGCGCTCACGCAGCGGCAGCGTGGGATCGCCGAACTGATCTTCCTCGTGGAAGGCGGCCCAATTCCAGCCGCCGTAGCTGAGGAAGGGCGACACCTTGCACAGCTCCGGAATGCGGTCGATGTCCAGGAAGGCCATGAACAGCGGGTACGTGAAGGCATGCACCTTGGGCTTCAGGCGGCGGTGGCGCACCTCGCCCACATAGAGCGCGGGTTCGGGGGCGCTCACCATGCGACACACAGGTCGCGCGCCACCCTGACTCCTGAACGAACGCCGTCCACTCGGCATCCGCTACGCGGATGCGCGAGACCTCCCGTCCTGTGGCGCCCGCTCACCATGGGACACCGAGGTCACGTGCGACCTTGATCCCAGAACGAACGCCGTCCACTCGGCATCCACTACGCGGATGCGCGAGACCTCCCGCCCTGTGGCGCCCGCTCACCACGGAACACCCAGGTCACGCGCGACCCTGATCCCAGAACGAACGCCGTCCTCATGAAAGCCGTAGCCCCAGTAGGCGCCGGCGTAGTGGGTGCGACCGTGCACCGAGGCGGCACCACTCACCTCTGACCACCGCGCTTGGGCGCGGATGGCGGCCTGGGTGTAACGGGGGTGCTCGTAGTCGTAGCGACCGGCGACGGTGGCGGAATCCACCAGGTCATCCGCGTGGAGGCTGACGAACCAGTCCTGTCGAGTGGGCAGGGGCTGGAGCCGGTTCATGTGGTAGGTCAGCACCAGGCGGTGGGCCTCGGGGTGGGTGCGGAAGTTCCAGGAGGCCCAGCCCCGGCGCTGCTTCGGAAGCAGGGAGGCATCACGGTGCAGGATGGTGGGGCTCCGGTTGCTGGTGAAGGCGCCGAAGACCTCCCGCTCCTGAGGGCTGGCGTCCGCCAGGAGAGGCAGCACCTGGTCGCCATGGCAGGCCAGCACGGCGTGGTCGAAGGTCAGGGGCTCCTGGCCCTCCAGGTGGAGGTGGACGCCGTTGTCCGAACGGCGCAGGCTGATGATCCCTGCACCGGTCACCAGCCGTTCCCGGAAGGCTGCCGTCAGTGACGCGAGGTAGGTCGCGGTGCCGCCGGGGATGGTGCGCCAGGGATGGTGCGTGGTGACGCCGAGGAAGCCGTGGTTGTGGAAGAACCGCACCAGGGTGGCGGCGGGGAAGGCCTCCATGTCCACCAGGCTGGTGGACCAGACCGCGCCAGCCATGGGGAACAGATACTCGGTTTTGAAGCGGTCGGAGAACCGGTGCTGCTGCAGGTACTCGCCCAGGGTCGGGCCCTCGCCATCGGGCAGCTGAAGGAGGCCCCTGGCCACCCGGTTGAAGCGCAGCACCTCCCACCACAGGCCGCAGAACGCGGGATCCAGCAGGTGCCGCCGCTCCGTGAAAAGGCCGTTCAGACCTCGGCTGCACCAGGGGTGGGCGTTGCCGCTGGCGGCGAAGCTCATGTCGCTGGGGCAGGTGGCCACGCCCAGTTCCTCCATGAGCCGGATGAAATTCGGGTAGTTCACCCGGTTGTGGACGATGAAGCCGGTGTCCACCGCCACCGGCCCTTCGGGCGCCGACACGGTCACCGTGTGGGTATGCCCGCCGATGCGATCTGCCTTCTCGAAGACCCAGACCTCATGCTCCCGGCTGAGCAGCCAGGCCGCGGAAAGCCCTGCGATGCCCGAGCCGAGGACGGCGACGCGGCTCATGGGCGGGTGGCGCCCGAGGCAGGCCTGGGGAAAGGTCGGATGTCGCGCACGATGCCCACCCAGCTCAATGCCTTCAGCGTGTAGTAGGTGGGATCAACCTCCCACCAGCGGATGCCCTGGCGGCAGCTGGCCTGGTAGTGGTGGTGGTTGTTGTGCCAGCCCTCGCCCAGCGTGATGAGCGCCAGCACGAAGTTGTTGCGGCTCTGGTCGCTGGTCTCGAAGCGCCGCGTGCCCCAGACATGCGTGAGGGAGTTGATGCAGAAGGTCCCGTGCCACAGCAGCACGGTGGAGATCACGAACCCCCAGACCAGGGCTTCCCAGGCGCCGATGCCCGTCCAGGCGCCGAAGGCGAAGGTGGCGGTGCCTAGCAGCCAGGGGCAGAGCCAGTGGTAGGCGTCCAGGAAGCGCAGCTCAGGGAAGCGGCCGAAATCCTCGATGGACTTGGCATCGTAGTGGTCATGGGCGTCAGAAAGGATCCAGCCCACGTGGGACCACCAGAAGCCATCCGTCACCGGGGAATGGAGATCCCGCCCTGTGTCCGAGAAGCGGTGGTGGTGCCGGTGGTGGGCCGCCCACCAGAGCACACCCTTCTGGGCCGAGGTCTGCGCCACGAAGGCCAACGCGAACTGCGGCACCCGGCCCAGCTTGTAGCTGCGGTGGCTGAAGTAGCGGTGGTAGCCCGCCGTCACGGCGAACATGCGGATGAGGTAGAGGGCCGCGCAGAGCGCCACCAGCTTCCAGGAGAAGGTCAGCCAGATCGCCGCCAGGCAGGCCAGATGAAGCAGAACGAAGGAAACCGAGGTGACGGTCACGGAGAAGGGCTTGCGCATCGAAGGTCCGCCGGAAGAGCCCCCAGGGTAGCCTGGGATGCCTTCCCCCACGGGTGGTGTCCAGAAAGTTTCACGGTGGTGATCCTTTGGAAACCCTTCAGCCCAGCGCCCTGCCCACCGAGTGAGGCTTTGATCATCAGCGCGTGGGTTGAGGCGGCGCGGGCAGCTCAATCCGCACCCGCAGCCCAGACGGTCCCGCCGTCGGAAGGAAGGCCACGTTGCCCCTGTGCAGTTCCACGGCACGCTGGACGATGGCCAGACCGAGCCCCGCGCCGACCGCGTGGGAGCCCAGTTCCCGCGAGAACCGCTCGAAGGCCCGCGCTTTGAAGGCCTCGCTCATGCCGGGCCCGTCATCTTCCACCTCGAAGCAGGGCCGCCCCTCCTCCCGCCCGAAGCGGAGGGTGACTGTGCCTCCCTCAGGCGTGTAGCGGATGGCGTTCTCCAGCAGGTTGTCCATGGCCATGCCCAACACACTGCCATCACCCCGCACCTCCAGCCGCTCTGGGCCTTCCACGCCCAGGTCTTGTTTCTTCGCAAGGGCCAGGGGCAGGATGTGCGAAGTCCGATCCCGGGCCAGGGCTGCCAGATCCACCACCTCTTCGGAAAGTTCGGGCCCCGCCGCCTCCAGGCGGGCCACGGCCAGCAGCTGCCGCACCAGCCCTGTGGCCCGCTCAATGCCGCGCTGCAGATCCAGGCCGATGGCCTCCCGCTGGGCCGCATCCTCTTCACGGATGAGTGTGTGGGCCTGCGTGCCCACCACCGCCAGCGGCGTGCGCAGCTCGTGGGCAGCGTCTGCCACGAAGCGCCGCTGCGCCTGGAGGAGTTCGGAAACCCGCGACAGCAGCCCATTCAAGGAGGCCACCAGGGGGCGGGTCTCTTTGAGATCCACCGCCGGGTGGAGCGGGCTCAGGTCGCCAGGCTTGCGGCGCTCGACGCTTTCAGCCAGCAGGCGCAAGGGCCTCAGGGCACGGCGGCTGAGGAGCCAGGTGCAGACTGCGATGATGAGGAAGATAAGCGGGAAGGCCACAGGCGTGGACCGGAGGAAACGCCAGCCCAACCGTTTCCGCATGCTCAGGGATTCCGCCACCGCCACCCGGTAGCGGCCTGAAGGGTCATCCTGCACGAACACCCGGTACGACTCCCCCTGCACATCCACCCGGTGGAAGCCGGTCCCCTGCTCCGCAAGGGAGCCCACCGGAGCCGAGGGGGACAGATAGAGCAGGTGTCCATCCCGATCGAAGATCTGGTAGCGGGCGTGGTATTCCCCGGTTTTAAAGGTGTCTTCAGAGGTGAAGGTTTCATCCAGCACACGGATGCGTTCCGCTTGCTGGCGAATGCGTTCCGGCTGGTTCTCATCCTGAAGGAAGGCCACCAGGGCCGCAGCGCACATCCTCAAGGTCGAATCAAAAGCCCAGCTGCTGTCCCGGTAGGCAGGGATGAGGGTGATGGCCACCTGCAGGACCCATAGCAGCCCGATGCTGATGCCCTGGGCCCAGATCATGCGGCGCAGCAGGGAGGTCTTCACGTGTTCTCCAGCAGGTAGCCCAGGCCGCGGATGGTGCGGATGCGGCGGTGGCCGAGCTTCCTGCGCAGGCGGTGGATGTGCACTTCGATGGTGTTGCTTTCCGGTTCTTCACCCAGATCGAAGATGTCCTCCTCCAGCTGGGTGCGGCTCACCACGCGCCCCGCCGACCGCGCCAAAAGAAGCAGCACCTGGTACTCGCGCGGGCCCAGCTCCAGGGCCTCTCCCTTCAGCGTGACGACGCGGTTTTCGGGCTCCAGGACCAGGTCCCCCAACACCCAGCGCCGGGCGGCGAAGCCCGAGCTGCGGCGCACCAGGGCCCGGATGCGTGACAGCAGCTCCGGAACCGCGAAGGGCTTCACCAGGTAGTCGTCGGCGCCCTCATCCAGGCCCAGCACGCGATCCTCAAGGCCGTCCCGCGCGGTGAGAATGAGCACAGGGGTGCGGTCATCGCGCAGGCGCAGGGCCTTGAGCACGTCCATGCCCGAGCCGTCGGGAAGGCCCAGGTCCAGCAGCAGCGCTCCGTAGGATTGGGTGCGCAGGTGGAGGTCGCCATCCTGCGCGCCCCGCACCCACGTCGCGTCGAAGCCCGCCTGCACAAGCGCCCGCAGCAGGGCGGCGCCCAATTGGGCATCATCCTCCACCAGAAGGATCCGGATTTCTGCGCTCATGGCTGGCATCTTCCTCTCAACCCTATGGTGCGTGACCATCCTTATCGAATGCTTACAGGCCAGGGCGTTCGGTTCGGTGCCGCCCCTGCCTGTAAGGTTGCCTTAAGGCAGGCCTCGGATGCTTGGAAGATCCCGAAGGAACTTCTGACTCCCTCGGACGCATCCAAGAAGCCGATAACCCAATCCAGCCGCCGATCCGTATCGGTTGGGTTCCAAGAGATCGGCCGGCGGACTGCAGGAATGATTCAAACGTAGGCTGCCGCTTTTTGAAAAACACCCGCGAAATTTCCGCGTGGACCGAAGGAGACCTGGTGAAACGTCTGGTTCAAACCCTCCCGTGCCTGTCCGTGGCCCTCGTGGCTTCCGCCCAGACAGCGCCTCTCCAGGTGCCACCCATCCAGGTTTCCCTGCCGGAGCCCCAGACCCTCGACCTCCGTCAGGTGCAGGCTACCGCCTTGCTGCCGGGTGAACACCGCGATCCGGCCCGCCTCGAAGCGGTGCAGAAAGCCTGGGAACCACTGCTGCGCCAGGTCGATGGGGCCGCGGGCGTGCGCCTGCTTCTGCCCGCGGGGCCAGAGCGTTTGCAGCTGCTGCTGGCGGCCAGCCAGGCCCTGCGCGCCCGCAACCCGAAGCTGCGCCTCTACGTCGCCTACCAGCCCGAGCTGAGCCCGCTCATGGACGAGTTGGCCTGGGGCGCTGTGGATGGCGGCGCACTGCTCGCCGCAGATCTCGGAGCCGATGCTGAGCGGTGGCGGAACCTGCTGACGCAGGCCCAGAACACCTTCCCCGGTCGGCCCTGGTTCCTGTGGGTGCCGACGGATCCCGGCGCCCGCGCAGCACAGCTTCTGGGCGATGGCGGCCGCTTGGTGCTGCCCACGGGCGGGCCCGGCGCCAAGCTGGCGCAGGAGCTGCCCCCGGGCTACACCGAGGTGGAGGGTGGCCTTGGCGACCTGACCCTGCGCAAGCGCAGCACGGGCGAGGCTTTCCGCCGCATCTTCCAGAATGGGCAGTGGATCTCCGCGCCCCTGCCCAAGGATCGGCACGAGGTGCAGGTGCAGGATCAGGAGCAGTACGACCTGGGCGCCCTGCTGGCCCGCGTGCGCGCCACACACCTGCGCGACAAGTCCGCGCTCCGCACCGTGCGCGCCCTGGTGGACGTGAACATCCACGTGCAGGCAGAAGGCGGTGGCGGCGATCTCGGCTTCCGCTTTCAGGGCTTTGAAAAGCAAGGTGAGCCCGAGGAACTCCTGCGAAAAGAGGTTCGATTCAACGGCGTGAAGGCCAACCTCTCGGAATCCGCCCAGCTGCCCATCCTCGAATCCCGCACCAGCGCCGCGGCCCCCGTGGCGCTCACCCTCACGGAACGCTACCGCTACTCGGATGGCGGCCCTGCGGGCCCCGGCAAGCGGCTGCTGCGCTTCGAGCCCGTGGACAACGACCCGCTGCTGTTTGAAGGCGAACTCACGGTGGACGAGGCCTCGGGCCGCATCCTGCGGGAGCAGAGCCACCGCTCGAACCTGCCAGGGCTGGTGCGCAGCGAGCGCCGCGATCTCACCTACGGCGAGCCCCTGCCCGGCCACTGGCGCGTGATGCGCATCCACACCGCCGAGCGCTGGATTGGCACCGGCGGCACCGCCCAGGTGCTGCGCGATCTCGACTACAGCGATTTCCGCATCAACGACCCTGGCTATGACGAAGCCCTGAGCGCCGCCCGGGCCAGCAGCGCCAGCATCCTGCAGAACACCCCCGATGGTTACCGCTACTCGGTGAAACAGGCCGATGGCAGCCGCAAGCTGGAAACCAAGGCCACCAGCCGCATCCGCGCCGTGGGCGGTGTGCTGCTGGTCCAGCCCGGCAGCGACTTGCCCATCGCACCCCTGGCCGGCTACCTGATCTCCGATTTCAACGCCCTCGACAAGGGCATCCAGTACAACTTCCTCACGGCGGTGGTCTTCAACGCGGGTTCCGTGATGGTGCCCCGGGCCTTCCTGGGCTTGGATTTCTCCGCCTCCGGGGCCCTCTCCATCTTCGGGGGCACGGATCGCCCGGTGAAAGACGGCAAACAGCTGGACAAGGATGGCGTCCAGCGCCGCTCCCAGAACCTGGAACTGGGCCTGGGCCGCGACCTGGGCGCGGGCTTCCGCCTGGATTTGAAAGGCCAGTTCCAACACAACGCCTTCTCCGATCCCAAGGAGGACAAGTACAAAACACCGGGTTTCCTGAACCCGCCTTCAGGCTGGACTCGCCTGGGCGGGGCCGGACTCACCTGGCAGTTCGAGGGCTTCCACCTGCAGGGCACCTACCTGAAGGGCCTGCGGCCCGATGGCAGCTACGGAGCCCCCGGCGATGTGCAGGCCGTGCCCGACCAGGGCCGCCTCGTGCGCTGGGATACCGGCGCCATGTTTGACCACGAACTGGCCAAGGGCGTCTGGTTCACGGCCAATGTGGGCCATGCAGGTGGCGAGGGCTTTGACCGCTTCCAGCCCCTCAGCTTCGACGGCCGCGTCTCCGGCATCAAGCCCTACGCCGTGGTGGCGGATCGCATGACCTATGGCGGCTTCAACATCGCCTTCCCCACCGGCCCCAACCTTCGCCTCACCTTGGGCCTCGATCACGGTCAGGCCCACAGCCTCACCGACCAGAAAACCTACGGCTTCACCGGTCTGAAAGTCGCCGGCGACCTGCCCGGCTTCTGGTGGTTCACCACCATCCGGGTGGACTTGGGCGCCGGCCTGCAGAGCGACGTGAAGGGCGTCAAGACCGTGAATGGCATGATCTCCTTCCTGCACCTGTTCTAGCCAACCTTGAACCAAACCCCATTCAGCGCCATGATGGAAGGTCGCAGTACCCGTAGCTCAGTTGGATAGAGCGTTGGCCTCCGAAGCCACGAGTCCTTCTTTGACGACTCATTGATCTTCAACCAAAAATGTTGTATTTAGACGACTTATCAGATTGCATCGCCTGTTAAGGGAATTTTAAAAGCCCTAATAGGCGTTATTTGAAACCTAAATACAACCCATATCCTGGCAAATCCTGGCAAAAATCCTGGCAAAAGATCACAAAAATATGGCCCCAAATCGGGGCCGTATTTGTAGTGAATTTTGCATCGATTAGTCGTCGTCATCCGGAGCATTAAGGGGCGAAACGCGGAGAGTCTTCCAATTGACCTTGTAACCCTTCTTGCGGAGGTAATCCTCTTGAAGAGCCTTCGACTCTGCAGGGCTGGCGGTTTTCAGCGCCCGTCGAAGTTCGCGTTGCGCATCAGCGTCCTGTGCCCTTTTGTCGTCTTGGGCCTTGCTCGCGAGCATCTGCTCAAGCTGGAGATGCTGAACTACTCTGGCTTTCCCGACAATCCAGGCATTCCGTCCGCCGTCTGGTCCGAGCTGTTGGAACCACCCCGCTTTGTAAGCCACGGCGTTCGTGAACGCCTGATCATATACATCTTGGAGAGGACGGTCGCACCCAACGGGTGCCGACACGAGACCGTCGTTGATGAGCATCCCACCCACGGTCAGCCGCGTGGACGGCCTCCAACCATCGCTCACGCGGCGGACCACCCATAGGTCTGCGTAGCCACTATCCACATCAGGATCGTTTGTGAGGGCGACCTCCCAGGAACTGCTGCAGAAACGATCCAGTGAAGCCTGGGCCATGGCCTGCGCTTGGGCAGTCGGTGGCTGAGAAAGAGGCAGTGCCACACGGAATCGTTCTGGCAGGTTTGGGGCGTCTGCCAGCCCCACAACGAGGCCGGGGTGGGACCCAGCAACATAGTAGTGCTGGGCTGATAAAGCCACCGAGACCAGGGAGAAAACCAAGAGGAGGAGTGAGCGCATAATCTAGCCTTTCCGCCGCGGTGCGTGGCTCTTGGTATCGCGGTATCCGAAGTAATCGACCTCGTCGGGAGGCCATGAAACGACTGGCGCAGTGGACCCCAACCTCTCGTTTTTCCATGCCTCGAAACGCTTCAGCTCAGCCTCAACAGTGAGACCACGCCGAGGTCCGCGAGCGCTCACTGGGGTTCGAGCGGTGCGAGTCATCACAGCTCCTCCTTTTTGGGAGTGAACCGCTCAATGAACTGAGGACTGGCCAATGCCAGGCGGAGGGCCTCACCGACAAGGACGCCGAGCGGCACCTTGGTATCGAGCTGGAATATGCGAAGTTCCCGCGCAGCATCAGCGGCAATTCGGCAATTGATGCGCTCGACTCCTTCGGTGTGGGTGCGAGGCCTACCACCAACATTGATGGTAGGAGCCTTGGCCTCCACCTTCTGAAGGTGCTCCGGGCGCGCCTTGGCGCCGCCCTGGAGCCAGGCTTTCGGATCTGCACTCACAGGACCTCCTTTACGGCAAATGGGATGTCGAGGCCAAGGATCTCGGCGACACGGACCATGGCCTCGCGAACCTCAACGCCCGCGGCGTTGGGTTGCTGGCAGGCGGCAATGCCGCGGCCAAAAGCGTCGACGAGGCCCTGGCGTTCCTGGACCAGACCAGCGAAGTGGATGTCCTCCTCAGGGCTGGCCGACGCCTCCAGGGCTCCTGCCCAATTCCTCCACCAGCCAGTGTTCGCCCGGTAATTGGTCCCAAGGATGGCGACGCGCATCTCGGGGTTGGCCCCTGCCTTCGCGGCGCGGACAAGATCCAGGGTTCGCCCAAGGCCACGCAGATCCTGTGGACTTGGACCAACAGGCACCAGAATCCCTGCCGAATAAGCCAAGGCCGTGCGGGTCTCCTCGCCCTCCCACGGTGGGCAATCGGCCACGAAGATCTGTTTGCCCTTAGCGGCCTGCTCAAGCAGGCCGAGGTCTGTTGGGTAGAGGCTGCGACACGGAACTGCCGCCAGCTCGGCCCAAGCCCTGAAATCGCCATTCTCGGGGTTCAGATCCAGACCCTTGGCCAGCAGACCGTATTCAGCCAATAGTGATGCCAACTCCTTGGAATAAGTGGTCTTACCTGATCCACCTTTGAGGTTGATGAGGCTAATGAGCATGTTCCCTCCTGGAAGCGTCATCGGCATTTTATGAACGTTCTAAAGCCCTAAAGTCAAGAACGTTGAAAGTTTTGAACGCTCGACGTTTTGGCGTCGCAAACCTCAAAACCCCAAAACGTTCAAATTTCTATTGTCGAAATATTAAGGCATTTCGACGTTCTTACGCTTATACGTTACGAAGCCAATAACATCGAAACGCCGAAAGTTTTGGCGTTTTTAACGTAATGTTTAAATCGCCAAAGGCCGATAAAA
The DNA here is from genome assembly GCF_030758935.1 of Geothrix sp. PMB-07. Lineage (NCBI taxonomy): Bacteria > Pseudomonadati > Acidobacteriota > Holophagae > Holophagales > Holophagaceae > Geothrix > Geothrix sp. PMB-07. The sequence goes on from NZ_CP132333.1 coordinate 2,955,057, forward strand.
CCAATAGAAGGAGACCCCATGAAGCCACTTATCCTCGGCCTCACGCTTGCGCTCACCACCCTCGCCCAGGCCAGCGACTACCCGCGTACCCTCCCGCGGGAGTATTACCTTGAGACCGCCAGGCGTGGCACCAACAAGAATTGCTATTTCTGGGTGGCCCCAGGCTTCGACCGCTCTCGTGGCATCACCTGGAGTGGCGAGGTTGAATGGGCCGCCAAGGAGCGTTCGGTCGAGTTCCTCAAGACCCTAAAGCAGGGCCTGAAAGACATCACCACCGCACATGGCGCCTATAGCCTCAAGGTGGCCGTGGTGCTCGTGGAGACCGATTTCTGGGCCACCGGAGACGCCCGAATTGAGGTCGAGATCCGCGACGAGGCAGGTCGAATCATGGCACTCGGTTCCGATTGGGCCATGACTGCGATGGGCGGTGCGAATGGCCAGAGGGCCCTAGCCGATAGCGTCGTTGGAAGCCTTGAAGCCGACCTGTTTAAGTAGCCCCCCCAAAAACAACTTTGGTCACATTTGTACCATCAGACATTCAGCGGCGAGTCCATGCGGTCGAAATGTGACCTGAAGACGTATGCACCGCCATTACCCTGTCGAAGCTTGGCGATTCATAGCTGAGATAGTGATTCCAAATATTGAGACAATCTCTGGGATGAGATCGTGCTGATTGAGAAAATTCGTTCGTTCTTCTCGCCCTGGTGGTCCAGACCGCTTTTCGCTCTTAGTGTTGGCGCTTGCCTCACCACCCTGTTGCTGGGTGGCTTCCCTGAAGCAATGAAAGCCGCTTCCAAGGGAATCTCAGACCAAATTCAAAGCGCAATCGGACCTACCGAACAGCAGATCCGTGCCCAGGAATTGAGCGAAGAGTTACGAAGACAGTCTCAAGAATCTCAAGAACGAATGGCAAAGCTCCGGGAAACGCCACCGCCCACCAGAGGGAAGAAAAAGCGCGCCCAGGACAAAGCCAACGAGGCAGATGAAGTGAAGGCTCTAGCTCCCATGCATGCCAAGCGAGAAACTTTAATCGACATTTCCGCTAAACAACTAGTACTGACGCTGAGCGTGGTGGTGGTGATCAGTCTCTGGCTCGCGTTATCTGCGTTCGCGGGAAGAATTTATCGAAAACGGATGGAGCGGATCCTATTCCTGGCCCGAGATGCTGAGAGGCGACGTCGGGAATCTGTCATTCGCCACAATGAGCGAATCGACTACTACCGGCAGTTTCCGTTAGCCGACCACACCCTCTGTTCAACATGTGGCTGGATTGGCCTCTTTCGAAGCAATGCACCTACTTATGATGGGGCGAAAGCCATTGGTACTGCTGCGGCTGTCGGCGGAACAGGCCTGGCTGCCGCAGGATGCGGTGGATCCGCTCTAGGGATCATCTTGATCCTGATCGGACTGCCTCTTCTTTTCCTTTTTTGCATCGGCGTCATCCCAATCGGCATTGGAATCTTCTTAATCATTGCTGGTGGAACCGCAACCACCGCTGGGGCCACCGTTGCGGCCTCAGGTGCCTCCTCCGCTGCTGGTGCCACTCAAGCCGCGCAACGTGCTGCCGCAGCACCAAACCAATGCCCACAATGTAAGAACGTCGGCCTGATCCCGGCGTTATCACCAATGGGCGTTCATCAAATCGAAAACACACCCACTGTTGCTGCGGCAGCTCAGGCCGAATCCATCCGCGTCATCGAGGGTCTTCCTAGCGTTATCGACATTGAACTCCTTCCAACCCTAGAGGGCTGACATCCAAAGCATTAAATGTTTGGTGGTATAAACTCCTAAAGCAGGAGGGCCACCATGGGCCGACCCCCAAAGCCAGGTGAAAAGAAGGAGCGAACCCACCCCCAGGGGCGTGTGGCTGGTCCGTTCCAGAAGCCACTTAGCCTAAGGCTTACGCTTCGGGGTTGGGAAACTCTGGTGGCCGAGCGCAAGGCCCTCCAGGATCTGGTAGACCGCGGCGAAATATCCCAGGCGGAATGCTCCTATAGCTACATCCTGGAGAGGGCTCTGACTCAGCACGCCGCTCGTGCCAACACGGCGGAAGGCAAGGCCGCCGACCTGGCGTTTTTGGCGGATCTCCGGAAGCGCTGGCAGACCGAAAGCCCCAAACCAATGCCCCTGGCATCCTCCATGGGCACCGCAGACATCAAGGCGCTCGTTCGGCAGGAATTGGCCTCGGCTCTCCAAAGCGAACTACCGGGCATCCTTCAGGCCATCGCTGACGGGGCCGGAAAAGCCGCTAAGGCACCAGCCAAAAAGCCTAAAAGGTAAGGCCCCTACCCCAAATCCTCGGCGCTGTGCGCCTGCGGGGATTTAACGCTTTTGGCCAGAGATCCTAGTCACGGCCTCCATTTCTTGGCGTCGGCGGGGTCACCTTTTTCTCTTGCACGAGATTCCCACTGATCAGTGCCCGCGTCCAAGATGAAACCCATCCCGACGCCAGGTTCCCCAACGATCAAAGTGTGCTGATGAACTCGATCAATTCGCATGAGGGTATCGCGTCGGCCAGAGCCCTTGGAAAGCTTCGGCTTGATGGTGAGGGCCTCAGCAAAGCACTCAACGAAGGAGTTCCAACGAGTGACCAGCATGTTCGCCTCCTGGCGGGTGATGTCCCAATGGATAAATTGTTTTCGTTTGCTACCAACGAACCAGCCGATGGCCGAAGGCGTCGTAGGCCAATCCAATGACGCTGCGCCTGGCGCGGACAGTGTTGAGCTGGCCGAAAGGATGGTTCGATTCGTAGCTTTCAAAGCTCTCGCCGAGGGCCCACAACCCCCACGTCGCCCACGACAGAATGAGGAATTCGCTATCGCAGCCGAGGTCTACAAGCATTGAAAGAATGAGCATCAGGGTTGCACCAACACAGATGCCCAACGCAAGCCGGTAGGGTGTGGATTCGCTCATCCCCGCACCTCCATAGCGGCAAAGGCCTCCGGCGGGAGGTCTTCGCCGCGGCGACGAAGCTCTTTGCGCAGGACGCGAAGTGTCCCCTGAGCCTGTTGGAGGCGACCGAAGTTACTCCCCCGAGAATAGGCCTTGCTGGTCCACTCGGTCTGCGTATCGGCCTTCCGAGCACAGGCTTCAGTGTGGCCGAGAAGGGCTTCGTCAACATCCCGGACCAGCCGTTCGATAAGCATCCTTTCAGTCCGGCTAAGGCCACTGATCAATTGGGTCTGCATTCCATCTCTCCCCTCAAGGCCTTATCGGCAACGCCTATTGAGCTTTAACTATTTATCCCAAACTAGAGGCATCTCTTCCGCCTTCCAACCCCGCCTTTGCCTTAACCTACGAGGCCCAAACCATCCCGGCCAACCGCGGCGCGAGGACTTCAACCAACGGCGTCCGACCCTCCAAGGCAACACGATGCCGCAGCGCCTCTCGCGTCATCGAAGTGAGCCGCTCTTCGAGTCGGTCAGCGGCTTCTAGGAGGCAGAGACGATTTAGCAAGGCGATGTCACCAAGCAACGCATCCATCTCCTGTTCGAGGCGTGCAAGCCGAGCCTGTAGGACCCGCCGACGGAAAGATTCCTGCCGGGCTTCGCTATAGGCCGTAATTGAGGTTTTGTTTCGCATGTCCGCTCTTTTTGGTTTGTGGTGACCGCCGCGCACTCCCAACGGGAGGCCGGGGGCCTTACCCGGCCTTCCACAGGCGAAGCCCCAGGGACGAAGGAGCCCGAAGCGCAGGGGGAAAATCGGAGGGACCCGCTCGCGGGAGACCGGGGCCGGAGGCCCGCCCGAAGGGCGTTTTCTCCTTGCGCGTAGGGACCGCGAAGCGGCGGGTTTGGGGGGACCCGGCGAGGAACCAGGCCAGCGCAGGAGGGCGCACTTCCCGACGAGCAGGACTGGCAGCCGGGGCACCACGAACCCGTCCTGACGGACCACCCCCTGGAGCGGCGGTCATTCGATCCAGGGCTCAATCTTTCGTTGGTTTCATGGAGGTCCGGGGTTCCCCCCCGGCAGATGGGGAAGGAGAGACCGCTCGCGGGCTCGACTGGGGGAAGGGGCTCCGGCCCTTCCCCCGACCTTAGCTGTTGCGCAAATTAAGCCCAGGTTTATTGCTACCCTGACGTTTCTACCACCAGACAAAGGTGTTCAATGAACCCCAAAGACCCTGATTACGACGAATGGCTCCAGTGCATGAATGGGATTTCCAGCCTCGACGATTACGCCTATGTCGTTTTGAAATTCATCGCTGACACAGCCAATTTCGTTGTCTCAAGCTGCAATTTGGCCTCCCGGCATTCGACCGGGTCCAGCATCTCCGAGCAAGAACACCTCATTGCCGAGAGGACCTTCGCTTTATTTGCTCACCTATTCAATAGGGGCTGGATGGCACATGGCTGTTCAACCTGTCACTTAGCATCAATCCAGGAGTCGATCTGGCCAAAATTGGCACGCCTGGCTGTCATCAATCACTATGGCGAGCGCCCAGATGAAATCCTGGAGCACGAAATGGACAAGGTCCTCCACCGGTTCAACAGCGCCGAGATTCTGTACTCGAAGTGCACGGAACTAGTCAGCAAAGAGAACCCCTTTTCGCCCACTTCACTCTTCGGGCTCTTTAGCCACCAGGTCGCGAAAGTACTCGGATGCGAATCAGACCCTTACGAGCTTTTCGCCATCCACCACGCCGCTGCCCAGCTCTTCACCGACCTCGATGAGCTGGCTAAGCACGCAAAGCACGTCACCTAGTGCAGCACAAAGCACGCCTAGACATAGTCCAGTAAGACGACAATCGCCTCTGAATTGAGGAGCATTATAGAGGTATGGTGACCCCCCTGTGGGAGACTGCCGAACCAGACCGAGGCCACCAGTCCAGCACAAGGCCGACTCTGACGGGACCACAACAATGGGCTCGGGTAGGTCAGATAGGCAGAAAGGCATTTGCCTGAGCCAGAGGAATCACTGGCAGGAGGGCAGGATGCGATCTCCTCTCTTCAGTGCTGTAACCCTGGAAAACAAGCTGGCCTTCCGCTATGCTCGGCGCTTCAGAGGGTGGCGATGGCGCGTCTTCTTGGTATTCGAATCAAAAACTACAAATCGTTCGCCGATATTAAACTCGGCCAAACAGATTATGGAAAAGGTGAGCCACTTCCTAGTTTCGTCTGCTTCATTGGACCGAATGGTTCTGGGAAATCGACACTCCTAGATGCGTTTGGATTCGTTTCGGACTGCTTACTCGAAGGTGTCGAAGGGGCTTGCGACAAACCTGCCCGTGGCGGGTTTGAGCGCCTTCGAACCCAGGGATCGACAGGACCAATTACTTTTGAAATTTTCTTCGAGCATGATGACCCGGATCGACCAATTGTCTACAAACTCCAAATTGATCTAATCGACGGTGTCCCTTCGGCCGTCAAAGAGACTCTTCGGCAACGCCGTAGAGGTGAAACACGCGGTCAGCCTTACTACTTCCTAAATCTCACCCGTGGGCGAGGAAGGGTATGGGCAGGCGATCGCGTCGGGGCAGCTAAGGACGTGAAGGCCTCTAAATCAGTTCGATTGGCAGACTTGAATCAGCTTGGCCTAGCAACACTTGGTAACCTTGCTGATCATCCGCGAATCGTCGCTCTTCGTAGTTACGTCGAGCAGTGGTACCTATCATATTTTGTTCCTGATGCAGCGCGCGAGCTACCGCCGTCAGGAGCACAGAAATGGCTTGATCGTAAGGGTTCAAACGTTGGAAACGTTCTTCAGTATCTTGAACGGACATACTCAAAACCCAACTTTCAAAAGATCATCGACCGAGTGACGCGCGCCATCCCGGGGCTAAAGAACATCAAGTGTGAACCGAGTGCAGACAAGCGACTGCTCATCCGTTTCGATGAAGCAGGTTATATGGACCCCTTCTACCAACAAAGTATGTCCGACGGTACGTTAAAGATGCTTGCCTATGCAGTGTTATTGTCTGATCCGCAACCTCGCCCATTCATCGGAATCGAGGAACCTGAGAATGGACTTTACATCGACTTGATTGAGCACCTAGCCCGCCAGTTTGTATCCCATTCATCAAACAAAGATAGGCCTACCCAGATTCTTGTAACCACCCATTCGTCCTACTTTGTGGATGCACTTGGTCCCGATCAGGTTTGGATCATTCGGAAGGGAATTGATGGCCATGCGGCTGCAACGCGGGTGGCTGACCTTCCGAATGTGCGTGAGCTGACATTCCAGGGCGTACCACTGGGCGCCCAGTGGTACAGCGACCATTTTGGAACCGAGGAAATTCCTTCTCTCGAACAACTTGAGAACCCCAAAACGACTAGGGCGTCAGCGCAATGAAGGTTCATGTACTTGTAGAGGGAAAATCTGATAAAGCATTTATTGATGGTTGGGCCCCTCGGGCTTTCAGAGGCCACTCATTCCAGACCCACGCGCACCAGGGGAAAGGGACCCTACCACGAGATCCTTCTGCACCCCCGCTGCCGAGGCGTCAAGGCCTTCTTGATCTGCTTCCTGCTAAATTGCGCGCCTTCGCTGCGGTTGCTTCCGAAAACGACCATGCCGTCCTTGTTCTTGTCGATGCTGACGATGAAAATTGCGAGATTCTCAAGCAGAATCTTGTCGAGATATCGAATAGTCAGGCTCCGAGCCTAAACGTAGTTTTCCGGATTGCAGTCGAGGAAAGTGAAGCGTTCTACCTTGGCGACCTTCGAGCACTCAAGCTAGCCTTCCCCCAAGCAGACATGCAGAAAGCACAAGCATACAGACCTGATTCCGTTTGTGGGACTGCCGAACTATTCTGCGAAATCGTGGGAGACGGAACGATGGACAAGGTTTCTTGGGCCGAGAAAATGGGGCCTCGTATGACGATTCTTCCTGAGCAGAGTCGCTCGCCTTCATTTCGTGCACTTCATGCAGGAATAGAGAAACTCACCACTCAAACTGTCACCGAACCAAAATCAGAGAAGCGGAAATACCGTCACCTGCCCCGAACATCGCCCATTCGGCGCCAACGATAATCCCCAAGCCACCTGATGGCGATTGGTAGACCTTGCGGTAGAGAGTAGAGGTCGCCTAAGCGGCCTCTGCTGGTTTCTCTATCGCATTCCGACGAAGGATGAAATCGGCAGCTTTCTGGGAGTGTTCCGCGGCCGTACCCAACCTAGAGATTCGACGCATACTGTCCAACCCAATGCCCCAGTCTCAGGCTAGGAGCAACCATGTGCCTTGGACCGGAGTTCTTCGACCAACGTGAGGAGATGATCCGAACCCGTGAGGCCAAAGGCATCTTGGAGGTCGAACACTTCATCCGGTCTAAGCGGCTGTGCCTCAACACGCTTGTCGAGCTAGGTTATTTCGAGTGCAACATGGAGCCACCCAACACGGCCGAGGTCTTCCTCGAAAGGGTTTCAAAGGTGCCCAGCAGGAACCAATTGGCGCCTCGGTAGAGGTTTCCTGCCACGTTGCGGGGTCGCGTGTTTCCCGAAGCCCTCAGGGCGCACCAGGGGCGACGCCAGGGGATCTTCCCGCCAGCCAGCATGGCGGCGATCTTTTCGGTGACGACTTCATAGGTTTTGCTCATGGCGATCAGCAAGGAATCGAGGGGATAAAGAAGGGGCCGCCGAAACTACCGGCGGCCCCTGGTTGGCTAGGCCTGCACCTTCACCGGGCGGGCCAGCAAGTAGAAGTTCTGCGCGGCGAACTCAGTGGCGACGCAGCTGTTCTCGTCCTTGTCGGTGTAGGGGCGTTCGGCTTCCTGGCCGTGGACGAGGACCTTGGCACCCTTGTAGAGCAGGTTGGCGGCACGTTCGGCTCGCTTGCCCCAGCGGGAAACCCGGTGCCAGACGGTGCTCTTCTTGCCCTGGGCGTCGCGCACTTCGGTGGCGATGCTGGCCCGATCAACCGTCAACGCAAAGAAAGCCTCATGCAGCTTGCCAATGGGGCGGGTTTCGATGAGAACCAGACGGCCTTCGTGACGGCTTTCCTGGATCGAAGTAGTAGCACCTTCAAGAAAGCCATTGTTGAAATTGCTTGGGGGTCCTTTGTCTGGCTTGTCTCTGAGCCAGACAATCTGATCGATATGCGTGATGGTCGGGCAACCACCCTCCACACCCTAAAGGCTCAAGGCTGATTGAACACGTACTGCCGGAGCAATCATGAAGATTCAAGACGAACACCTTGAAGCAATCATCGTTTCCATGCTCGCTGTTAAAAATTTCAGCTTGGAACGAGCCTATGGGTTGCTTCCTGCCATGAGGAAATCCGGTCTAACTTGCCCGAAATCTGTGATCGACACTCCGCCAGACACGATTAAGGCTGAACTGGCCAATGCAGGCTATCAGCGTGGCCACCTCACAAAAATGTTCGCCGAACGTCTGATTTCTCTTATGAAAGTGGTCGATGCGGGGAAATTAGACTGAATTGGCTCCTTGGTATCGAAAAGAAAGGAGGACGAAGCGCAGGAAGCACTCTGTATGGTTCCGGGAATAGGGCCAAAAGTTGTTGCGCACGCATGGCTTTTGATGACGACCTAGCCAGGGAACAGGGACTCCTCACCGGTCCCACCCCTCAGCAGCCCTGAAGCTGTGCCAGGTTTCGCCGATGATGATGTGGTCGGCGAGCGGAACCCCGAGGGCATCGCCCGAGGTTCGGAGGCGTTTCGTGAGGGCTGCGTCCTCACGAGAGGGCGTGGGGTCGCCGCTGGGATGGTTATGCCAGGCGAGGGCTGTGGTCGCTCCGAATCGGAGCGCCTCACGGAAGAACTCCCGAGGAGAGACCATGCAGGCTGTGGCCGTTCCGCGAGCGATAATGCGGTCTGCCAGCACTCCTCCCTTGGCATTGAGGGCCACCAGCCCAAAAACTTCCTCCGTGAGGCCCTGGGCCTTCGGCAGGAGGTAGGCTCCGGCCGCACGCGGGCTACATATCTTCTCGCCAGGCTTGCGGGTGCTGCGCCGCTGCACCTCGACGAGGACAGAGATCCGAGCGGCCTCCGACTCAGTTAGACCGATTTCGGTTAGCTCAGCAGGTCCCATGGCAAGGAGTGGGCGGAACCCGCCGACGATTACCATGAACTCGGCGGCCCGCGGCAGGGACGGCGTGTCGAGCATCGCCTCGATGATCTGTTCATCGGTCAGGGCTTCGGGTCCGTAGACGGCCACCGTCTCGGCTGCACTCAAGATGTCGCTAAACAGTCTGCGTTTCATGGGACCTCCTCATGCCGCTTTGGGCACCAAGAGGCCGGACGCCAAGCTCCCCAGGAGTGAACCGGGAAAGAACCGAGAATTGGGCAAAGAGCGGGCAACGACGCCGCGGCGCAAAAGCGTCTCAGGCCAGTGCCGAAGAAGGCTGGGTGGTCCTTTCCGCAATCAATGTCGACATCGGGCAACAGAAATGGATGACGGCCTTGCCAGAAAGGCCTCTATCCACTGCACTCGAAATACAGCATCTCCTCGGCCCTTGGCGCCTGCGGTGATTTACCGCCAGGGTCAGAGATTCACGAAAAAGAGCCCCGCGGATACGGGGCTCAGGGGTTGGGGATCCGACGATCTCCGGCGACCGTCGACGCTCGGGTCGCATCCCTGCGTTGCCCTGTCTTCCGACGGATATGGCACAAATCGGCCTCGAATGCCTAATCATTTAGGGCTTTTTTGCTTTAACGCTTCATATTTGTTCACACCATGTCGAATAGCTATAGAGCGGAAAGGATTCTCCGATGAAGACATCCACCTCAACTTGCCTTCTGGAACGAAATGGCGACGTTGCCATGCTCGCCTATGGACCAACGCCAGTCCTGGATTTGTTGACCAGAATTGGCTATCGAACCTCGAATGGACAAGGCTCAAGAGGACGCGGGGTTTGGCTTCGCGGAACAAGCATCGATGCTGGTTTCGAGGTGATTAGCCAGGCGGTTGCCCGCGGCAAAATGTGGATTCATCCACCCATTGGAGAGCCTGTGGTGGTGAGGCTTTGCGAGGTATTGGCGACTAATTCGGTCGGGGAGGAATAACTTGGGGATTATTTTTCACGGCCTCAGCTTCGTGGCGATGGCCCAGGCACCGGCAGCCACGGCATCACTCCTTACTGGCGGCCTTCTTGGCTTGTGGAGCGCCTGGAAAATGGTTAGCGCCTCGGCTGAATTGTTTATTTATTTGAGGAGGCTCTAATGGGGTTGATCCATGAAATCGCCTACCTGGTGGTATCGGCCGTGTTCCCATGCCTTACGGCCGAGACGTTTGCGTCCTGGCGACTTGGGCGAAGGCTCACAAGCGGTGCTCTTGCCGGACTGTTGATCATGGGGGCCATGCCCGCCAAGGCACAAACGACTGACGTTCCAGCCTTCTGGCAGCGAGCCGCGGAATACATGAAAACCGCATATCGAGAGGTGAAATCAGACCTCCAGTGGGTGGAATCCAAAGCAACCACTGACTACTGGGCTGTTCGTCAGGCCATGGCCACATACGAGGACTATCAAAACGGCGTACGTCTTTACCAGCGCGTTACCAACCCGAACACATCAATCAACCTGATTCAGGGCATGCCAATGCTGGAGGCATTCGCTAGCCAAACCGATGGAGCCGAGGATCACTGGGTGTTGCGTCCAGTTTTGCGCCCTCAGCAGAGGCTGAACTCGCCCCATCTTCCCGGAATGAATTTCGGCGGCTTTGAAGACATCTACTCCGGTCTTAAGACCGGCAACCTGAATTTTGATCTCGACCATTTTACGATTGTGAGGCGTGCTGATGACGCAAACCTATCCCCTGCCGAGTTGCAAAAGCGTGCCACAGAAGACGCGTGGGGCAATTGGCGCAGTGCGCAGAAAATCAACGAGGTCGAGGAGGCTTATTACGATGTTCCGTTCGACGCTAGTACCTATATCGGCCTCAAGCAGGAGACACAGGCCTATTTTCGTAAGCGTCGTGAAACACTTCAACGATCAGCAGAATTTCTCTCGGCACGCGGCCAGGACGACCCGACTTATCAAGCGGCACTGAAACTCCTCTCTGACCTAAACGATGCGCTTGCCAAAGGTGAGGACACTCAGGCCGCTGAAAACACAGCAAATCGCCTGCTCAAAATCGATGGCCAGGCGGCGGAGGTGGTTGCTATTGTCGCGCGGTTGCGAGTGGCGGTCGGAGAAGTGGCGAAAAGACAAAGCACGAAGCACGACAACATCCAGGAGCTAAAAAGCCAGTACAAGCCTCCCGCAGAGGGGGTTCTTTCATTTACGAGTTGGTTCAACAAACTGGGCGACAACAACGGGAAAACCGCCAACAAGGAGCAGCTTTCAGCGGCGATGCTAGCCAACGCCCATGCGGAGGCAAGCGGCACAAATGTTGAGGAGCAGCTCAAGCACAATCTGCTGACCCAAATCCAGGACCAGAACGACAAACTTCGAGATTTTGCTTCCCAGAAGGCTCGCGCCTTCCAGGACATGCGCGGAATCATGGGCGATCAATGGTATGCAGAGCAAATGGGACTGCTGAATCTACAGATTCAACAGGACACGACGATGGCTCGGCTGCGACTGATCCTCGCGAAACTTCCCAGTCCGACGATGATTCCGGTTCGCGTTCCCGACCAGCTTGCTACGCTGCCAGGAACCATTCCTGCATCATCCGCTCAACAGGTTAAAAACCCGGCCGAGGCGATCGCGGCAGACCTCCCTGCGAAACTCGCGAGCCGGTTGAGTGATGTAACGGGATACGTGAAATCCAGCAAAACCATGAGCCTTGGCGCACTCCAGCCTGTACTCGAGGGCCTGGATGCTGGAGCCAGGGCTGTCTTTGGAAAAAGCTTCAACCTGTCGAGCTGGGGGTCGTGATGGACAACCACCTGATTCAGAACATCGCAAATTTCTATTACATCATCGTCAAAGGCTTGCTCGACGCGTCGTCGAGCATGGTGATTGGGGTTGTTTCCACGGTGGTATGGGCCGCGGCTGGAGCCATCTATTTATTGAACCAGTACCTGAACTGGGTGGGCGACAGCACCGACGCAGCTAAGAGCCTAAAGTTTTTCGCCAAAGCTCACGCAAAGTTGTTCGTCGTTTGGTTTTTAGTGATGGGAGCTTCTCCAATTTTCGGGACGATGGCGAGCTGGGCTGGCACCCGCGTCATTGAGGCAGCCAATGGTCCGATGGTCGATGCCACTCAGAAGCTGTTCAGCCAGGTGTTGGATACAACCATTTCCATGGTGGAACTGGAGGGCGCCTACGCGAACGCCATGTTCGAAGCGACGCCCGTCCTGAACAAGCTTTCGGGTTACCGTCTGGAAGACCTCAGCGGAATGACTGACGCGCAGGCTTCGGCAACGCTCGCCAATGCGGTAAACAACCAGGAAATGGCCATGCGAGATCTTCAGGCCCAGCTCGCCGCAGCACGAAAAATGGCTACAAGTGATAATCCTGATCGGGCCAGACTCGGAAACGAATCTGTGGCATCCATCCGCGAAAGGATCGATTCGACGACAGCTACGATCAATGATCTGAAGGCGAAGGCCAAAGCCCAGAAACCAGTCCCACCACCCAAGGAGGACGGCTGGTTCGCAAAGCTGACTTCCATCGCTCAGATGGGAGTTCAGGTTTTCGTCGGGTTCGTGTCGAGCGCTATTTCTGCCCCGTGGCTTGCCCTTTGCCATCTCAGTGCGACCATAACGCTCCTTCCTGGCATTCTGTTAGGGCTTTGGGGATCGTGGAAACTCATTGGCGCTGCAGTGGAACTGTTCAGCTACCTGTTTTCGTTCGCGGCCAAAGTTATCGTCGCCTCCATGATTAGTGTGGGCTTTGCACCCCTGAGCATGATTTCCTTCCTGTTCCCGTCCACGCAGCAATATGGGAAGAATTTTTGTTTGTGGTGGGCGCAGGCAATCGTGGCGTCCATATCGCTCGGCATTGTCGTTCAGCTCGGGGCATATGGCGTTGGCGCTATCACGGACTCCGTCGGTGGCCTTAGCGTCGAACTCACTCGGATCCTACTTGGTGGCCTGAGTGGAACCGCCAGCACTGGAATGGCTCTCACGGAATCCATCGGAGCCGGGACAGCACTTCTCAGTGTTGGGTATTCGATGTCGTTCCTCACGCAACTGGTAAAGGGCTCGATCTCAGCGAGCGCTGGCCTTGTTTCCGGCCATTTCCATGCCTAAACGTGGTCGACCCACCTCCCCAGTCCGGCGCCACCCAGTCGGCCTTACCCTCTCCGAGGAGTTGCTCCACATCGTGGATGAGGAGGTCCTCCGTCGTCGTAGCCTAGCCATCCAGGGGAAGGTCCACGCGTCGCGGGCGACACGAACCGCGGTGCTCACGGAGGCTCTTGAAGCCAAGTTCCGACTGAAATTGAGGGCACTATGAGCAGCCAACTCAACACTCCCGAACTGGCAGAACTGCTCCAACAGGCCAAGGCTGGCCTGTCCACTCAAAAGGGCCAGGTTGTCATCCAGCAAATTCACCTCCACCAAAACCCTACCGAGCCACAGGGGCTCATGAAGGCAACCTTCCGCGGAACGATGCGCTGGGTCTTTCGGCCCATAGGGGAGGTCGCGAAGTGGCTCTTTACTCCAATTTGGTGGCCGCTTGGGATGCTGGTTCGTGATGTTGTGGCGACGCCCAAGCGCGTTTGGAAAGCTTTCGCGGAGCCCTGGCAACAGGAAGTGCTCGCACTGAAGGAGGACCACGTGGCCTGGGCGCAAGCGTCGCCAGAGGCCCGACGCGCCATGGAGCTGCAGGCAAAGGGTTGGCTCGGAATCAGTTTTCCGTTTATCGTCTGGATTTTTGCCATTGAGGGAAATTGGAAGTGGATCCCCATCCTGCTGTTTCTCGGCCTGACGGCCGCCCGGCGGGGATGGTGTCCAGTTCGCTGTTACCTGGGCCTTCCCCAGGGGGGGTGGCCTGAAATGATCGGCTACTGGAAGGAGTCCCTTCCTGTTGTTATGCGGGGTGGCGTAATTCCACACCAGGCCAAATCGGCAGCCCAGGCACTGGCAGCGCCGGTGTCCGATGAGCCCCCCGACTTGGGGTAGGCCCGAAGCCGGGATGACGCTCCTTCCCCAGGGCAAAGTAGCGCAGCTGAAGAACGCCCCCCCCAGGGGAGGCTTCCGGTCTTGATTACTTGATTTTTGACCGCATAAATTCGAGTATTTTGCTATCCTTGCCCAGTTTTAACAACATGGAGATTTTATGTATCAGTGCATTACCTCAAGGGGGGTCATACCGTCCCTGCGGTTTGTATCCCTGATTGCGTTTCTCTGCGCGGCAGCTCCCCTCGCCTTCGCCCAAACGCCGCCCGCGAAGGACCAAAAGCCCCAGAAAGACGTCCAGAAGAAGGACGGAGAGGGGACCAAGACTGAGAAGACGCAGGAGGAGAATGACAAGAGTGCCATGCAGGATGCCCTCAACGCGCTCGACCTTCCTGGGGTCAGCGTCTACCTTGTGTCCGGTACGACCAATGTGGGGCGTAATCCTGCTGCCCAGAACAACTCCCCACGAACGGACGGAATCTTGGCTGAGTTCGGTTCATGGAAGCCGAGCCCCAAGTTTATGGGCTACTGGCTAGTGACCGGCCGCGTGAACTTCTATTCTTCTGACCCAACGGTGGTCTCAAGTACCAAGGATTCCGCCGCGGCACCAGGCACGCCGTACGTGAACACCCTTCTAGCCATCAACAAGAGCATCGAGGCCGAGTACCGGGGCATGAAGTTCACCAACAGCGCGAAGGACCAGGGCGTTGGCCTCATCCTGGCAGTAGGCCGCAGCGAATACGAGCAATCCACCGAGACCATCGTGGAACAAAGCGGCTCCAAAACGATCACGCCTGGCCCCACCGAGAACAGCCAGTACACGAGTTGGCGTCTCGCTGGGCGCTATGAATGGCTCCCACGACCGCGCACGGCTGTCGGAGGACTCGACATTGGGGGCTCCTTCTTTGAGGCGGGTTTCCTGAGGGATCCGTTCTACAAGATGAACCTCGACGGCATGGGGGTATCCAAGCAGGATCGGTTCTATCTCATGGGACGACTGCAAGTGCCGTTTGGGCAATCCAGCCACGGGTTCTTGGAAGGAAAGTTCATCACTGGGTATGGCCAGCGGGACACCTGGGGCTGGGCCTTCGGCGTGAAGGTGCCCTTGGGCGCCCTCATCTCGCTGGCAGGCGCACCGCCCACTGCAGCCCAGGCCGCGCCTCATGCCCAATAGGACCCTCAAGAGAATGAGGTTCACTTTGTCCCCAATCCTCCACATTTATAGATAGGGAGAGAGCGTGAAAACCACTTCCAAGATCGCAATCGCCCTGGTGGCGGCTGGACCTCTATTGTCCTATGAGGGGCCCGAACATCGGTGGCTATCGCAGACCGCGTTCACCCTCGCATTAAAAATTGCTCGCCAGGAAATTAAAACCAAGAAACTCCGAGATGGCCGGTCTCTACCTGACACATTTGGCCTCCTTGAAGACTCCAACCCATCGGCAAAAAAAAGCTTTGGGAGGATTACTGTACTTGTCGATGATGTGCTCTATCCGAACCAGATGTTTGGGAGGCAAGGAAAAAACGGCCCTACCCTGAAAGTCTTGATGACCTTCATCAAGACGTATTCAGTCGGGAAGTCCCAAGTGATGGCAAGGCCAGGGCGGCACACGTCAACGATGCCCACTTCCAAGATGGAGCTTTAAGGGAGATGGCCAATTGGGATAGCCAGGCAAGGAGTCAGGCGCGTCAGGGCAATCTATTCGGCGCTCTTGTCTGCTCTGCGATATCCGCACATTACCTTCAAGATGTATTAGCGGCGGGTCACATGGCCACCGCGAGAAAGGGCCTTCACGATGCGTTCGCACTTGCAATTCACGATGAAGCCAATTCGTTTGGCGCGAGGTTCGTGTTAGAAAGTTCCTTCTGGACTACCGACAGGGATAACATCCTACGCGAGATGAACGGCATCGATGGAATTACCCCAAACTCACTTGAGTTACTTAGAAAAAGCTATAACGTTCGTCTTCACGGGGATAGCTTCTTGGATAGGAATGCTGAAGCAAAGGCCTTGATTCTTCTGATTCAGACGAACGCCATTCTAAATGTATTTAGAACTTACTACTCGCTTGATGAACCCACCGCAATCCTACAGAAATACACCTGGGAGTCATCCCGCTTATGCAAGGGGGTATTCACTGGGCCTAATGCGGGCATTGATGGCATTGGGAGGTATGTGATCCCAGTTTCTTTAACCAAAGAACCCGCTCCAGTTGCCGGGATTTCTTTTCTCTCAGAAAGTAGTACTGCCGCGTCCTATCCAACTCGCCTTGGTATAGGTGGAGAGTTTGGGGTTTCTGGATTCCCTGCGGGTGGAAATTTCGCTCGGGACTGTCAAGATGGGTCAGTCATTAAGTGGTGGGAAAATATAGAATTAGCTTTAGGTGCGCGATGGACCCAAAATCACAATGATGGCTCATTAAAATATTCTGCCCGTTTCATCAAAGCCTTTCCATTCACTGAGTCGTCGATTTCGGCGTATTTCTTTCGGGATCGCCATGACTTTCGAGGTGGAAGTATTAAGGATCAGGAGTGGCGAAGCGAGTGGGGCCTTCGAGGGGATCTTGGGTTTAGCGTTGCAACAGGGTTTGTAGAGGTTGGGCGAGGACATGGATTCAACGCAACTGGGAGTTTCGTGGCTCAGTGGGAGGTCAACACCGGAATCACTTTTATCTTCCCAATGAGTAGAATCCCGAGGATCGGAGGTTGGTTTACCCGCAATCCACCGAAAGAATAATTCACAAAAGAATGGCAGGTTCTCCCTTGAACTAAACCGCTAGGCAGGGGGCATAAGCGCATCTGGCAACTTGGGAAGACGAGAGGTTAAAGCTGTGATGGTGA
Source organism: Geothrix sp. PMB-07 (assembly GCF_030758935.1). Taxonomy (NCBI): domain Bacteria; kingdom Pseudomonadati; phylum Acidobacteriota; class Holophagae; order Holophagales; family Holophagaceae; genus Geothrix; species Geothrix sp. PMB-07. Next base: position 2,971,857 of record NZ_CP132333.1, read on the forward strand.
GGCTCGCCACTTGTGTTACCAACTGAGTTTAATCAAACCACAAAGCAATAGACCTAAATAGCAATATTTATTTATTTGCAATCGAATATGTTAATCACCCCAAAGAAGAAGCCCCCTTTCGGGGGCTTCTTCTTTGGGGTGCTCCCTCCCTATATCTAGTCGATCTCCCACCCAGCGGTATGTTCCAGCTGCGCAGCGGCAGCCAGCGCGGCCTTGATCTCATCCTCATGGATGACCTTGGTTGTGGACTGGTTGACCAATTCAGGCGTGGGGTAAAACGCATTCTCAGTACTGGAGATGGCTGTGGCTTCCTGAACCTCCGCCTCAATGTCCTCAGCCTTCGGGCGCTTCGCGAAGCCGGCACCAACCATCTGGCCGAGAATTCGGGCTCCAGACTTGGTGGCGCCAACAGCGGAGACCACAGCCCACCAGCGCTCATATTGATTGGCGCGACGCGCCAAATCGTCCTTGGTCAAGAGGTCGGCCAGGTGGTGCCCAGCCCTCCCGTCAGGCCCCTTCTCCTGCACCAGGCGCTGTCCAAGAACCCTACGGAGGCGCTCTTGGTCGTTTGTGGACAAGCCATTGAGCAACCAGATTCGAGATGCGAAGCCGCTAATCAAGGCCTCGGCTTCGTCTCCATACTCGCGACGGACGCCGTCCTCGTGCTGCACGCCGAAAACCACCCCGATGCCCTTCGAGCGAGCAGTTTCTAGCACGACATTGATGTTTTCGATGCGTCCTACAGCCAAGGCCTCATCGAAAAGCAGAGTCATCGGCCGAATTCGATTCGATGTCGTGATGTCGCGGATAATGAACCGCCAAAACATGGTGAGTGGCACGCGCCGAGACATATCGAACTCGGCGGACAGGACATAGCCTCCACGCTCCATCATGTCGGCAATGGAGAATTCGTGATGTGAGGTGACGGTTCGCCCCCAACCAGAACCGAAAGCCGCCAGCGCAGAAAAAATCGTAGTTCCGAGGTACTCCTTGACGTTCTTCCCTTCAAGGGCAGCCAGAAGACCGGTGGGCACGCCTGACTTATCCAGTACGGAAGCCACGCCAGCCTGAACCAGATTGTCGTACACGTCCCCCAGTGTCGTGTACCCACCGTGAGCGAGAATCCAACCTAAGATCGGCCTGGCGAGCTGCGATACCCAGTCGTCGGCGCCCCGGCTGGGCACGAGGGTCGCAGCCAAAAAGTGGATCGCATTCATGTTTCCCTTGCACTCCTCCAGGGGATTCCACCCCATGGAGGGGAGTCCATCGTCTGCCGCGGCACCCCATCGGATTGGCTCCGTACCAGTGCGTTCTCTCAGGATTTCGTAGCCGGGCATCTCAGCCTTGAAGTCCTGGTAGATGAAAGGAACACGACTGCTAGAGATGATGGGATTGAAGATCCCGAATCCCTTGGCGGCACCCGACTGACCCACGAGGAAGACGTGGCGCACAGCCGTATTCGCAGGAAGGGCCACCAACGTGCGGCCCGCTCCACGTTTCCACTCCTCGGATTGCCCGCGGTAATGCACCCAGATGGGCAGCACCCAGCGGTGGTCGTTGGCGAATTTGACCTCGCCCCATGCAGCCCAATGAGCTTTCCCGCGGGATGTTTCAATGATCTTTTCCCGCGAAAGTCGCTTGGCGGCCTCCACGACTCCGAGCAAACCAACTGCCGCCATGGGGAGGGTCACGCTTGCCACCCAACCTGGACTTAAGGTGCCAATGTATACGAACCATTCTGGGCGGAGATCCGCCATTCCGCTCGCGAAACCCGGTAGAAGGGCCGAGGCGCCGAACGCCGCCGATGCCGCGGCCAAAGGCCCCACGTACGGCCCGTTCAGCGCCTTGTAGGTGCGAGGCGCTTCCCACGCGAGCTTTTGCCCGCGGCGCGTCATCCGGTAGATGGACGCACCGATCAGGGCCGCACCACCAACGAGGGAGACGACAGCCCAGGGCAGCACTTCAGGGTGCTTGAGGTAGAGCAGTGAGGCATACCAGGATGTAAATTTGGAACTAATCTGGATGTAGCCGTTAGGGTCATGCATGGGTTCTCCTCTGATTTAGCGGTCGATTTCGATGTCCTTGGTTTTCGGATTTTCCCGGGGCATTTCAGGGGTGGCGGCTGCCGCGGCCTTCAGCACATTTCCTTCCGCCATGGACTGGAATATGGTTCGAGCAGTCTTTGTGATTGCTTGAACCACTTCCTCAGCACCCCGAGGTGATGCCGCCTCCACCGCGCGCAAAAGACTTCTACCCAGGGACGCCTCAATCGGTTTTGAGGCGATACCACTGAGCAACTGACCATCCTTCCCGCGCCCAAGAAAATCCATCGTGACGTTCTTCACGGCCCCAAAAGTGGAAGTGGCCAGTTCTGCCGCGGCGCGTTCGACCTGGCGTTGGTGCGCCTCAGCCTCGCGCCCGGCGCGTGTTTTTCGATGGTCCTTCTCAGCACCCTTTTCGATAGCCGACGCCTCGGCTCCGGCAGTTCGAGCGGCGCTCCGCGCCTGTCGATTCGCGGAAGTGATTGACCGGCCTTGGCGAAACTTCTCGTCCTTCGACCGGAGATAATTTTCGCGACGTCCGATTCGGTCGTGAGAACCCGACCTGCGGTTCTCGGCCTTTTTCAGCTCCGAGGCATGGTGGGCGGTTCCAACCATTTCTCTGCTTGAATACCGCGCGTCGATGGCCGCGATTTCGAGCTTATGCCGCTTTTCGATGAGCGAACGCTCCCTTGCGTCGAACGACGCGCGAATTGCTTCTCGCTCCTCGCCCGTCTTTCCCTTCAGGGCGTGGAACCGATCCTTACCAAGTTTGCGTAGCTCGGCGCGGACTTGATCGCCCTCCTTCTTCAGTCGTTGATATTCGCGGTGCTCGGACCAATTCCGGATTTTTTTCTTCTCCGTCGCCTCCCACTCTATGTCCCAGGCGCGCTGGATGGTGCCGCTTTCACCGTAGAGGAACGTCTTCGGCAGCTCCTTGCCGCTGATGTGGTAGTGCCACTTGGGTGGCACTTCGCTGTCCCAATGGATAGCCACCATGGGGCGCTCTGATTTATTCAGCGCGCCGATTCGCTCAGACAAAAACCGCCCGTGTTCACGAGCGGCCTTCTCATGGTCACCCCCGTAGCGTGCGACAAGGGCCTCGCACTCTTCTTCCGATGGACAGGCGAGGCCATCCCAGTAAGTGGCATCCTCGCCACCAATATTGGCGATCATCTCGGTTGCGGTAATGTCGCGGCCGAATCCATCCATGAGAACGATCCGTTCGCGCGATTCTCGGTCATCGGCTAGGTATTTGGCCCAATCACCAGCCGCAGGCCTCTTGCCGCCTCTGTGCTCAGGCTTCGGGCAAACGGCCATGCTGAGCCTCCTGTAACAGTCGGGTGATCTCGGCCTCAATGTCTGGCCGAGATTTCAGAGTGTTCACCATGGCCCTAAGCAGGAGCGCGGCGGTTCCGGCGTGCGACCGAGCTTCACCCGCGACCCCCTTCAGGACACTCTCCACGCCACGAACAACCTCAATGGAGTTATTCACTCGGCTCTTAGTGGCGGCCAGATCGGCAGAGAGTTCCGTGGCTCGGTCCAAGATCAATTGCGTTTTTTCGACAAGGTAATCGATCTTCGTGCCCATCAATTCTTGGACCTGACGCTCGTACGTCAGCTCCACCGCCCGGCGAATTGCATCTGATTTGGTTGTGCCAAAAGTTGCGGCAAGGTGGGCGAGCCGCTCTAGGTCGGCCTGTCCAAAAATCAGGTTGAATTGTCCGGGTCTTGCCCGTGGCTTCTTGGGTTCCATGGAGATCCTCCTGATTTTCTATCGACATTACTAGTTTAGGACTTTATATATATACATATATCTATGAAACAAAGCTCAAGTTTTCCGGTCTTTTTTAGGCGAAGCCTACAGTTATGCCTATGGCACCATCTGGCCCCACAAAAGTGGGGTCTCCCTTCCCTTAAGCATGAAAGGCCCCATCGAATAGAAACCATCTCATCTGGAGGGGCAAACAATCAGAACGAGGCCTAGTGGAGCAGCTAGTGATCGAGTGTTTTACATTTAAGGCCTTTGTCGATTTATCCGATAAATATTTCATCGCGGCGACCCGTGACCAACAAGGAGCCCCATGGCCACCACCGAAATCTTCAAGGCAAAGCCCATCCCCCAGGCCCGAGAACAGAGGAAGTTTTCCATCACCGAAAGCCACAACTTCTGGCTGGTATCGCGGGCGAAGGAAAAGGAGATCACCACCAGCGAGGCCTTGGAACAGCTCATTGATTTTGGGTCTGCTGCTGAACAGGGAATCCTCTTTGCCCCAAGCAAGGCCGAAGTCCTGGCACTTACTGAGTGGGCCTCGTCACTCGGCCAATCCCCTGAGGTCCTGTTTACAGAGGCTTTGAAAACGCACAAGGCTTACCTCGACAAGGCCAGCAAGAAGGCCAGCAAGAAGTTCGAGAAGGGCAAGCAGGATGCCGAGGCCAGCCTCTAATGGCCTCCAGCTCCGGTCCGATGGCCTGGCTGTCAGGAAAGGGCAGCCGGGCCAAGGCCTTCTTGAATTGGCTGCCGGAGAGACTCTCTCCCTCTGCCCAGGATGAACTGCTCCGGCGCATGCGGTGGGGCCTCTACTTGACAAGCGGCTTTGCCGCTGCCGCGTGGGGTGTTGTCGGGCTCACGACCCCCGGCGCACGAGCCAAGGCCCTGCGAATCACCTACGAGCGCCAATACGTGATGGCAGATCTCGGCGCAGAGTACTACCTCCGAGGGGCAAAGCAGGTGGCCAATCAGTCCAACATGGTGGCTAGGGCGGAAGGCATTTCGCCCGGGGAACGGTCGGCACGCTTGAACGATTATCAACGCGTTGCCCTGAATCTTGGCGGGCACTACGTCGGCTGGCAGCGGATGGTGTCCAGGCTGGATACGGCTCGACTATCCATCCCCGTCAGGATCTGGCCAAAGACCGAAGTCATCGACGCATCGACAGGACTCAGGGTATGGACTGGTGCCTCCGAGCAGCAACTCGTGGAGCACGATCTCAAGTGGTTGCGAGCCGATCCGCGGAACCAACAACTAATAAAGGTGGCCACACACTGGGCTGCGCCGGGTGCCCCACTCATGCCCAGCCCAGACCTAGGGATGGAGTTCGAATGAAGCCACTCACGCGCTTCAAAATCCAATTTACCGCTCTAGGTGTTCTGACGTTGGGATCGCTCGCCATCCTCGGCTGGGGAGTCTCGCGCGTCATGAGGACGGAACCTGTAGCCCAGGAATGGGCTGGGGAACTGCTGGACCGGATGGCTGCCAGCTATGCCATTGCTCGGCGCAATCTGGCCAACGAACAGATTCAGCAATTGTCGATTGTTGCCGCCGTCACCCAGGAGGCCGGAGGTGACGACCTGGATACCCGGATGGCCAATCTCCAGAAATTCTTTGGGCTAGTCCAGGCCCAGCGCCGAGTCGCCGAGGAAGCCAACCGTCTCCCAGCAAAGTGGTCCCCGGTAACTTGGTGGACCAACCCCCTCACCGGTAAGCGAACGGCCCTAAATGCCACAACGGATGGGCGTCTTGACCCGGTTGCCGTTGCTTTCGTGAAGGCCTCGATTGACCTCGATGTGGTAGCTGCTTTGGCGCGGGAGCGGGCCGCCCAGGATGCGCCACTCAGCCCTCGGGAGCGTGTCGACCGCGATCTGGCGGCCTTACACGGAAGGCCTCAATGATATCGACCGATTTCATATTTCAGGTCGGCTTGCCCGTCGGTGTACCACCAATCGACACGAGAGCGTTAAGGATTCTCATGCGTCGGAGGGCCTGGATGTGTCTTCGTCCCCACACACCAAGTGGGTGGAAGGCGCTGGACGAGGCACACCTAGCGGACTACTTCGCAAAGCCCTATTGGACGACCATCGGTCACGAAGACCCTTGGCTCGCAGATCTGGCCAGCGAAATCTTTATGGTATGCCGTGTCGCTACTGGGCACTTCTGGAAGCCATCCCCTTTCCTCCTGGCGAAAAACCGTTGGTTCCTGCTGACTGTTCTACGCGCTGGAGAGAGGCAGTGATCCGTCGAATCCTGACCTATGTCCTAGCTGGCCTGGCCCTTTGGGGCGCCAAAGCCCTCATCCGCAATTACACGAAATCGACCCGACAGGAGTCCTACCATGGCCCAACCCATCCCACCCCACGTGACTAGGCGCCACATCAAATGGCATCGTTTTCGGCTCTATCTTATCGCAGGGCTCACCGCTGCCATGTTCCTTGGCTCATGGATCGTAGTGGCCCGCCGCCAGGCCAAGGCACAATCTGAGGCGGAGCGCGCTGAGGCAGTGCGCCAGGCCGAGGCAGTGACCAAGCTAAGCGGCGAAGCATACACGATGAAGGCCGAGGGAGACGAGTTTGCACACCGAATCGCACCATTCGCCCTGGCCTCCCAAGAGGTCCGTCGGCTGGAGGCGATGCACCCGGTGAACCACAAGGCCCTTGCCGCGGCGAAGGCCCACCAATACGAAGTCATGCAGGGGGTCTTTAAGTCACCACAGGGGAAGTGACGGCCTTCCGCTTATCCACAGCCCGCTTCTTGGCGGGCATTTTTTTGCCGAGAGACGTCCTCCATGCCATGGCCGTAGCCTTGAGGCCTGCCTGCTCGGCGGCCTCGGCATAGGCGAGGATCGCGGCCCGCACCTTTGATTCAGGTCGGCCACGCTCGACTGCTGTGCGGGCAACGGCGTGAAGCTCCTCAAGACGATTCATGCCCCCATGGTGGGGGCATGAGAGGCTGCCTTCAAGTCCTCGGCGTCTTCGCGCCTGCGGGGATTTACCGCCTCCCGCCAGAGATCATAGGAGGCAAACATCAAGACCAAGGGATAGCGCTCCGGCCGCTGCTGCAACCCGAATCGTGGCGATGCGGTTCACCTGACGCCCGATGGTCGCGGATACCCTACCCAGAAAGAGAATACTGGATGGGGAGTGCCCTCTGACTCAACCCACACAACTACCCCGCATTCCAATTCTCTCCTTTTTCCCTGATTCGATATATCGAACGGGGCAAAGCCCTCAATACCGGGCGGGCCTTAATCCTTCCTTTGGTAAACCGCACGCAGCGAAACCATCAATTGCCTCATTGGACCTAACGACATGTGCCAACTGGGGAAGACCTAACGATTGGAAATGGGCATTGCAGGCACTGGCTTTTGGTTGTGGGCCCTCTCCGTTTCTAATTCTTGATCGCATGATGGATTATTGAGGTTGTGTCTCTATATTGGTTTGGAGCCTACCGTTTAGCGGTGCTTTCGACACCGTTCGGAGGTTCTGGTTCCAATCGAGGCTAGGCTGACTCATAGTCTCACTTGTTTGTTTTGCTGACTGGGCCATCAGTAATTCCGGCTCAGTATAGTGCCCACCCCCCCCCGCATTCCAAATCCCAGGATTATTCAGGCGACTGATCACACTTGCTGGTAACGATCCCCCGGCAAAGCCGGGGGCCTTATTATGTGAGCCGCTCAAAGCGGCTAAACGGGGTCGCTAACGCGGCCCCGAAGGTTGGAGCCACCTACTCGGTGGCCTCCTAGCGCCAAAGCTCCAGCTTCTCCAATCGTTCTTCCTCGCGTTCCTGGTTCTGGATGTACTGCCGTATCTGATGCTCGTCCTTCCCTACCGTCGACACCAGAAATCCTCTCGCCCAGAAATGCTGACCCGTGAAGTTCCTCTTCGTTTCTCCATATACACGGGCCAGATAAATCGCGCTCTTACCCTTCATAAACCCCACTACCTGCGATACGGCATACTTCGGCGGAATCGCCAACAACATATGTACGTGATCTGCCAGCAAGTGCCCTTCCAGCACTTTGCTTTCTTTCTGCCCAGCCAGCTGCCTGAACACTTCACCCAATCGCTCTCTCACCCTCCCATACATCACCTTCCTTCTTCGTTTTGGCACGAACACTACGTGATACTTACATTCCCACCTTGTGTGACTTAAACTTTCAAACAAGTCCATCTCAGTTCTCCTCAAGTGTGCTTGGCGGCTCACCTGATCAGTTCAGCGATGGACTCCCGTAGCTGTCAAACTCCGACTGTCGCCCCCGCATAGCGGGGGGCCTACCTTATGTTTTGGTTAACCGAGCAAGTTGTGAGCCCTTCCTACGCGCCTTACGGCGACTAGAGAACAACGGTCTGACAAGAACTCGGGACCTTAGAGGAGTCGACATGAGCATTGGCCGTATCCTTCGATTCGCGTTGGGCGCGATTTTGGCAGTATGTAGCCTGCGGGCCCAAATCACCGCCAATGCCCGCATGCCGCCCGTGGTAGACATGACCCGAAATGGTTGGGATGTCTCCCTCCAGAACGGGAACCTGACTTTCGCCATCCCCTTGACCGTGGTGCCTGGCGAGGTGCCGGTACCTGTGGCCTTTGGAATGAATGGGACCTTTCTCTCGCAGGTTGTGGCAGGTCCATGGCGATATATCTACCGGCCAGATGGAACCATTGTCAGAAGAATCAGCACGTCTGATGAGTTACTCCGTCCGGTCGTTGGCGCCATTCATTTCGGTTACATATCCAGTCCAACCACGGTGGGCGCCACCGCAGGCAACGAGGAAGACGGCCCATTTCTGGGACATGAGATTGAAGGCATCACAGTTCTCGAAGACGGCTCTCAAATCCCAGATCGCGACTGGACGCCTTTCTCCACCCATTCAGAACTGGGTACGACCTTGAACCTTCCACAGGCCTATGGATTTAGGGCCGTAAGCACCTCCACCGCCTTGGTGGACCCAACAGCGCGCTACCTATCCTACTCCACCACGGTCGATGGTCTTGGAGCGACCTATCAATCGATTGTTCAAGGGCTCTCGATCTCAGGGTTTGGAGATCCCAACCCAGCTTACAAAGTGGTCATGGATAAGAATCGGGCGAGGGTTTATGCCTTCGCCACCGCCCTTGCCACATGGGTTCCTGTGCTATGGGCGGACCGTTTTGGCCACTATGTGACCTTCTCTTGGGGTCGCACCACCTCTGGCTTTCCGGCTGGGAGTCCCAGCACTCTGACTGCGATCTCGAGTGTGACGGCGACCAATCAGCGCTCAAAGGGGGTAGTCCTTCGCTGGGCCGAGCATTCGTCAACGACATCCGTGGTGGATATTTTGCGGCTGGATTATCTGGGGCTGGATGCGCCGAGTCTGCTGGTTCGGGGCTACCCAGGACCGTCATCCGCAAGCCCAGCAAACGCCCTCTCGCAAATTGCTTCCCGAAGATTTTTGCTTGTTCCAAGTTTGGTTGGAGCTTTCTGCAGGCCGACGTCAATCCAGGTGGGTCCTACGGCCGTCGTCCCCCAACCGATTTGGACCAGCCCCAGTGGGCCAGGAAAGCAAGTTCCGCCCAATTCACCACAGGCGGATATACAGGCTCCCACCCAATCCTGGACCTTCAGCTATGACAGCGCCTCGGCGGAATTGGCTTCCTGCACCGACCCCATGAGCGTGACCACCCAGTTCACCTATGCGAACTATGCCCCCAGCACCAGGGGAGTCACCCAGGTTGATTCTGTCGACGGGAACCAAATCGCGCGCTCAATGCGTTGGACGAGAACCTTCGGAAACCCTTCCACCGTCAAGCTCGAGGGTTGGTGGGATCCCAGTCAGATGACGAACCCAGATCGCTACCACCTGTATACCTTCCCCACGAATAGCCTGAACAATGGCAATGGGGTTTATCAAACCGATGCTTTGATGGATACCACTGGGAAAACATGGAGCACCACCACCTACAGCTATTCCGCACAAGGTGCGGGCTTGAATGCCGGGCTGTCGGGTGTGGAGTCCATTGCAATCAGCAGGAATGGCGCTCCCACCCTTACCACCACCCTTGGCTATGCGAACAACAGCTCAAAATTGCAAATCACTTCGCAGGCAGTGACTGCGACAGATGTCAGCGGGAAGGCTTACAAGGTTTCGGAGACCGTGAATACCTACGGAACACGTTGGGACATGCTGGAGGGGAGGCAACTGACCCAATCCGTAACCGGACGCTACAAACCCGATGGGGTGACGGCTCTGCCAACGGTCACCCAGAAGCAAGTGTGGGATACTCCGACTTCGGGCCCGGCCTTGCTCCAATTGCAAAAGAGCTACCTCGACGCGGGGGCCACGGGTCGGCACGGCTCCACCTATGCCTACGACACCCAGGGGCGCCCCTCCAGTGTCGATGTCTACCACCTTGAAGGCACCACCGAGGTTGTCAGTCCGAACACCCAAACCATGGCCTATGATGCCGTGAGTGGCGCGCAGGCTTCTGTGACGACCACCGACAACACTGTTTCCCCCGGGACCTCCATCAGCCAATCGATGGGCGGGTTCGATAGCTGGGGCCGGGCCACCACCCAGACCGATGCGGCCGGAGTGACCACTACCTTCGCCTTTGATGACCGGGGACGGGTCACCTCGAAGGCGCGTCCAGGATCGCCCACCATCAGCTACGCCTACCCCGATGAGCTGACCACGACGGTGACGGTCAATGGATTGGAAACCAAGTATGTCTACGACGGATTCCATCGGCTTCAGAAGCTGACCAAGCCCAATGGGAGCGGACGCAGCATTGTCCAAACCTCAACCTATGATGTCTACGGACGTCTGGTCAGCCTGCGTGAAACCACCTCGGCAGGTACAACTCGAAACGAAAGCTGGGCCTACGATGCTCTTGATCGGCCCACCAGCCATACCCCGGTGGCAGGAACCGCCATCGCCACCTCATACGACGTTTCAGGAATCAACTCCCAGGTGACCACCACCTTGTCGAACGGGTCGGCAACCACCGTCCTAACCGATCCCTTTGGCCAAACCGTCAAGGTCACCTCGCCCGATGGCACCCAGACCACCTCCACCTATGATCAGTTCGGAAACCGGACGAACCTTAGCGTGGTGCCTACGACGGGCGGCAGCCAGGTACGGAGCTGGGCCTTCGACGCCCTTGGGCGCCTGACTTCCAAGATCGAGCCCGAGACCAATACCCAGCTCTACCAAAATTTCAATGCACTGAATCAGCCCACCAGCATCACAGAAGCCTATGGCACCAGTGACGCTCGCAGTCGAATCCTGTCCTTTGATGGATTTGGCCGGGTCCTGACCATGGGGAACCTGGAAACAAGCCTGTCCAACACCTACATTGGTGTGAACTTGACCTCCAGCTCCCGCGGCATGCGGGGTGGTGCTACGGTTCAGCAAATTTTCACCTACGGGGGGGTGGGTGGCCGCCTGAGTTCGGAAAGCACCATTCAGCCGGGCCTCACCACCACCATTGGCTACGACTACGATGCCAGCACGGGCAGCCTAACGGCCTTAACCTATCCCAGCGGACGGGTAGTGGGCTATGGGTACGATGGCCTGGGCCGGGTGATCAGCATCTCAAACAACGGCACACCGTTGGTGAACAACATCAACTTCGATGAATGGGGAAATCGGTACCAGACCCAATTTGCTTCAGGGGCTCAGGACCAATGGGATGCCGATCTCACTGGGGCAAGGTTGAAGTCCTGGAATATCGGCTATGTCGGAGGCGGGCCCGATGGCCGCAGCTACGCCTACGACGACGCCACGAACATCCTGAAGACGGCTGGGGAATGGAGTCTGACCCACGACAACGCGGGCCGTGTGACCGAGGCCGATGGCTTCGGCATCAAGACTGCTCATACCTATGATGGCTACGGGAATGCCACCTCTCACCTCGCCACCTCCAATGGCGCGCCCGTTCCGCCGACCTTCAACAATTTCAACTTCAACCCCTTGGCCAATAATCAAATTCCAGGGATGGAAAGCAATGGGGCCCTGACAGGGTGGAACACCAACCTGCGAGGAGAAGCCACCCAAGTTGGCACGGCCACCTCAAGCGGCACCGCTCTGGGCCTTGGCTGGGATGGCTTGGGTTCGCTGTCCTCCGTGGTTTGGGGTGGAGGGAACCAGAGCTACCTGTACGCGCCTTCGGGCATGCGGGTGAGCCTTGCTGATTCGTTGAACAACGGGGACAATCGTAAATATGCATATACCCAGACAGGTTTACTTGTTGGTGAGTTGAAACCTGGTAATGGTTTGGGCGGAGGCGGGACTTCCGTGCAAGCCGACGGCGGAATCGCTGGTCCAACCGCCACGGCTCACAGTGGGAAGAAGGCAGTTCGGGTTTGGCATAAAACCGGAACGCTCTCCGCAATTGCTCGATCTGTTGGCAGCTTCGATGCTGGGGATACAGTTAGTGCAACGGTGTGGTTCAATGCGCGGCCAGGCGTTTCAGGAGTGATGTTCCTTGGTAATACGGGTGGAACAAATGCCTATGACAATTACGTGCAGCAAGCTGTTGTTGGCAACGGGAATTGGCAGTCCATCACACTGACCCACACACTTACTCGAGCAATGACGGCCTCAGATGGAATGGCGTTATTTATCTATGGAGATAATTTTTCGAGCACAACTGGCGAAGTGACCAATGCAGATAGCGTGATCTACGACGATGTCATGGTGGTGTCCACTCAGAGGGGGGTGATTCTTCAGGAAGGTTTTGAGAATGGTTTGGCCAACTGGTCAACCTCTGGTCAGCCAAATGATGTTCTCAACGCCTACACATCAGCCGGAGCCTGGCGTGAGGCCATCTACCTCGGCTCCCAAGCCATTGCTGAAATCGATGCCACTGGTGTGCACGAACTCCACAGTGACCATCTGGGTAGCCCACGATTGATCACGCGAGGAAACGGCACCTGGGATGCGGGACTCATCGGAACGGTGGAGGCCACGCAGGCCTATGGGCCCTACGGCGAGCTGCTTTCGCGCACGGGCAGCTACGTGCCCCTCACGGGCTACACCGGCCACATCCAAACCGATGCCTCAGGCCTCATCTACATGCGCGGACGCTACTACAGCCCCGCCTGGCACGCCTTCGTGAACAGCGACCAAGGCGTGGACCCTAGCACTTGGAATCAGAGGGCGTATTTGGGTGGGAGTCCGTTCATGGGGACGGATCCGAGTGGGGATTCTGGTTTTTTTTTAAGAATTTGGAATCAGCTATTTGGGCGCAGTGGGGGAGATGACATGCCAGGTACCATTGTCGAGGTGATCGACAAGATGCCCGGAGACACACCTACCGTTAATATCCCTCCTGCGGGTTGGTATCCGGACCCCGGAGCTTCCAATCCAAGCAGGGGAGGAGGGCAAGGTGGTCAGCAGCAATCTTCGAAACCGAATGACTGTCAACCAAGCGGCACTACAGACAATAGTCTGATCACCGGTTCTGGATTCTTCTACGGAGGTGCCGCTGAGTTGTCCATCGTTGCTCCAATAGGTGCAGGCTCCTTCAGTAACGGGATTGGCGCCGTGAGTGGGGAACGGCTTACTTTCAGTAGTTCAGGCAGCACTACAGCTGTAGATGCTCAAAGCCGTGGAGATTGGGGGTGGGGTGCAAATGCTGGGGTAGGCGGTGGGCTTTGGTTTACAAATGCTAAAGGTGCCAATCCGTTGAATGGTCCGAGTAGAACCACCGATGTTGCTATAGGTCCCCTCGGGTTCTCATTCTCCCGAAACACAGATGGTTCATGGGTATTTCAATACGGAATGGCGAACAGAGGAGTCGGTTTTGGTGTTCATCACTACACAACCACCACTTCAGTAACACGGCGGTGTAAATAGATCTCTTAATCAGCGCTCTACTTCAAGAGTTAAGTGAGATCCTTGTTCGATAGCAAGGTATTGGAGGCATGCTTGGAATACAAAGTGGTGTTCGATGTAGCGCAAGCAGGCTATCAACAATGGGGATATGCCCGCGCTGGGCTCCTCTCAACGCTGCTTGCTGTAGCAATACTAGTTGTTGCAATGATGCTTAAAAAAAAGCCTTTTAGACTGAATTGGTATGATTGGTTGCTGTTTGTTGTTATTGCATTCGGTATCTATTGGACATCTCTAGCATGGCGTGACACACACAGCGCTTACGCAACATTGCGGGAAGACCTGATCTCGGGAAGATGCCAGGTAGTGGAGGGCGTTGTTGAAGGCTTTCATCCCGTCACGCCAGGCGAGATTTACCACGAATACTTCTATGTCAATGGCGTGAAGTTCGACTACTCGGATTACATCGAAAGCCCTGGATTTCATCAGACCCAGAAGCAGGGTGGTCCGATTCGAACTGGTCTGAAGGTGAAGATTCACCATAAGGATGGTGTCATTGCGAGGCTCGAAATCAGGGAGTAGCGCCCGCTGTTCGTCGAAAATAAGCAATCGAAGAGCCCCTCCACGCGAGGGGCTTTTTCGTGGTCACGCCCGTGAGTGCGTTCCCCCACGAATGGTGAAGGCTTGTGCTTCGGCGAGTGGGGGTGAGGGGACCTTCATCGACGCGCCTCGTTGCGACTGGTTTGGCAGGAATATAGACCGAGATCGTGCCTGGCCTCCTTCGGTGGGGAGAATGCAACTAGCCCAAGAGACGCCGCCCCGACCACAACAGCAAGGCGAAGGGTTGCCTGTAGATCAAGCCCTAGCCGCCTTCCAAGGCTCTCGGTATGCCGTGGGAGATCGATGTCACAGGACATGTTCCAGCCGGGGGTCTGGAGGCGCACCCTCCCGGCCAACCAGGCAAAACGGGTAAGGGTAATCACCCCGACACTGGCCAGATAGTCGAGGGACTCGCCAGGGCTGGCTGGGGCTAAACGTAAGGCGCCAGCGACCACCTCTGTAGGGATGGCAACCATCACGACCTCACCCGCGGCGGGATGCGCTGGACGACGAGAATCTCGCCGGATGGAGTCTCTCCCTCTCGGCACAACGTATCCCAGCGGATCTGAATTTTTGAACCATCAGCGGCGACACCCCACGATGACGATGGGCGGCCTGCTTCATCCGGGTTTTTCATCCCCACCCCTACGACGCAAGATCGGGATAACCCGCGAGTTTCACCACCCAGGCCCATCGCCCGGTGACACGCGAGACCAGGTCTGGCCGCTCGGCCACAAGGCTCGCCATGTGGCTTCGCACGCGGGTCGGGGAGACATTGACCCCTTCGTCATCGAGCAATTCGGACAGGTCGAACGCAGTGAGCACCGCGACATCGAGGTTTCGCACCAGGAGGTACTCCTGACAAGCCCGAAGCGCGGTGCGGTGCGGTGGACTCTCTCACTGGTTTCCAGCGGCACAACGTTGTTTACAAGGAACATCCGGGCTCCTTAGGTTAGGCGACGAAGAGTGAGTGATGGCGGGTCTCCTGGACAACCCTGGCCGTAATCAACTCATCGGCACGCCGAACCCAATGAAGCGCAATTATTGTCATATCTGGTCGTAAAATTTTAGGTACGCGAACGATGCGAATGCCCGTCATGGTTAGCTCTTCGCGCAATTCGGCGGTTACTCTTTCGGCTTCGCCTGGAGTCATTCCTCGTGAGATACGGAAAACTGAAATCTCGATGTCACCACGATGCTTCTTCGAAGGCTTGTCTTTCCGCTCGATTCTTGATGGTTTAGATACGCGCATCTTCGTCTCCGTCCCTAAAGCGCTACGTTTCGCGATATTTCGTTTTCATCGATCTCAATGTCAATGCGCAGCCCAGGCACTCCTGCAGCCGCAATGGCCGCGTTCCACTCGTCTGTGAGGGAGCATTCAATCCAATTGCGGTGGTATCCGTTCACGGTGCCAACCACCAGGACGGGCGTATTGACACACTCCCGGAAGCCCAGTGGTTTGAGGGGGGCGATCCAGGTGTTGAAGCTGTCCTCGTACATGAGGTCGGTAAGGGCCTCTCGGACGCCTTCCCAGGCCCTCTGGGCCTCCCTGTCAGCCGTAGGAGTCACGGGGGGGCCAATGGACACCCGCGGGGTGAAAGGCACCACCTTGGGCTCCTGTGGTTGATCGGGTGCAAGCTTTGGCAACCTCGACAGCATTCCGACAACGGTTCCCACCTTGATTCGGTGAGCGAGCACCTGCTCTGGATACAGGAACCCTTCTTTGTCGTTCGCAACCACCCGGAGGAGGTCCTCGAATCGGTTTGCGACCCACCGCAGGGTCTCTCCCCGACCAGCCAGCTTGCCCTGAACAGCAGCCTCTGCCTTGGGACTAGGGCAATCGGCCGCACTCAGCAGCGCCAGAAGGGAAATCTGTTCCTCTGAAAACCCACCTTCCTTACCCACCTGGGTAGGTGGGGTGGGTACGTACGATTGGGTTTGAGTACTGAAATAAGGGTGGTGGGCCTCAGGCTCGTTTTCGTCCGCAGAACAAGCCTGAGGCTCGTTTTCTTGCGCACTAAAACGGGTCTTGGGCTCGTTTTCACTCCGTGGCAAACGGGCGTCAGGCTTGTTTTCTCGCTCACCAAAACATGCCTCGGGCCTGTTTTGCATGATCGGCGGCAGGGGGGTCAGAGCACGCGCCTCCACCTCGCCCTGCAACCGACGCCCCTTCTTTCCACGGGTGACCAAGGACAGGCCCTCCGCGAGGGGGAGCGGCAAAGGCAGCATGCCTGGTGCCACCTCGTATTCGTCGGCTAACTCCCTGACCTTCGTTCGCACCGCCTTCCGAATCGCGTCTGCCTCTTGTCCGGCCGCTTCGGCCATCTGTGAGATCCCCAAACGGAAGGTCGTCTCTGCGCCCTTCGCCTTCCGGGCGAGCCCCGCCGATACGCCCAGCGCAAGGGCGGGGCTATCCAGCCGCTGCATCCACGCGACAACTTCGGCGATAGCCCACACCGCCCCGGCCTCGAAAATGTCCCACTTGGTATTGCCCTCGCCGCTGTCGGCCTCGGCGTCTATACTCTTCTGGTGGCCCATGGCCATGTCCTCGGGTTCGCAACGGTTTCGCGGGGGCGCCCAATTCGCTGCAAACGGGTTGGGCACACAGTTCAAAATCACAGCCCTGGCAAACGCCGGGGCTGTTCGCTAGGCCGAAAGGACCAACTTTTTGGGGCGTCCCCGTTGGCGATGCAAGCTCTCTCCAGGCTGCGGCGCCAGTGGAAGCGGCGATTCGACCGCAGGAAACCTAATCTGCGACTTCAGCCATGTGACCACGACGCCCAGGTCGTAGAGTCGCCAGGCTCGGCCTGGCACCTCGATGTACGGGCATCGCTTCACGATCTCGGCGAAAGTCGCGTGGCCAACCCCTCCGGGGTATTCAGTCTGAATGGCAACGAAGAGCTGGGCACGGGTCAAGCCAATCATGATCCCTCCATGCCTAAATATAACCCAAAAGAACAACAAGATGAGTGATTATTGTCACTCATGCCTTTTAAACACCTAAATAGAGCTTTTGCACGGATTGGGCTTTATACCAGCTTACAAGGTTATAATTAGGCATGCGAACTGCTGCCGCACGAGAACCAGGTCTCCCCACCCGCATCCAGATCCTCGTGGATTTAGCTGGTGGTTTCGCCCGCCTAGCGTCCCTGTCTGGGCTCAGCCACAAGGCCCTCTCCGACTGGGCCAGGAGCATTCGAGAACCTCATCCCGCCCAAGTAGTGCGGCTGGCAGAAGGTTGTGGCGTTGACCCCACCTGGCTCAGAACAGGAGACGGGGACGCGCCGAAACGCGTTGGCCCGGTGGTCCAGGTGTCATCACCAGCAGGGCCTCCACGCGCCTCCGAATTGGCCGAAGCAATTGACCTAGCGGTAGAAGATGTCCCACCTACTGCGGTAGTTCTCACCGCCCTGGGGGCCGGCACAGTGCTCTCTGTCGACCCCGACTGGGCCAATTCGATTGGCCTCGGCGGAGGTGGAATTTCTTGGGTCTGCACCGATCGAACGGCTTCGCCAATTGTTCAAGTCGGGCAGCCCGTTCTTGCGGCGCCTGTTTACGAGCCCGAAACAGCGTTGGCATTGAATCCTGATTCAGTCTGGGTTGTGAGTAGTGCGGGCAGAATTCTCCTGCGTCGAATCCAGGCGACAGATTCAGGAGTCGTTCTCTCCACGATTGGTGCTGAACCACGCAACGAAATCACAACTCCAGATGCATTCCGTATCCTCGGGCGGGCCGAGTGGTCAGGGGTTCGTCTGTGAGTGGGTATGTAGATGGGCTAAGGCTCCACAAGAACAAAGATGGCGAGATTTGGTACTACAAGTTCGAATTCAAAAGCGAGACGTATCACGGCTCAACGAGGTGCACTTCATGGCGCGACGCGAAGGCGTTTCTTGAGGCACTGAAAACCGACCTTCGCGACAAGGCAAAACGTGGTGCACTTTCACCCCTTTCCCTACCCTCTCTCGATCAGATCCATGACGACTGGCTTGAGTCCGTAAAGCCAATCTTTTCTGAGAGACATCTAAAGAGCTTCGACTCGTGGTGGCGGCTTCACATCCAGCCCCAACTAGGAAAACTTCCTCTAAACAAACTCACCACAGATGTCGTGGAAAAAGTGAGGGCGAAATACATCACAGACGGGGGCTCGAAGGGCGGCTCCAACAGCCTGCTCAAGGTGCTCAAGACCATCGTACGCCACGCCATCAAGCGGCGAATAATCGTGGCCCTGCCCTACGAAGTCGAAGCGCTTCAGGTTCAGCGCAATCCCCGACCAGTTTTGCCCGCGGAAATCATTGGCAAATTTCTGTCCGAAATCGACCGCTCCAGGAACCCGAATGTCTGCGGAATCATTCGGCTGATGGTCGGCCTTGGCCTTCGCGAAAGCGAGGCCCTGGCGGCGCGCTGGGAGCACCTGGATTTACGCGCGCAGACCTACCGTCCAGCGAAGACCAAATCAGGCAAGTCGCCCGTGCTCCCTGTTCCCGATTGGTTGGCGGCATATTTGAAGCCACTGAAGGCCAAGAAGATCGAGGGCTGGATGTTCCCCTCGGAGGACGGAGAACCCCACAGGTTCGGCTATACGCGGAAGGCCATCGATAGAGCTGGCCGGAAGGTCGGAATCGCGGACCTGAGCCCCCATCGTTTGAGGGCTACGTTTGCGACACTTCACGTAGAAGCGGGCACCGCACTTCCCAAGGTTCAGCGAATGCTCGGCCACTCCGACATCAAAACCACCATGATCTACGTGGAAGACAGCTTGGTGGGCCTGCGCGAGGCCGCTGCCGCGGTGGCGAAAAGCATGGGCTTCGAGGTAGACTCGAAGAGCAGGGCAGTCAGGAAAGGGAAACCGAAACCTGGCAAAAGTCCTGGCAAAGACAAGAAGTGAACACCTAAGTCCAATAGTACCCGTAGCTCAGTTGGATAGAGCGTTGGCCTCCGAAGCCAAAGGTCGCTGGTTCGATTCCAGTCGGGTGCACCAACCACGAACATCGGAGCCGGAATCTAAAAACCGGCCCCGATGTTCGTTATTGCCCGGAATCGAACCAGCCCCCGCAACGCATGCGTTGCGGGGATCTAAGGACGAGTGGGATCGCGAAGGCCCTCCGGGGGAGGGCCGGGAGCGAGACCGGGGACGGCAAAGCCGGACCAGTTCGATTCATCCTGAGTTTCGTCCAATTCAATCGAAAATGACCTTCACCACCAAGACACCAAGGCACCAAGAACCGCATGAATAGCGGCTCTGGTTTTTCTTGGTGTCTTGGCGCCTTGGTGGTGTTCCTTATCTTTTGAATTCAAATCCTCACCACCACCACCACCACCAACAACAACAACCACCCACCCGCCCCCGCAACGCATGCGTTGCGGGGATCTCAGAACGAAATAGGACCGGGCACGGCTCGACCGCGCCTGGTCCCAATCCGCCCGTGCATCTCTGCGCGATACCACGTCGTTTCAGGCTGTCGCCCTCGTCAGGCCCCCACCTCTTCCGCGCTCCGCTCCAGCACCTCCTGAATCGCCTGATTCAGCTGCTCAGGGGTGATGGGTTTATGCAGGACGGCTCGCGCCCCCAGCCTCAAGAGGTTGGCCTCCATGTCCTCATCGGTGAAGGCGGTGAGCACCACCACGGGCAGGTCAGGAGCCGCCTTATGCGCCATGCGGGCCACGGTGGCGCCGTTGCAGCCTGTCATGGCGTAGTCGGTCAGGACGAGATCGGGCGCTGTGTCCCGGAGGCGGTCAGGGATTTCCATGGCCGAAAGCGGCATCCAATCCTCTACCTCGTAGCCGCCCTTCTCAAGGCAGCGGCGGAGGTAGAGGCGCATCATCTGGCTGTCATCAATGATCAAGACTTTCGTCATACCCAACTTTATCGTCGTCAGATGGCGACACTTGAACCGATCGTTAATTTCAAAGCCGCCTTCTTTCCTTCAATGCCTGGCTCGGATCACGAACTACCGCCCAAGCCCCTGACTGAGCACCGGGTTTTTAAGCCCCCGGATCTCACGCTGAGAGGCGGGTTCCAGCTCGAGCACGATCACTTCGTTGCGACCCGCCTGCAGGTAGGTGGCAGGGCAGTAGAGGGTGTCCATGGGCCCCAGGTTCCAATGGCGGCCCAGGTTCCGGCCATTGACGAAGACCTGCCCCTTGCCCCAGCCGCGCAGATCCAGGAAGGTATCACCCACATTGGTCAGGTCGAAGGTGGCCCGGTGGAAAGCGGGCGCGGTCACTTCACCAGCCTGGAAGCGAAGGCCACTGAGATCTGACAGAGGCAGGCTGTAGCAGTCCCACCCCTTCAGCGCCTTGCCGCCCAGCGTCACGGCCCCCAGAATGCCCTTGCGCTCCTCCAGCATGGCCTTGTCGAAGTTGATGCGCCCGGTGTTCTCCACCAGGATGTCCAGCGTTTCACCAGCCTTCACATCCACATCCAGGCAGCTCTGCCGCAGGCGCCTGTCCAGGCTGCCGATGCGCCGAGCGCCCTGCAGCACCACCGCGTAATCGCGGACATCCTTCACCTCCAGTACTTCGCGAGAGGTCTCGGACACCGCGTGACGGTAGAGCACATACCCGTAGCTTTGCCCCAGGGCTTCCATCGCCAAAGGCGCTTCGGCGTGCACCGGTGCCTTGAGCAGCTGGGAAAGCGCCGCACTCTCGGTGAATCGGATGGCGGGTATCTCGATCAGAGGCTGTGGTGCGGGCAGCTCCGGCAGCTTTTCGCCCTTGGCCAGGAAGGGCTGGATGGCCTCGCGGTAGGCGAAGAATTTGGGCGTGGGTCGGCCTGCCTCGTCCAGCATCACGTCGTAGTCGTAGCTGGTGGTGTCGGGGGCGTAGCGGCCCGTCCAGTTGGCACCGTTCATGAAGCCGAAATTCGTGCCGCCGTGGAACATGTAGAGGTTGAAGCTGATGCCCCGCTGCAGCATCCAGGTGACGCCCTCGGCGCCCTCCTTGGGGTCGGTGGTGTGATGGGCCTTGCCGTAGTGGTCGAACCACCCGGCCCAGTATTCACCGCACATCTTGGGAATGCCCTTGCGGAACTTGTCCAGCTCCGCGAAGGCTTCGGCGCATTCGGGACCGGCCCCGAAGTTCACCGTGGGCAGCAGGTCCGGGAAGGTGCCGCCCGCCAGCATGTCCTGGCCAGGGCCGTCACTGGTGTAGAACTGCGCACGGAAGCCCGCGTCCACCATGGCCTGGCGGATGGCCTGCTTGTAGGCCATGTCCTTGCCGAAGGAGCCGTACTCGTTTTCCACCTGCACCATGACGATGGGGCCGCCGCGATCCGCCTGGAGCGCGTCCACTTCCTGGCCCACGCGCTTGAGGTATTTGGCGGCTGCGGCCAGGAAACGGGGATCCGCCGTGCGGACCTTCATGTCCGCCTCCTTCACCAGCCAGCCAGGCAGGCCGCCGAACTCCCACTCGGTGCAGATGTACGGCCCGGGCCGGAGGATCACCTTCAGACCCTCCTCCTGCGCCGTGCGCAGGTAGGCTGCCAGGTCGAGGTCGCCGCTGAAATCGAAGCGGCCCGGCTCGGGCTCGTGCAGGTTCCAGAAGACGTAGGTGCAGAGCGTGTTCAGCCCCATGGCCCGCATCTTCTTCATGCGGTCACGCCAGAAGGCGCGAGGCACGCGGGGGTAGTGCATCTCCCCGCTGCGCACGATGAAGGGCTTGCCGTCGACCAGGAACCGTTCCCCCTGGATCGCAAAGGGCGCAGCCTTGGGCGCCTTCGCGGAACCAGGTCCAGCCGCAAGCACCAGGGTGCAGAGAAGGGTGAGAAGGCGTTTCATGAATACCTCGGAAAGAAGCCCACAGAAGAATGGTTCAACGGGGAAGCGACTTGGCCCCGTCCAGGGGGCGGTAGTTGACGGTCAGGACATCCAGGCGTTTCAGGTGGGTCTTGAGGCGCCCCTGGAATTCGCGGAAATCGCGCTTTTCCCGGGGGCTCCAGCCCACTTCCGCCAGGGCTGCCAGGCGGGGCCAGGCCATGTACTCCACCTTGGCCGGCGTGGCGATGAATTCGGTCCACAGCTGCCCCTGCACACCGAGGATGTGGCTCTGCTGGGCGGCGTTCAGGCCCGTCGGCATGGGGTCGTACCCGTAGGCCTTTTCAAGGGGCGTGAACCCCCCGATGGCCATGGGCTCGTTCCCTTTGGACTGGTAGTAGTCGAAGTACGTGTGGCTTTCAGGTGCCATCACCACGTCATGCCCCGCCTTGGCGCCTTCGATGCCCGCATCCTCGCCCAGCCAGCTCATCACGGCGGCGTTTGGCGCCAGGCCTCCTTCCAAAATCTCGGACCAGCCCATGAGCCTTCGGCCCTTGGAGGCCAGGTAGCTGTCGAATTGCCGAATGAACCAGGCCTGGAGTTTGTGGAGGGCGGGATGCTCAGCGGGCTCACCCTTCTCGTTGCGGTAATTCTGAAGGTCGGTCAGCGTGGTGGCGGTCGGCACGATGCCTTCCCGCTTCATCCGGGCCAACGCCCGCTCGCTCTTGGCCCATTCGGATTTGGGACACTCATCGCCTCCGATGTGGATGGTGGCAGAAGGAAAGATCGCCATCACTTCATCAAGCACATCCTTCAAGAACTGGATGTTGGAATCCTCCACCCCATAGGTCGAACGGAAGACGCCCCAGGCGGTTCCGA
This sequence comes from Geothrix sp. PMB-07, assembly GCF_030758935.1. Classification (NCBI taxonomy): domain Bacteria; kingdom Pseudomonadati; phylum Acidobacteriota; class Holophagae; order Holophagales; family Holophagaceae; genus Geothrix; species Geothrix sp. PMB-07. The sequence goes on from NZ_CP132333.1 coordinate 2,994,715, forward strand.
CCTCCACCTTGTGGTCGGGGAAGTTCCCCAGCTCTGGATAGGCGGCGATGGCCGCGGTGCTATGCCCGGGCATCTCGATCTCGGGAACCACCGTGATGAACCGATCCGCCGCGTAGGCGACGATTTCCTTCACATCTTCCTGGGTGTAGAAACCACCGTGCGGCAGGCCGTCGAACAGCCGCTGGCTGGGGAAATCGGCCCGCGCATAAATGGGCAGGACCGTTTCCTTGCGCCAGGCGCCCACTTCGGTGAGCTTCGGGTATTTCTTGATCTCCAGACGCCAGCCCTGGTCCTCGGTGAGGTGCCAGTGGAAGACGTTGAGCTTGTGCAGGGCCATGAGGTCCAGGTGCTTCTTGATGAAATCCTTGGGCAGGAAATGGCGGCCCACATCGAGGTGGCTGCCGCGCCAAGAGAACCGGGGCCGGTCCTCGATCACACAGGCGGGAACAGACCAGGACACACCGGCGACCCTGGCCTGCCGGAACGCGTCACTGCCGAGCAGTTGGCGCAGGGTCTGAATGCCGTAGAAGAGACCTGCTGGTTTGTAGGCGCGGATGTCGATGCGGTCACCGGCCGCCTCCAGGCGGTAGCCCTCAGCGCCGAGGGCCTCGGCCTTGGGATCCAAGGTCAGCAGGATGGCATCGTGACGGCCTTGTTCTTGAATGGCGAGCGGCAGGCCAGTGGCGGGCTCCAGGTAGGCCCGGAGCCGCTCCGCCACGGGGCGCGCAGCCCCAGTGGCCACCAGCCGGGTGGCAGGCCCCAGAGCCACGCGTCCGCCGGAGACCTTCATCTGGGAAGGCAGCGGGATGAGATCCTGGGCCGCCAGGAACGCAGGGGCGAACGTGAGCAAAGCCAGTGGAAGGGCGAAGCGGAGCGGAATCTTCAGGCACATCTTGGTCGACTCCTCGAAAAGGGTGAGCACTGCAGTGTCAGTCGTCGTCTTCGGTCGCCGACTGGGTATCCAATTTCAGGCCCAGGCGTTTCAGCCCCTTCCCATGGCCTCCAGCGAGGTGGGCCGGGTAGGGCGCGGCGCCCTTCTCCGCCATCCAAAGCACGCGATTCAGGGCGTTGTCGTCGATGCGGTCAGGTCGGCTGAAATCCATGGAGATGGCCGGCCCGCTGGGATTCTTTTCTTCCAGCGGAACCCGATTGGGAAGGGCCTGGAAGGGGCGGAAATCCGGCTTGGCGGTGAAACAGGCCTGCATGGCTGGAGCGGCCCCATCCAACTGGTTCATGGGCGGCAGGCCCAGCATGAGCTCCATCGTGTGGAGGACGGAGGTCTGGTTGTAGAAGCGCGATACCACCTTGCCCCGCTTGGTGTAGGGACTGATCACCAGGCATAGGGAGCGGTGGCCGTCCACGTGATCGAAGCCATCCTGGGGGTCATCCTCGTTCACGAAGATGCAGGTGTCCTTCCAGAAGCGGCTCTTGGAAATGGCCTCGACCAGGCGGCCCAAAGCCAGATCGTTGTCGGCCAAGTGGGCGCGGGGAGTGGGTGCCCCGGGCGCAGTACCGCGGGTGTGATCCTGGGGCAGATAGACAAAGATGAGGTTCGGCCACTGGCCGCTGGCCTCGGCCTCGCGGAATTCCTTCAGGAAGGCATCCACCCGCACCTGATCGGGAATCCGCATTTCCCACCCGGGGAACGTGGGCGATGTGTAGGGACGAAGGGCCTCGAGGGAGATGCTCTGCTGGAAAGTCGCCCCTGCCCCGCTCTGCCGGAAATCATCCCAGGTGACCTTCGGGGAAGCCGTGGGGAAATCGAATTCTCCGTAGTTACGGAAGCTGAGGCCCCGCAGAAGCGCCTGGTCCCACAGAAAGGGCGTGGGCGCGAAGGCCAGGGGATCGGTGCCGAAATCGTAGCTGCGCGCCCACTCCCCGAAGGCCTTCTCCTGGTAGTCGCTGGTGATGCCCTGGGTGGCCCACTGGTGGCCATCTGCGGAGACGATGCCGTTGCAGTAGTAGTTGTCCAGCAGCACAAACCCCTCGGCCAGGGCATGGTGGTTGGGCGTGATGTCCCGGCCGTAGATGCAAAGATCGGGATCGCCGTTGGCCTGCTTCAAATCTCCGAACACCTGGTCATAGGTGCGGTTCTCCTTCAGCACGTAGACCACATGCTTGAACACCGAGGGCTCACCCACCCGCGCAGGCACCGGCCGGGGCTTCAGGCCCCGCCGCCCCCGCTCCAGGCTGCGCAGGGCCTGGGGTTCCAGGCTGAGGGCAGCAGCATCCGCCGAATATGCCTTCAATTCGGCCGGGGTGGGCAGGGCCACCTTCTGAAGGCTGCCGCGCTGCAATCCCACGGCCCACTTGCGGTGGCCGGGTTCACCTTGCCGGGAACCATCCCCCTTGGCATTGGCAATGAAGAGGGCCTTGCCATCGGTGGCCACCGCCGCCGGGAACCAGCCTGTGGGGATGAATCCGGCCACCATCGCCGCCTTGGCCAGCTCCACCACGGCCACGGCGTTGTTGCCGCCATTGGCAACCAGGAGTTTCTGACCATCCGGCGTCAGAGCCATGGCATTGGGCAGACTGCCGAACGGCAAGGCCGGGTCGGGGCGGAGAGAGACGGTTTCCCGCACCTTGACATCCGCCATGCCCAGAATGGACACGCTGTCTGAATTGGCATTGGCCACGAAGATGCGGCCCCGCGCCTCATCCAGGAGGATCTGCGCAGGATGCAGGCCCACCTCGACTTCAGCCACCACCTTGCCCGCGGCGACGTCCACCTGGCTCACGGTGCCGCTGGCGGGAAGGCCGCCGCCATCCACCAGCACCGGCGTTCCGGAGGAGGCCATGCTCCGCTCTCCGGCTCGTGGCAACCGGCCTCCCCAGTTGGAGACGTAGGCCCTGGCTCCATCTGCGCTCAGGGCCACGGCGTAGGGCGCCACGCCCACGGAGATCTGCGATTGCAGGCGACCCTCGACCAGATCCACCACCGCCAGCGCGTTGGCGCGTGAAAGGGCGACATAGGCCATGCGTCCATCGGCGCTCAGGGCCAATCCGCAGGGATAGGCGGATCCCTTGTCCTTGGAAGGCAAGCCGATGCGGCGGCCCCAAGACCAGACCTGGCCCCTGAGCCGAAGCTCGGCCAGGAAGCCGTTGCCGGTGCTGACCCAGGCGCTGCGGCCATCGGGCGCCAGGGCCAAGCCATGCATGGAGGCACTGTCCTTGGGCGCGTAGGGCAGGCTTTGACGCAGGGTCCAGGCTCCCGGATCCAGCACCAGAACACCTTCATCGGTCTTTGCCAGCAGGGTCGATCCATCCTGCGCCAGCGCCAGATCCAGTGGACGCCCCGGGAAAGCCAGCACCTTCCCCGCTGGGCGCACCCGCTGACCGGTGGCCACCAGCGTGGCTCCCTCCGAAGCCGTTCCCACCCGGTCCTGCCCCTGGGCGCTCAGTGTCAGAGCCAACACGGCCATGAAGGGAAGGAATGGGCGGAAGCGGGTCATCGTCGTCCTCAAAAGGGGCAGCCAGGCATCAGCCATGATCTGGCGATGGGGAAAGCCGCAGGTTAGACGAGATTCCGGATGCGATCCATGAAGGTGTTCTCCTGCTGTTCCAGACTGCGGACCAGGGCGAACTGATTGCGGGCACGATCCAGGTTCTGGCCGGGCCGATGCGTGCGGAAATAGGTGTCACCCAGCAGGAAATCCGTGAGGAAGCGGATGCCACACTCGTAAGTGAGCAGTTCGCCCGCCACCACCAGGTTCTCCCGCTCCACGGGCAGCAGTGCGCCTTCTGTGCCCTGCAAGTAGCCACAGGCCAGCGCCTCGAACATGTCGCCCCGGGCCACCATCTTGCGCGTGTCGGCATCATCCTCTGCCAAGGGATTGCAGGCCGTGCGCACCATGTCGCCGAAATCACAGAGGGAGAGGCCCGGCATCACCGTATCCAAGTCGATGACGCAAACGCCCGTGCCTGTGGCGTCATCCAGCATCACGTTGTTCAACTTGGTGTCATTGTGCGTGATGCGGGTGGGAATGGCCCCCTGCGTCTGGAGATCCACCAGGCGGTGCGCAAGCGGCTCACGCTCCAGAGCGAACAGGATGTCCACCTCGCAATCCTTGGCCCGGCCCAGGGGATCCTGGGCCACGGCAGCCTTCAGCGCCTCCAGGCGCCGGGGCGTGTGGTGGAAGTCAGGAATGGTCTCCTGCAGTTCGGGCCCCTGGTAGTCCGCCAGCAGGCTCTGGAAGGCGCCGAAGGCCTTGGCCGCTTCAAAAGCCTGCTCGGTGCGCTCCACCACATCGTAGGTGCGCGCCCCCTCGATGAAGAGGTAGCAGCGCCAGAAGCCCAGGTCGGGATCATCCAGAAAGAAGGCTCCGGTCTCCCGCACCGGCAGCAGCGTCAGCACCCGGCGGGTGAAGGGCAGACCCCGCGCTTCCAGCTTGGCGCGGATATGCCCAGTCACTTCCTGGATGTTGTTCATGAGCCCGCGGGGCGTCTTGAAGACGTTGGTGTTCAGGCGCTGGAGAAGGTAGCGCACAGGTTCGCCGGCCTGGTCGCAGGTCACGGCATAGGTGTGGTTGATGTGGCCGGTGCCGTAGGGCTCAGCCGAAAGCACGTCGCCCAGCAACTGGAAGCGGCGCGCGACTTCAACGGGGAGGTTCCGGTCAGCGGTCATGGTCATTCCACAGGCTGGCGGGATAGGCACCCGCATCGATGAGGGCCCGGATCCGCTGCTGGACCAGCGCCTTGTCTTCCTTGTAGGTGACGCCGAACCAGGGATCCGGCGTGTTCAGAACCGTTACCTGAGCCTGCCCTTCCTGGATCATTTGATCCACCACGGAGGGCAGGAAATACTCCGCCTTGGGATGCCCACCCCAGGTTTCCAGGAAAGCCCTGAAGCGGCGCCCCAATTCCGGGAAGAAGGCGGGCCGGAACCCCCAGAAGTTCATGGAGACGGGCTCCTGGCCGCTGAAGTGGAGCAGGCCCCCATCAGGTCCCTCTTCCACCGCGCCGGGCCCCTCAGGGTTCCGGCGAAGGCCCGCGTGTTCCACCACCCGGGAGAGCTGCCCGCTGGGAGTGACTTCACAGAGGCCACGCGCCACAGAACCATTCTCGGAAAGGGTGTTCTCGAGGCGGAACGCCACCATGGCGAAGGCGCAGGCTTCCTCAGGCACAGGCTGGGACAGCCACTGAACGAGACTGCGGAAGGCTTCCGCGCCGTAAAAATCGTCGGCGTTGATCACCAGGAAGGGTGACTTCACCTCATGCCGGGCCGCCAGCACCGCATGGCCGGTGCCCCATGGCTTGGACCGCCCCTCGGGCACCGCGTGGCCTTCAGGCAGATCCTCCATCTCCTGAAAGGCGTAGGCCACCTCCATCCACCGCTCGTAGCGCTGGCCCACCTGGGCGCGGAAAGCGGCCTCGATATCCTTGCGGATGACGAAGACCACCCGCTTCACGCCCGCGCGGCGGGCATCGTACAGCGCGTAGTCCATGACCGTTTCGCCATCGGGGCCCACAGGCTCCAGCTGCTTCAAACCGCCGAAGCGGCTGCCCATGCCCGCGGCCATCACCACCAGTTCCGGCACCACCCGTTCGGGGCTCATCGGACCTCCCGGTTCTGCTCGAACCAGCGGTAGGTATCCCCCATGCCCACAGAGAGTGGCGTCGCCGACTTCCAGCCCAGTTCCCGCTCGGCCTTGGAAGCGTCCAGCACTGAACGCCGCTGCTCACCCTGAATTGCGGGAGCGTGCTGGATGTCGGCGAAATCAACGCCCGCATGGATGCAGAGCGAACGGGCCACATCCAGGATGGAGGTTTCCCGTCCCGTGGAGAGGTTGTAGACACCTGTGGCCCGCTGCGCCAACACCTTGGAGGCAGCGTCCGCCAGATCGGGCGCATAGACGAAATCCCGCGTCTGCAGGCCATCGCCGTTCACCAAGGGGGCATGGCCGTCACGCAGCCGTTTGCAGAACACGGCAATGACGCCCGCCTCGCCCTTGGCGCCCTGGCGTGGACCGTAGACGTTGGAGAAGCGAAGGCTGCAGCTGGCCAGGCCCCGCTGCACCGCGTAGGCGTGAAGATACTTGTCCACAGCCAGCTTGGCCACGCCGTAGGGGTTGATGGGCACCTCGGGATGGGCCTCGGATTGGGGGCCCGCGGCCTCGCCGTAGATGGCTCCGCCGCTGCTGGCGAAGACAAAATGCTTCAGGCCGTTGGCCAGGCCCGCCTCGACGAGCCGCAAGGTGGCCAGGATGTTTTCCTCCGCATCGAAGATCGGATCCTTGCAGCTGATGCGCACATCGATCTGGGCGGCGAAGTGGAGAATGGCTTCGGGCCGGAACTTCGCCATGGCGCTTTCCAGCCGCGCATCCCGGGTGTCCATCTCGATGAACTCCGCACGGGCATCCACCTGGCTCCGCGAACCGCTCCTGAGGTTATCCAGGACGGCCACTTCGTGCCCATCCCGCAGACACCGATCCGCCGCGTGGCTACCAATGAAACCGGCCCCGCCGGTGACCAGGACTCGCATTACTCCTCCCATAAGGCTTGCGCCCGGGACATCCAGATGAGTCTGTCGAGGCAATCCACATCCGGAATCAAGATAAACGATGGAAAAACCGCCAGTCGTTGCACTTATCTCATGAAAATATAACGAGTACTCGATTTATTTTCACGAAGCCGTAACATTCTGCTTGACGAGGTGTCACAGCCTCCATACGCTACGGAAAATTCTTTGGTCATGCAATTGTTTTGTTCACTCAAAAAATTACGCAACACTGCTCCACGGAAGTTCTTCCCGAGTTCACCCCCAAACCCACCCAACGGAGGACGATCCATGACGATCATCCGCAACCTGAAACGCTCGACCTTTCTCCTCGCCCTGCTGGGAGCGATTCCCCTCTGTGCGCAGAGCCCCTACTCCTTCGACCTGAAGATCCACGGCGGCGTCACCGGCGGCTCTCTCCACACCGATCTGGCCGACAACAAGACCTTTGGATTCGGTGTCGAAGGCCGGTATTCCCTCGGTGGCACGAAGGCCCTCACGGCCGAACTCAGCTATGACGCCTTCGGATCCAGGTGGCGTGATGTGCCCCCTCCCAGCGCGACAATCTACGCCCTTCCCGCTGGTGGTGCTCCCGTCACGACTTGGAATGGCGGACCGCTGGTGCTGACCAACGCCAACTCCATGGATCTCCGCAAGGAATCCGTGCAGGGCTTCAGCCTCCGGGGCGGCTATACCGATGCCCTGCCCTGGATCCAAGGGCTCACCTGGAAGGCGGGCCTCAGCCTCGACACCTACAAGGTCATTTCCGAATTCACGGGCACCCTCATTCCCTCGGATGCCAATGGCAACGCCTTTGACGATGGCTCGGGCAAGGACTACTACGAAGGTTGGGCCATCTCGAAATCCAAGGTCAAGGTCGGCCTGGGCGCCTACGTGGGTGTGGGCATGCCCCTGAACGAGGATCTCCGGATCGAGTTCAACCTGCGCAGCGTCGCCACCGGCCATTCCAACTACCACCCCTTCACCTACACCGGCAAGCCCGCCTCGATGGAAGACAAGAGTCGTCAGTCCGTCGTGTTCGAAATCGCCCTGGCCCTGAAGCTCTAGTTCAGGGAACGGACCTCAATCGCTGATTCCAAAGGAGACGTTCCCATGCAGAACCGTTCCAGGTTCACCCCCATCCTTCTTTCCCTGGTCGCCGCATCCCTGATGGCCCAGGAAACCACAGGCAGCGTCACTGGCCGAGTGACAAGCAAAGCCGGCCAGCCTCTGCCGGGCACGGTGATCCGCATCACCTCCCCCAACCTGCTCGGCGACCGGACCACCGTGGCAGATTCCAACGGCCAGTTCCGCATCCCCATCCTTCCTGGCGGACAGTACACCCTCACCGCCACCCTCAAGGACTACGCGACCAGCAAGGGTACCTTCCAGATCCTGGCCGGCCAGACCTCGAAGGCCGATGCGGTCCTGACCCCCGTGTCGGACATCCTCAAAGTCCAGCAGGCCACCGTCGAAGTGATCTCGGCGGCCACCCAGGTCGACAAGACCGAAACGGTCACCCAGACCAACATGGCCATCGAAGAGATCAACCAGCTCATGTCGAACAACCTCCAGGCCGTGACCTACCTGGCGCCTGGCATCGCCAACGCGGGCGGGTCACCGCGCATCCGCGGCGGATCTGGCAACGGCACCAAATGGCTGCTGAACGGCGCCATGGTCAATGACCAGGCCTGGGGCTATGATCTCGGCGACGTCACCATTCAGGACATGGTCGAATCCGTGGCCGTCATCCAGTCGCCGCTCAACGCGCGCTACGGCAATACGGACAGCGGCCTCATCTCCATGACCACGGTCAAGGGCACCAACACCTTCTCGGGCAGCCTCCGCGCCAAGTACCGGTTGGGCGATTCGGATGGCAACAATTCCTTGAACGCCACCCCCGTGGCCTACCCCAACCGCCTGGGCCAATCCTCGGCCCCCGTGCCCATCGCGGATGCGGCCTTCCGCACCTACGACATCGTGTTCCGCGGCCCCATCTGGAAGGATCACATCACCTTCGCCTTTGGCGGGACCTACACACCCACCAGCCCCTCCACCTCCCGCATGGACCGCCTGATCAGCGATCCGGCGCTCTCGACGGACAAAGCGGGCACCTACTTCAAGCTACCCAATGGCTCCGTGCTCCGCCGGGCGAACACCTACAACCAGGCGGGCCTCGAGCCGGTGACCAGCAAGAGCACCTACAACCAGTTCGTGCTCTTCTACCAGATCACGGCCAATCACCAGCTTGAGTGGAACTACACCCAGAACGATTCCCGCAACACCTGGTACGGCTATAACCCCATCTCCCCCGCAGGCGGCGGCCCTGACGGTCTCACCACCCGGGTTTGGGATCTGGCCTACAAAGGCATCATTGGAAACAGCGGCGTCCTCGAAGCCCGCTTCGGCCGCACCATGCGCTGGTGGCCCCATCCCGTGACCTCCACGGATCCCATTCAGATCCAGTACGGCGAGACGTCGATCCCCCGGCCCAACGGCACCTTTGTCGCCAATTCCATCTATGACCTGTCCAAGGGACACATCGCCAAATGGACCAACGGCGCCACCTCGGACCGCGGCGATGTCTTCTACGACGATACGCTCGTCATCAACTACGAGCATGTCCTGAACATCAACGGGAGTTCGCACCTCATTGATGTGGGCTTGGAGAAGCAGAAGTTCCAGTGGCAGACCCAGACCCTGACCCAGATGCCGCCCAGGAACTACTACGTGCCTGGTCAGCTTGCCACGGACTATACCCAGGCCGAGGTTGGCGCAGGCTACACCCCGGGAGACGTGAACGGGAAATACATCGTCATGAACTGGCAGGCGACCAATGCTGACGCCGGGGGCGTGGGGAATACGACCCTCTGGAACAGCGGGAAGGCCTACCTGATCCCCACCTTCCGCGAGTTCACGGGCCAGGCCGAAGGCACCTACTACCAGCCCACCACCAGCCTCTACATCAACGATCAGTGGACCATCAACCAGAACCACAGCGTCATGCTCGGTGTCCGTGGGGATCGGATGCAGGTCCAGGATAGCCGGGGCACGATCTTCAGCTACAACCAGATCACCCCGCGCTTCGAGTACAAGTGGGACGTCTTCGGCGATCAGAGCCGCGTGATGAACGTCTCCTACGGCCAGTTCCACAACCGCGTGCCCGGCGGCCAGTTCCAGAAATACGTGCTGACCCGCTTGCCCTACGACACCACCTACTACTGGACAGGCACCAACCCCAACCCTGCGACACCCAACGCGCCCTATCTGGTCGACAAGAGCGCCCTCCTGAACCCGGCCAATTACACGCATGTGGCCGCGTTCTCCGGCCCGGGCACCTTCGCCCTGGATCCCAGTTGGAAAGCCCCAGTCGCCACGGAATACACCGTGGGCCTGCGCCGGAGCTATGCCAGCGGCATGTCCTGGCGCACGTCGGCGATCTACAAGACGTGGAAGAATCTCTACGACGCCTTCCCCGAGTACACCACCTCGCAGCTCACTCAGCCTGGTACTTCCCTGTCCAAGCCCATCTACCGGCGCATCACCAGGAACGATCCCGATGCCGTGAAGACCTACAAAGGCGTCGAGATGGAGTGGAGCATCCCCTTCACTCAGAAGCTGCGCTTCGCGGGCAACTACACCTACGCCCGCACCATGACCAACGCCTCCACCCTGAACGACAGCCCCAGCTCCAACCGGAGCCCGGTGGGCAACTTCCGCAACTACTTCGACACCCTGTACGCCCGGGATATGTACCAGCCCATCAAGCTGCAGGATCCGGAACACAACGCCAAGGCCTGGTTCGTCTACGATCTGAGCCGCCCCAAGGTGAAATCCAGCATCAGCTTCCGGGCCAACTACACCAGCGGCACACCGGATTACCGCACGACCACCATGGAAGTGGGCGCCCCCAACAGCTACTACGGCGCCACCGTGCCTCCCGGCCTGCCTCACACGGTCGGCCTCATCACCCCAGGGTTCACCACGGAAGCCGTCTACACCACCTCTCTGAAATACGACGTCGAGGTGGAACTCAAGCGAGGCATCCGGATGTTCGCCTCCATCGAAGTCAACAACCCCTTCAACGTGCGCATGAGCGGCACCAGCGATCCGAACGTCGCGGGCGGCTGGAACGGGGTGAGCGCCTATGGCGACAACACCGAGGTTAAGGGCTCGCCGAACTACCTGACCCACGGATGGCGCGCCAATTCGGACCTCTCGGATTCTGGGGTCGGGAGCTCCCGCAACCTCCCCCGCTCGTTCACGCTTGAAGCCGGTCTTCGATTCTAAGGTCTGGAGGATTCATCATGATGAAAGCACTCAACAGTCTTGCCGCGGCCCTTCTGCTGGTTTCAGCCGCCTCCCTCACAGCCCAGGAGAAGGAGGGCATTGTCCTCTCTGCGGGCATTCTTTCCCCCCACGGCGACGCCCTCGATCTCACCGGGCAATCCATGCGGGGCTACGGATTCCAGGTCGGCTACCTGGCAAGCCCGGCGGGCTACGGTGTTTCCTTCTTCCCCTACTTTGGGCACCAGATCATGCAGGGGAAGGACAAGCCTGACCAGACCACCTACAACCTGGCCTCCAATGCCCTTGGGATCGACCTTGTCTACAAGATCGAAGGCACTCCCGTGAACCTCTTCACCGGCCCCTCGTTCCACCAGTGGCAGGTGGAGCGCCGCGGTGGCAACCCCGTCACCGCCAACCAGGGTGACCAGAATTGGAAGCTCGGCTGGCGCCTCGGTTGCAAATACCTCATCAACGAAGACTGGTCCCTGTCGGCTTCATTCACTCAAACGCAGTGGCGGAGCCGGGCCGATGAAGATTATGTCCCCGGCCTGAACCCCAGCCGACCCGCCTACTGGAGCCTGCAAGTGAACTACCGCTTCTAAGCGGATTGCCACCATCCATCGCGGATCCAGGGATAGCCGCACCATCAAGCCATCCCTGGATCCCTGCGATGGGTTCAGCAGCACCGAGCATCTTGAGGTCCCGATGAGCCAGACTCCCATTTCCCGCCGATTTTTCCTGCAGGCCAGTGCCCTGGCGGGCGCTTCGGCGACCCTAGGCGCAGCCAGCGGGTCACAGGGTGCCACGCCTCCCAAGGAGGCCCTTGAGACCATGATGGGGGTGCCCTTCCCCAAGCACGACAAGGTGCGCATCGGCGTCATCGGCGCAGGGCGCCGCGGACAGAGCGTCATGAGCGATTTGCTCAACGTACCCAAGGTGGAGATCCGGGCCGTCTGCGACATTGATCCCCGGCAGATCGAGCAAACGAAGAAGCGCTTCGCCCGCAAGGGCCTGCCCGAGCCCCGCCTCTACACCAAGGATGGCCGCGACTACGAAAACCTCTGCAAGCAGGACGATCTGGATTTCATCTTCATCGCCACGCCCTGGGAATGGCACACGGAGATGGCGTTATGCGCCATGAACCAGGGCAAGCATGTGGGCGTGGAAGTGCCTGCTGGCGTGACCCTGCCCCAGCTGTGGGAGCTGGTGCGCACCAGCGAACGCACCCGCAAGCACTGCATGATGATGGAGAACTGCTGCTACGGCGACAACGAGATGATGGTGCTGGCCATGGCGCGCCAAGGCCTCTTCGGCACCATCACCCACGGGGAAGCCGCCTACATCCACGACCTGCGCATGGTCATGAACGAGAAGGATCCCGAGGGCCGCTACGTCAGCGAAGCCACCTGGCGCAGGGCCTGGCATACGCGGGAGAACGGCAACCTCTACCCCACCCACGGGCTGGGCCCCGTCTGCTGGTACATGGGCATCCATCAGGGTGATCGCCTCGACAGCCTGGTCTCCATGTCCAGCCTGGAGGCCTCCCTCAGCGAGGATCAGGCCACGCGCTTCAAGGGTCGCGGTGAAACCTTCGTCTGCGGCGACATCAACACCAGCATCCTGCGCACGGTGAAGGGCCGCACCATCCTGCTGCAGCACGACACGGTGTCGCCCCGTCCCTACACCCGGCACAACCTGATCCAGGGCACCAAGGGCGCCTTCGCGGACTACCCGGAACGGCTCTACCTGGATGACGTGGCCAAGAAGACCAAGAAGCACGAGTGGATCGAGGGCGAAGAGGCCCTGAAGCCCTACCGCGAGCAGTACGTGCACGAGCTGTGGAAGCGCGTGGGCGAGCTGGCCCGCAAGAACGGCGGCCACGGCGGCATGGACTACATCATGTGCTACCGCGTGGTGGAGTGCATGCTGGAGGGCCTCGCGCCCGATTTCAACGTCTACGATGCGGCCGCATGGAGCGCGCCCTTCCCGCTTTCCGTCGCCAGTGTGAAGGGCGGCGGCAGCCTGCAGAAGGTCCCCGATTTCACCAACGGTCACTGGGACCGCAAGGCATGAACCGGTCAAGCGTCATCGGCCTCTCAGCATCCGCAGGTTCGGCGGCCCTGCTCATCCTGACCGCGTCACCCTGTGTCCACGCGGACGAGCGCCTGAAGGACATCGCCTGTCGTTCGGTGCATCTGGGCTACCAGGCGCCAGAAAGCCTGGCCTTCTACAACGAGGTCAAGGTCGAGCAGAGCGCCCCGGGCACCTTTTTCATGGTGTGCGGCTGGAAGGATGGCTATTTCGGCATCCAGGAAGGCGAAGACGGTCATCGCCAGATCATCTTCTCGGTGTGGGATGCCTACAAAGGCGATGATCCAGGCGCCGTGCCGGACGGCCAGCAGGTGATCCTGCGTCACCAGGACCCGGGCGTGCGCGTGGGCCGCTTCGGCGGCGAGGGCACCGGCGGCCAGAGCTTCCTGCCCTTTCCCTGGAAAGCGGGCGAGACCTACCGTTTTCTGGTCACCGCCAAGCCTGTGGCCCGGCGCACCGAGTTCAGCGGCTGGGTCTTCGAGCCGAAATCAAAGGCCTGGCGGAAGCTGATCACCTTCAGCACCGTCACCGAAGGCCGCGCCCTCAAGGATTGCTATTCCTTCATCGAGGATTTCAAGCGAGACCGCGTTTCCACAAAACGGGTCCGGAAGGCGGCCTTCGGCCACGGCTGGGCGCTGGGAGTGGACAATCAGTGGCGGTTCCTGGACCGGGCGAAGTTCACGGCGGACCGCAACCCCGTGCTGAACATCGACGCGGGCCAGCAGCAGGGCTGGTACTTCCTCTGCACCGGCGGGAACACCCGAAACCAGGGCACGCCCCTTTGGGACACCATGACCTTGCCCGTCGAAGGGCGGCCCACCCGGCCCAGCGACCTTCCCGACGTCCATGAGTGACCTTCGCAAGACACAGTCCTATCGCACCGGGAGCGGGAATGTTACAGGTTCCTGTTTGAATCAAATGTCGACTTCCCCGGATCCGTCTGGGGATGGCAGCCGTCCGCTGGTGCCGGGGGGACACCGGGACGGCTGCCTTATTGAATCAAGATCCGGTTTCGCCCATTGATTCAGCGGTGAGGAGCAGGGCCGAAACCGGGTATGGTTACGGGCATGAGAGGAAAGAAGAAAAAGGAGTTGCCGGCCTACATCCGGGAACGCATCAGCCTGGATGAGCTGCTGGCCTCCCGGCGGGTGCTGCAGCTCGTCTACGAAAAGGGCCCCATTACCCAGGGCGAGGCCAGCGAAGCGCTGGACCTGTCCCAGGGCGCCTGCAACCTCCACTTCCAACGCCTGGAGTATGAGGGCCTGCTGCGGGCCCATCGCATCGTGCCGGAAGGCCGAGGCCCAGGTCGGCCCAGCAACCACTGGGAAATCGCCAGGGAGCAGAACGCCGCCCTGGGCCTCGTCTTCGATCCCCCAAACGTCTACGTGCAGCTGGAGGATTTCACCGCCGCGATTCTCTTCAGCCAAGGCGCCAGCCTGCGTGCCTGCCGCCGCAGCGAGAAGATCGCCGAAAAGGTATCCGACCTGGTGGTGAAGGCCATGGACGAGGTCCGGGCCAGGAAGCTGATCCTCCGCCACGCCTTCGCCGCCCTGCCCGGCGTGCTGGAACCCGCCACCGGCGCGGTGAAGCGGGCTGTGAACTTCCCCGCCCTGGAAGGGCTGGATGTGTCCGACCTGATGCAGCGCACCTTCAAGGTGCCCACCCTGGCCAACTCCCTGGGCGCGGCCTACTACTACGGCGAGGCGGCCACCATTCCTGCCAACAACACGGCCCTGGTGATGTACTGGGATCTCGGCCTGGGCTTCGCCTTCGGGCGCAACCGCCAACTGCTGACCGTGCACGGGGGCGAGGAGGGCGGCCGCATGATCTCCGAGCTGGGCCACATCAGCATTGATGCCCAGGGCCCCCGCTGCCACTGCGGCGAACGGGGCTGCATCGAGGCCTATGCCGGCGGCTGGGTGCTCCTCCAGCAATTCGCAGGCAAGGGCATCACCACGCTCGACCACCTCGTGCGCCTCGCCGATTCGGGCGATGCCAGTTTCCGCCAGGCCCTGCGGGACATCTCCAAGCTCCTCGGGCGCCACCTGGCCGGGGCCATCCAGATGCTGGGCGTATCTGAAGTGCGTATCACCGGGCCCCTGGCCCCGCTCTTCCACCACGGCCGGGCGGATTTCTTCACGGGCCTGGCGGAAATCATCGGCATCCACCGGTCCTCCGCCATCCAGGTGCAAGTCACCGAGGATTTCAAGGGCCAACTGCTGGCCGGCGCCACCCGCGCCGCCCGCCGGGTCTACCTCTACCCCGACGAATTCAGCCAGCTGTCTCGCCTTTCCACCACCCTTCAGGGCCAGCGCATGGCGGGCAGCTAGGGCCGTGGGCAAGGAAAAGCATGAACCGCGAATGACACGGATGGGCGCGAAGAGGGGTTTCCCTGCCCAATCGGTGGACGCGGTTCCTCAGCGCTGGTCTGCGACGGGGCCAGCCACCATGCGGCGCCGCACGCCGCCGTTGGCTTCGGCGAAGTAGCGCCGCACGCCCAGGGTGATGGCATCGGCCACCTTGGCCTGGAAGGCCGCATCCTTCAGCTTTTCCTCTTCCTTGGGATTGGAGATGAAGGCCACCTCCACCAGCACCGCGGGCATGGCGGCGCCCCGCAGGACCACGAAGGGGGCCTGCTTCACGCCCCGCTCCTTGATGCCCGCCAAGCGGTTGAGCTGGCCCTGGATGGCCACGGCCAGGCGCTCCGAATCCTGCAGGAAGGCCTTCTGGGCCAAGTCGTCCAGGATGCTCGCCACCACACTGTCGTCGCTTCCGGGCGGTGCGCCAGCCCCGGCGTTTTCGGCGGCCACCACATCCTCGTCATCGCCCTTGCCCAGGCTGAGGAAGTAGACCTCCGAACCCCGGGCGGCCTTGGCCTTCGCCGCGTTCATGTGCAGGCTGATGAAGAGGTCGGCCCCCTGGGCGTTGGCGGCCTTGGCCCGGTCCCAGAGGGGAATGAACGTGTCGTCCTCCCGGGTGAAGACCGGCTCGAAGCCCGCGGCCTTCAGCTTCTCGGCCACGGCCTTGCCGATGTCCAGGGCGGCGGCCTTCTCCTTCAGGCCCTTCGGGCCCTTGGCACCGCCGTCAAGGCCGCCGTGGCCGGGGTCCACCATGACCTTCAGGCGCGCGGGAACCGGCGACGGGGAACCGGCGGGTTTGGGAGTCTGGCCCCAAGACAGTAGGCTGAAGGTGGCAAGCAGGACGCTTGGGAGTCGGATCATGGCCCAGTCAGTGAAAGGTATGCGGGATCTCTTCGGGGCGGAGCTGCGTTGGTTCCAGCATATCGAGGAAACGGCCCGCCGCGTATTCGGACGCCACGGCTATGGCGAAATCCGCACCCCCATCCTGGAAGAGCTGGACGTCTTCAAGCGCAGCGTGGGCGAGAGCTCCGACATCGTGAACAAGGAGATGTATCAGTTCACGGACAAGGGTGGCCGCGAGGTGGTGATGCGGCCCGAGAACACCGCGGGTGTGGTGCGGGCCGCCATCCAGCACAAGCTGCTGCTCAACAACGATCCCGTGCTGTTCTACTACATCGGCCAGCAGTTCCGATACGAGCGCATGCAGACAGGCCGCTACCGCCAGTTCTGGCAGATCGGCGCCGAAAGCTTCGGTGTGGCCACCCCTGAGAGCGAGGCGGAATCACTGCTCATGCTCCACAGCTTCCTCACCGAACTGGGCCTCAAATCCCTCGTGTTCTCCATCAACAGCGTGGGCACGCCGGAATCCCGGCCCGCCTTCCACGCGGCCTTCCGCGTTTTCTTCGCCCAGCGCGCCGATCAGTTCTGCGAGGATTGCCACCGCCGCATCGAGACGAACCCCTTGCGCGTGCTGGACTGCAAGAACGAGCGCTGCCAGGCCGCCCTGGAAGGGCACCCCGTTATCACCGACCACCTGGACGAGGCCTCGGCCAAGCACCACGCCCGCCTCAAGCTGCTGCTCACGGAACTGGGCATTCCCTTCGAGGAGAACCCGCGCCTGGTGCGGGGCCTCGACTACTACACCCGCACCGCCTTCGAGGTGCTCAGCTCCGATCTGGGCGCCCAGAGCGCCCTGCTGGGCGGCGGCCGCTACGATCTGCTGGTCAAGCACCTGGGCGGCCCCGACGTGCCCGCCTTTGGCTGGGCCATCGGCCTGGATCGCCTGGCCATGGTGCTCCAGCAGGTGCGCGGCCAGGCGCCCATCTCCACTCCCGCCTTGCTCATTCCCCTGGGTGAGCAGGCCACCCTCGAAGCCCTCAAGCTGGCGCGCACCCTCTGGGACGCAGGCGTGGCCCTGCAGCTGGAGACCCGCGGCGGCGCGCTGAAAAAGGCCATGGCCTCCGCCAACCGCCTGGGCCTCCAGACCGTGCTCATCCTGGGCGATGGCGAACTGGAGGGCGGCACCGTGACCGTGAAGCACATGGCCACCGGCGAGCAGGAGAGCTGGCCCCTGGACGAGGTAGCCGCACGGCTCTCCACCCCGATCACCAGGGCCTGAAGCTCCCGAGCAGTGGGCTTCTTGGCTGAAGGGGCCGAGGGCAAGAAAGGTCGGGGTTACGGGTGATCGTAGCAGTTCGCGAAGGTCTGGCTGCCCGTTGGAGGCGTCAAACCCCGATTGGCAGGGTGGTTGTCCGAGCCTGGGGGTTCCACCCCCATGCCAAACCCGACAAGTGTGATAACCTATTTTCTTCGTGATCGCAGGCGACCCCCGGTCTCCGCCTCTTCTCAGTCCGAACATCCCTTTTCGCCCTGACCGGGCCCCCGGAATCCTCCGCGGGCGGGCCCCTTCAGGAGCGACCATGTCCTTCGATTCCCTCGGGCTGATGCCCGAGCTTCTGCGCGCCGTACGCGAGCAGGGCTACGAAACCCCCACCCCCATCCAGGCCCAGGCCATCCCCCTGGTGCTGGAGAAGCGCGATCTGCTGGCCCGGGCCCAGACGGGCACCGGCAAGACCGCTGGTTTCACCCTGCCCCTGCTGCAGCTGCTGGCCCCGCACGCCAGCACCTCAGCTTCGCCTGCGCGCCACCCGATCCGCGCCCTCATCCTCACCCCCACCCGCGAGCTGGCCATGCAGGTGGAGGAGAGCGTCCGCACCTACGGGAAATACATCCCCCTGCGCTCGGCCACCATCTTCGGCGGCGTGAACATCAATCCCCAGACCAAGGCCCTGCGCGCCGGCGTCGAGATCCTCGTGGCCACGCCCGGCCGCCTGTTGGATCATCACCAGCAGGGCAACCTGAACTTCAGCCAGCTCGAGATCCTCGTGCTGGACGAAGCTGACCGCATGCTGGACATGGGCTTCATCCGCGACATCCAGAAGATCATCGCCCTGCTGCCCAAGAGCCGGCAGACCCTGCTCTTCTCGGCCACCTTCACGGATGAGATCAAGCAGCTGGCCGCCCAGTTCCTGAAGACGCCCGCCTCGGTGCAGATCACGCCCCAGAACACGGCGGCCGAGCTGGTGCGCCAGGTCGTCCATCCCGTGGACCGCGAGCGCAAGCGCGCCCTGCTGGCCCACATCATCCACACCCGCAAGCTGGAGCAGGTGCTGGTGTTCACCCGCACCAAGCACGGCGCCAACCGGCTGTCCGAGCAGCTCGACAAGGATGGCATCAGCTCCATGGCCATCCACGGCAACAAGAGCCAGCCCCAGCGCATCAAGGCCCTCGATGATTTCAAGAAGGGCGCTGTCCGCGTGCTCGTGGCCACCGATATCGCTGCCCGGGGCCTGGACATCGACATGCTCCCCCACGTGGTGAACTACGAGCTGCCCCAGGTGCCCGAGGATTACATCCACCGCATCGGCCGCACTGGCCGCGCCGGCAGCGAGGGCGAAGCCCTCTCCCTGGTCTGCGTGGACGAGCACAAGCTACTCAAGGACATCGAGAAGCTGCTCCGCAAGGAACTGCCCAAGGACGTGGTGACTGGCTATGCACCCGATCCCAGCATCCCCGCCGAGCCCATCCAGACCGGGCGGCAGGGCGGCGGTGGCGGTCGTGGCCGGGGGTCTGCCCGTCCGGCGCGGCCTTCCACGGGCTCCGCTCCCCGCGGCGAACGGGGCCGGCACCCGGCCCGCCCCAGTTCCCGGGGCAAGTGAGCGCGCCTTATACCCCTTGACACGAGGCTCGTTGGGCTCCAGGATTCTTGCTTATGCAAGAACCCATGCCCGACTCCCTCACCCAAGCTGGCCTCGGCACCCTGGCCTCCGCCGTCCGGCGGCGGCTGAAGCACGTGGTTGGCGCTCGATTGGCCCCCTACGACCTCACCATCCAGCAGTTCTGGGTCATGCTCGTGCTGCTGGAGCAGGGGGCCTCCTCCCTGCATCCCCTGGCCCAGCAGGTCTGGATGGACGACCCCACCGCCAGCCGGGTGGTCAAGGCCATGGTGGAGCGTGGCCTGCTGCGCACCGAAGCCGACCCCAAACACGGCCGGCGCATCCTCATCAGCCTGACCCCCAGCGCCCTGCCCCTGGCCCAGGAACTCAAGGCCCTGGCCACAGGCATCAAGACGGGCCTGGTCGCAGGGCTTGATGCGGATCAGCAGGCCCTCATGCGGGCCGGCATGATGGCCATGATCACCAACCTGGATGGCATGTTGGCGGGCCTGCCCGCTGCGATTCAAGATGAGGCTGCCGCCTCCTGACCGCCCCGGCGTTCCCGTTCCCGATCAAGGAGGTGCCATGCGAATCCTGACTGCCCTCGGCTTCGCCGCAGCCCTGGCCTCGGCCCTGCCCCTGGCGGCCCACGCCAAGCACCAGGCGAAGGAATCAACCGCGCCCAAGATCCACAAAATCGAAAAGGTGGCGGAGAACGTCTACTGCATCTTCGGCCAGGGCGGAAACGTCGGCCTCATTGTCACTGCCAATCACGCCATCCTCATCGATGACCAGTTCGAGCGGCTGGTGCCAGGCCTCGTGGAAGCCGTCCGCTCAGTCACCCCCAAGCCCATCAAATACCTCATCAACACCCATGGCCATGGCGATCACGTGGGCGGCAACGTGGTGCTGGAGAAGCAGGTCATGGCCATCGTGGCCCACGCCAACGTGCGGAAGGCCATGATCAAGGAGCAGGCCAAGCTCGAACCCGCCAAAAGGGGCGGCCTGCCGGAGCTGGCCCTGGGCTCCGAGGATGCCAAGGAGCGGGCCCGCCTGGACATCCACCTGGATGGCACCGACCTTCACCTGCTGCACCTGGGGCCCGGCCACACCGATGGCGACATCATCGTGGGCCTGCCGGCCGTGCCCGTGCTGCACATGGGCGATCTCTTCTTCCTGGGCATGTTGCCCTACATCGACGTGGAAGGCGGCGGCAGCTTCGACGGCCTGGCCTCCCAAATCGCCGCCGTGGCCTCCTGGGTTCCCGATAACACGCGCATCATCCCCGGCCACGGGCCTGTCTGCGGCAAGCCCGAGCTGCTCCGCTACCGCGACCTGCTGCTGGCCATCCAGGCCCACGTGAAGGCGAACCCCGCAAAGGATGGCCCAGCCCTGGCCGCCTCCTTCGACACGGCGACCTGGCCGGAATGGAAGCCGCGGCCGGAATTCGTCACCTGGGAAACCCTCTTCTCAGTGGCTTCGGGCAAAGGCCCTGGCCGAGTCAGCCGCCCCTGAACCATCACCCACCCCATCGCCCACCCCCTCGCCCGCCATCGATCAACTGCCTGGATTCTGCATGGACGCCCTCGACAACACCTTCACTGAACCGAACAAAGGCGCCAGCCCCGCCTTCCTGCGGGGCTGGCGCCTTTGGGCCATCGGCGGAGCCGCCCTCCTGCTGGTGTGGTTCCTCTTCTTCCGGGGCGGAAAGAAGGATGCGGGTGTGAACCCCGCCGGGCGCCCCGTGCCCGTGGCCGTGGCCCAGGCCCGGAAGGGCGACATGGCCGTGCACCTGACTGGCCTGGGCACTGTCACGGCCCTGAACAATGTCACGGTGCGCAGCCGCGTCGATGGCCAGCTGGTGCACATCGCCTTCACCGAGGGCCAGATGGTCCGAGAAGGCGACCTCCTCGCCGAGATCGATCCGCGTCCCTTCCGGGTTCAACTCATGCAGGCCGAAGGCCAGTTCGCCAAGGACCAGGCCGCCGCCCAAAACGCCCAGGCAGACCTGCGGCGCCTCGAGGGCCTGGTGAAACAGGGCATCATCTCCCGGCAGCAGCTGGACACCCAGACCAGCACCGTCGCCCAGTTCGAAGCCGCCCTCAAATCCGATCAGGCCCAGGTGGAAAGCGCCAAGTTGAACCTCGCCTACAGCCGCATCACCGCGCCCATTTCCGGCCGCGTGGGCCTGCGGCTGGTGGACATGGGCAACATGGTGCGCGCCACGGATGCCAACGGTCTGGCCACCATCGCTCCCGTCCAGCCCATCAACGTCGTCTTCGCCATTCCCGCGGACAACATCCAAAAAGTGCTCAGCCAAAGCGCCAAGGGCACCAAGCTGCCGGTGGAGGCCTGGGACCGCGACCTCAAGGCCCGCCTCGCTCTGGGCTCCCTGGCCGCCATCGACAACCAGGTGGACACCACCACCGGCACCGTGCGCCTCAAGGCCCTCTTCGCCAATGAGGACCGAGTGCTCTTCCCCAACCAGTTCGTGAACGCCCAGCTGCTGGTGGACACCCTGAAAGGCGTGGTGATCATCCCCACCGCGGCCATCCAGCGCGGCCCCCAGGGCGCCTTCGTCTACGCGGTGAAGCCCGATGCCACCGTGGAACTCCGCATCATCGAATCGCAGGGCACCGATGGCGACAACACCGCCGTCACCAAGGGCCTGAGCGGCGGCGAGACCATTGTCATCGATGGCCTCGAGAAATTGCGGCCAGGCAGCAAGGTGGCTCTCCCGAAGGCAACCGGCGGAAAGGGTTGAGCCGGTGAGCGCGCAGCAGGAGCGGAGCGCCACTTTGACGCAGGCGAAGCCCGCAGGGCAGCGCACAGGAGGTGCGCTGTGAACCCCTCCAAACCCTTCATCCTCCGCCCCATCGCCACCTCGCTGCTGATGGTGGGGCTGCTGCTGGTGGGCCTCCTGGCCTTCCGCCAGCTGCCGGTCTCGGCCCTGCCCCAAGTGGACTACCCCACCATCCAGGTGGTCACCTTCTACCCAGGCGCCAGCCCCGATGTCATGGCCTCGGCCATCACCGCGCCGCTGGAGCGCCAGTTCGGCCAGCTGCCGGGCCTCAACCGCATGTCTTCCACCAGCTCGGGCGGCAGTTCCGTCATCACCCTGCAGTTCGTGCTGGATCTGAACATCGACGTGGCCGAACAGCAGGTGCAGGCCGCCGTGAACGCCGCGGGCACCTACCTGCCCGCGAACCTGCCCAATCCGCCCATCTACAGCAAGATCAACCCGGCCGACGCGCCCATCCTCACCCTGGCGCTCACGTCGAAAACCCTGCCGCTGTCCAAGGTGGAGGATTTCGCCGACACGCGCCTGGCCCAGAAGATTTCCCAGCTGCCCGGCGTGGGCCTCGTCAGCATCAGCGGCGGCCAGAAGCCCGCCGTGCGCATTCAGGCGAATCCCACGGCCCTGGCCGCCAACGGCCTCACCCTGGGCGACGTGCGCACCGCCGTGGCCGCCAGCAACGTGAACCAGGCCAAGGGCAGCTTCGATGGCCTGCGCCAGGCCTATGCCATCGGCGCCAATGACCAGCTGCTGAGCAGCGAGGACTACCGCCCCCTGGTGGTGGCCTACAAGAATGGCGCCCCAGTCACGCTGTCCGATGTGGCCCTGGTCAGCGACGACGTGGAGAATGCCCGCCTCGCCGCCTGGAAGAACACCACCCCCGCCGTCATCCTCAACATCCAGCGCCAGCCCGGCGCCAACATCATCGCCGTGGTGGACCGGGTGAAGGACCTCATGCCCCAGCTGCGGGCCTCCCTGCCCGCCGCCGTCGAGCTGAACATCCTCACCGATCGCACCGTCACCATCCGCGCCTCGGTGGAAGACGTGGAGTTCGAGCTGATGCTCACCATCGCCCTGGTGGTCATGGTGATCTTCCTCTTCCTCCGCACCTTCGCCGCCACCGTGATTCCCAGCGTGGCCGTGCCGCTCTCGCTCATCGGCACCTTCGGGGTGATGTACCTGCTGGGCTACAGCCTGAACAACCTCACGCTCATGGCGCTCACCATCTCCACGGGCTTTGTGGTGGATGATGCCATCGTGATGATCGAGAACATCATGCGCTACATCGAGGAGGGCGACTCTCCCCTCCAGGCGGCGCTCAAGGGTTCCGAGCAGATCGGCTTCACCATTCTCTCTCTGACCGTCTCCCTCATTGCCGTGCTCATCCCGCTGCTCTTCATGGGCGACATCGTGGGCCGCCTGTTCCGTGAATTCGCCGTCACCCTCAGCGTCACCATCCTGGTGTCCGCCGTGGTGTCGCTCACGCTCACGCCCATGATGTGCGCCAAGCTGCTGAAGCACACGCCGCCAGAGGAACAGGGCCGTTTCTACCAGTCCTCGGAGCGAATCTTCCAGCGCATCATCGACTTCTACGGGCGCACCTTGGCCTGGGTGCTGAAGCACCAAACCGGCACCCTGGTGGTGGCCGTGGCCACCCTGGCCTCGACCATCCTGCTCTACATCGCCGTGCCCAAGGGCTTCTTCCCCGTGCAGGATACGGGCGTGATCCTGGGCATCTCCGAAGGCCCCCAGACCGTCTCGTTTACCGCCATGGCCGAACGGCAGCAGGCCCTGTCCACGGAAATCCTCAAAGACCCCGCGGTGGAAAGCTTGTCCTCGTTCATCGGCATCGATGGCACCAACACGACCCTCAACAGCGGCCGCATCCAGATCAACCTCAAGCCTCTGGAAGAGCGCAAGCTCAGCGCCAGTGAGGTCATCCACCGCCTCCAGCCCCAGCTGGCCAAGGTGGAGGGCATCCGCCTCTACCTGCAGCCCGTGCAGGATCTCACCGTGGAAGACCGCGTCAGCCGAACCCAGTATCAATACACGCTGGAAGACGCCGACGCCAAGGAGCTGAGCGAGTGGGTGCCCCGCTTCGTGGACCGGCTGTCGGCCATTCCCGAGCTGCGGGATGTCGCCAGCGATGCCCAGAACGCGGGCCTCCAGGTGCGCCTCACCCTCGACCGCACCACCGCCTCGCGCTTGGGCATCACGCCCCAGATGCTCGACGACGCCCTGTATGACGCCTTCGGCCAGCGCCAGATTTCGACCATGTTCACCCAGCTGAACCAGTACCGTGTGGTGCTGGAGGCCCGTCCCGGCCAGTATCAGCGGCCCGAGGATCTGCAGAGCATCTACGTGCGGTCCGGGTCCGGCGGGTCCGTGCCCCTCAGCGCCTTCACCCGCATGGAGACCATCCCGGCGCCCCTGGCCGTGAACCACCAGGGCCAGTTCCCCACGGCCACGCTGTCCTTCAACCTGGCGCCCGGTGCTTCCCTGGGCGATGCGGTAAAGGCCATCCAGAAAGCCCGCCAGGAACTGGATGCTCCCGCCAGCCTGAAGACGGGTTTCCAGGGCACCGCCCAGGCCTTCGGCGCGTCGCTGACCAACACGCCCCTGCTCATCCTTGCCGCGGTGCTGACGGTCTACATCCTGCTGGGCGTGCTCTACGAGAGCTACATCCACCCGGTCACGATCCTCTCGACCCTGCCTTCCGCGGGCGTCGGCGCCCTGCTCTCGCTCATGCTCTGCCGCACGGATTTCAGCGTCATCGCCCTCATCGGCATCATCCTGCTCATCGGCATCGTCGAAAAGAACGCCATCATGATGATCGACTTCGCCCTGGAGGCCGAGCGCAAGGATGGTCTGCCCCCCCAGGAGGCCATCTACCAGGCTTCGCTGCTGCGCTTCCGGCCCATCATCATGACCACCATGGCGGCCCTGCTGGGCGGCGTGCCTCTCGCCCTGGGATCGGGCGTGGGAGCTGAATTGCGCCGCCCCCTGGGCATCGTCATCGTCGGCGGCCTCATCTTCAGCCAGGTGCTGACCCTCTATACCACACCGGTCATCTACCTCGCCTTCGACCGCCTCGCACGCCGCTTCCGCGGCCTGCGCAAAGCCCCGACGAAATGAGCATTTCAACCCCCTTCATCCGCAGGCCGGTGGCCACGACGCTGCTGACCATCGCCCTGGCGCTGCTGGGAGCCATCGCCTACCAGTTCCTGCCGGTCTCGCCCCTGCCCCAGGTGGAGTTCCCCACCATCCAGGTGCAGGCGGGCCTGCCTGGCGCCAGCCCCGAGACCATGGCCTCCTCCGTGGCCACGCCGCTGGAGCGTCAGTTCGGCCGCATCGCCGGCATCACGGAAATGACCTCCGCCAGTTCGCTGGGCGGCACCAGCATCACCCTGCAGTTCGACCTCAGCCGCAACATCGATGCGGCGGGCCGCGATGTGCAGGCCGCCATCAACGCCGCCCGCGGCGACCTGCCCGCCAACCTGCCGAACAACCCCTCGTACCGCAAGGTGAATCCGGCGGATTCGCCCATCCTGCTGCTGGCGCTCACCTCGAACATCATTCCCCGGGAGCGCATGTATGACATCGCCTCCTCGGTGCTGCAGCAGAAGCTTTCCCAGATCCAGGGCGTCGGCCAGGTCTTCGTCTGGGGCGGCGCCCTGCCCGCGGTCCGCGTGGACGTGAACCCGGCCCTGCTCAACGCCCAGGGGCTCGCCCTGGATGATGTCCGCCTGGCCATCACCGCCGCCAACCTGAACCGGCCCAAGGGCGATCTCTCCAACGCCAAGACCACCTGGTCCATCGCCACCACCGACCAGATGATGACGGCCGCCGACTACCAGCCCCTCATCCTCCGCTACCAGCGTGGCAACGCGGTCCGCTTGGCGGATGTGGCCACCGTGACCGATTCTGTGGAGAACGTCCGCAACGGGGGGCTGTCCAACGGCGTACCGGCCATCATGGTGCCCATCTTCCGCCAGCCGGACGCCAACATCATCGAGACCGTGGACCGCGTGCGGGCCATCCTGCCCCAGTTGCAGGCCTCGCTGCCGCCCACCATGGAACTGAAGGTGCTCATCGATGCCACCCGCACCATCCGGGCCTCGGTGAAGGATGTGCAGCTGGCGCTCTCCATCTCCATCGCCCTGGTCATCCTGGTCGTCTTCGTGTTCCTGCGGAGCGTGCGGTCCACCCTCATCCCCAGCGTGGCGGTGCCCATTTCGCTCATCGGCACCTTCGGCGCCATGTACCTGCTGGGCTACACCATCGACAACCTGTCGCTCATGGCCCTTACTGTGGCCACGGGCTTCGTGGTGGACGATGCCATCGTGGTGGTGGAGAACATCACGCGGCATCTGGAAAACGGCATGCAGCCCATGGAGGCGGCCCTGCATGGCGCCAAGGAGATCGGCTTCACCGTCATCTCCATCAGCATCTCGCTCATCGCGGTGTTCATCCCCATCCTCATGATGGGCGGCATCGTGGGCCGTCTCTTCCGGGAATTCGCCGTCACGCTGTCCGTGGCCATCGTCATCTCCATGGTGGTCTCGCTCACCACCACGCCCATGATGTGTTCGCTCCTGCTGCGCCCCCACTCGGAGGAAAAGCACGGCAAGGTTTTCCAAGCCAGTGAGCGCATCTTCCAGTGGATCATGGGCCACTACGAATCCTCCCTGGGCTGGGTGCTGCGCCACCAACGCTTCACGCTGCTGGTGGCCCTGGGCACCATGGTGGCCACCGTGGGCCTCTACATCGCCATCCCCAAGGGCTTCTTCCCCCAGCAGGACACGGGCCGCATCAATGGTTCCATCGTGGCCGCCCAGGACATCTCCTTCGCGGGCATGGAACGGCTGATGACCGAGTACGTGGCCATCGTGCAGAAGGATCCCGACATCGAGAATGTCACCGCCTTCATTGGCGGCGGCAACACAGGCCGCCTCTTCGCCTCCCTCAAGCCCAACGAGCAACGCAAGTCGAACGCGGATCAGATCATCGCCCGCCTGCGCGGCAAGACCGCCCACCTGCCAGGGGGAACCCTCTACATGCAGCCGGTGCAGGATCTCCGCCTGGGCGGCCGCCCCTCCAGCACCCAGTACCAGTACACCCTCCAGGGCGATGATGCCCGCGAACTCTTTGACTGGGCGCCGCGTGTGCTGGAAAAGCTCAAGACCGTGAAGCAGCTGGCGGACGTGAATTCCGACCTGCAGAACAAGGGCCTGGAGGCCTCCCTGGTCATCGACCGGGCCACGGCTTCGCGCCTGGGCGTCACACCCCAGGCCATCGACAGCACGCTCTACGACGCCTTCGGCCAGCGCTTCGTCTCCACCATCTACACAGCCCTGAATCAGTACCATGTGGTGATGGAAGTGGACAGTCCCTTCATGCAGACGCCGGACGGCCTCCGCCACACCTACGTGCGCTCCGTCACGGGGAACCTGGTGCCCCTGAGTGCCTTCACCACCCTGGAGCGGCGGAACACACCTCTTTCCGTAAATCATCAGGGCCAGCAGCCATCGGTCACCCTCTCCTTCAATCTGCCCGTGGGCGTGGCCCTGGGCGATGCGGTGGCGGCCATCGACAAGGCCCAGCAGGACATCCACATGCCGGGCACCCTGCGGGGCAGTTTCATGGGCACGGCCCAGGCCTTCAAGGCTTCGCTTTCCAACCAGCCCCTGCTGGTGGCCGCGGCCCTCTTCGTGGTCTACATCGTTCTGGGCATGCTCTACGAAAGCCTCATCCATCCGCTCACCATCCTCTCCACCCTTCCTTCGGCGGGCGTAGGGGCGCTGCTGGCCCTGCTGGCCTGCCGCACTGAGCTGAGCGTCATCGCCTTCATCGGCATCATCCTGCTCATCGGCATCGTGAAGAAGAACGCCATCCTCATGATCGACTTCGCCATCGAAGTGGAGCGGCGCGAAGGCGTCACCCCTGAGCGGGCCATCTTCCAGGCCTGCCTGCTGCGCTTCCGGCCCATCACCATGACCACCATGGCGGCCCTGCTGGGCGGTCTGCCCCTGGCCATCGGCATGGGCACCGGCGCCGAACTGCGCCGCCCCCTGGGCATCGCCATCGTGGGCGGGCTTCTCTTCAGCCAGCTGCTGACGCTCTACACCACGCCCGTCATCTACCTCTACATGGACCGGGCCCGACTGCGCTGGGAGCGGTGGCGGAGGAGATAAAACAGATCCACCGCGGAGACGCGGAATCCACGGAGGCATCACGGAGGATGGACCGGTCATGGGCGGGCGAACGCGCCTCGATGCGATTCTCCGTGTGCTTGTCCCGGTGAACTCCGTGCCTCCGTGGTGAATCTGTTCTGCGCGATGATGGGGCCATGCTCCCCCAGCCCAGCCTGCGCCGGACCCTCTCGTCCCTCGAGTACTTCGCCTTCGGATTCGGTTCCATGGTGGGCGTGGGCTGGGTGGTGCTCATCGACGACTGGCTGGCCCGGGGCGGCCCTGCGGGCGGCATGCTGGCCTTCCTGCTGGGCGGTCTCGCGCTGCTGCCCACCGCCCTCACCTACGGGCGCATGGCCCGCGAGATGCCTGATGCCGGCGCCGAAGTGGCCTACACCGAGGGGGTGTTTCCCGAGGTGCTGAGCTACGCTACGGGCTGGGTGATGGTGCTCGCCTATTTCATCGTCTGCCCCTGGGAGGCCGTGGCCATCGGCAACCTGCTGGCCCGGGCCCTGCCTGCCGTGAATCAGCTGCCTCTCTACAGCGTCGGCGGGAAGGCCATCTACCTGCCGCGCCTGCTGGCGGGGCTGGCCCTGGTGGCCCTCATCGGCACCCTGAATTACCGCGGCATGCAGCTCAGCTCGCGCCTGCAGAAGACTGCCACCTTCGGCATGCTGCTCCTGTTCCTGGGCTTCACCACCCTGGGTTTGGCCAAGGGTCAGGCCCTGAACCTGCGGCCCCTGTTCGCCCATCCCGGCGTGGCGGGGGCCGGGCTGTCCGTCCTGCTCATGCTCCAGGTGATGCCCTACTTCATGACCGGCTTTGAATCGGTGGTCAAAGGCTCGGAGGAGGCCGAAGCGGGCTTCGATCCCAGAGGCTTCGGCCGCGCCATGGTCTCCGCCCTGCTGGCGGGCAGCCTGTTCTATGTGTTGGTGATCTTGGTGGTGGCCTACATCGCCCCCTGGAAAGGGCTGGTGGCCGGCAAGTTCGGCACCGAACAGGCCTTTGAACGGGCCTTCGGCTCCCATTTCATCGCCCAGCTCATTCTTTTCGCGGCCCTGCTCTCCCTGCTGAAGGTCTTCAACGCCATGTTCGTGGCCGCCACCCGCCTGCTCTACGCCCTTGGCCGGCGAGGCCTGATCCACCCGGCCATGGGCACCGTCCATCCCCGCTTCCAGACCCCCGGCGGCGCCGTGCTGCTGCTGGCGGGCCTCACCGCCGCGGTGAGCTTCCTGGGAGACGCGGCCCTCCTTCCCATCACGGATGTGGGCTCCCTGGCCGTGGGCTTGGGCTGGCTGGCTACGTCCCTGGCCGCCCTGAGGCACCTCAAGCGGGCCCCCCAGCCCGATCCGGCAGGCCTCGCCCTGGCGGCCCTGAGCGCCGTGGTCAGCCTGGCCCTCATCGCCATGAAGGCCCTGCCCAGCGTCCCTGGCAGCTTCACCCACACCGAATGGACCGCCTTCGGCGTCTGGGTGGCCCTGGGCGCCCTGCTTTGGACCGGCTGGCGGCGCCCTTCGGAGCGGAAAAGCAACTGATCACCACCAAGACTCTAAGCCACCAAGAAAGGCAGAAATGCCCTTTTCCCTTGGTTCTTGGTGCCTTGGTGTCTTGGTGGTGAATCCCTTTGAATGGTGGTTTCAAACCATCCCGGCTTGAGCCAAGTCCCTCCGAGTGCGATCCTGGAAGGCTATGAAACTCGATCGGCTTGGCGACTTCTCACGCTCCCACCGCAACGGCGACTTGCGTCTCGATCACGCGGGCCAGACGGTGCGCCTGCTCGGCTGGTGCCGCCGGGTGCGCAACCTGGGCTCGCTGGTGTTCCTGGATCTCCGCGACCGCTGGGGCCTGGTGCAGCTGGTGGCCAACGAGGAGACCGCCGATCCCGAGCTGCTGGCCAAGCTCAAGGCCGTGCGCAGCGAGTTCGTGCTGGCGGCAGAAGGCGTGGTGGCCGAACGCGAGAGCAAGAACCCCAACATGGCCACGGGTGACATCGAGATCCGCCTCACGGGCCTGAAGATCCTCAACACCGCCGCGCCGCTGCCCTTTCCCCTGGAAGACGAGCACGTGGGCGAGGATCTGCGCCTCACCTACCGTTTCCTGGATCTGCGCCGCGAGCAGCTGCAGCGCAACATGATCCTGCGCAGCGAGGCCTCCAACATCATCCGGAACTACTTCCGGAAGAACGATTTCGTCGAGTTCGAGACGCCCATCCTCGGCAAGTCCACCCCCGAGGGAGCTCGCGATTACCTGGTGCCCAGCCGGGTCCACGCCGGGCAGTTCTTCGCCCTGCCCCAGAGCCCCCAGCTCTACAAGCAGATGCTGCAGGTCTCGGGCTTCGAGCGCTACGTGCAGATCTGCCGCTGCTTCCGGGACGAGGATCTGCGCGCCGACCGCCAGCCCGAGTTCACCCAGGTGGACGTGGAAATGAGCTTCGTCCGCCAGGAGGACATCCAGGCCCTCATCGAAGGCCTGATGGTGGAGCTCTGTCCCCTGGTGGGCCAGAAGGCCGTCGCCCCCTTCCAGCGTCTGCCCTACAAAGACGCCATGGAGTGGTACGGCTCCGACAAGCCCGACCTCCGCTGCAAGCTCAAGATCCAGGACGTGACGAACCTCTTTGCCCAAAGCGAGTTCAACCTGTTCCGTGCCGCCTCCGACTCCCAGGGGCAGCGCCGTGTGCGTGGCCTCTTCTTCCCTGGCGAGGCTGCCGGTGCGTACAGCCGCAAGCAGCTGGACGAACTGCAGGAGACGGCCAAGCAGCTGGGCGCGGGAGGCCTGCCCTACGTCAAATGGGGCAAGGATGGCCTGGCCTCCAGCTTCAAGAAGTTCCTCACGCCCGAACTCGAAGCTGCGCTGAAGGCCACCCTAAGCATCGGCGGCGAAGGCCTCGCCATCTTCGCCGTGGGCACCGATGACCAGACCTCCCGGGTGCTGGGCGACCTGCGTCTGAGGCTGGCCAAGGCCTTGGGTCTCCTGGATGAATCCGCCTTCGAGTTCCTGTGGGTGGTGGATTTCCCCCTCTTTCAATGGGATGAGGATGATCAGCGCTTCGTGGCCTGCCACCACCCCTTCACCAGCCCCCATCCCGAAGACCTCGACCTGCTCCAGTCCAATCCCGGCGCCTGCCGCGCCGTGGCCTACGACCTGGTGCTCAACGGCTATGAGCTGGGCGGCGGCAGCATCCGCATTCACGATGCCGAAACCCAAAGCCTCATGTTCCGCACCATCGGCATCAGCGACGCGGAGGCCCGGGCGAAATTCGGTTACCTGCTGGATGCCCTGTCCTTCGGCGCTCCGCCCCATGGCGGCCTCGCCCTGGGCCTCGACCGCCTGGTCATGCTGCTGGCGGGCGAGGACAACATCCGTGAGGTCATCGCCTTCCCCAAGACCGCCCAGGCCCGCTGCCTCATGACCGATGCCCCCAGCCCCGTGGATGAGCGGCAGCTGCGGGATCTGCACCTCCTGACTGACGCCAAGCAGACCTACCGGGTGGGCGCCGTGTTCTTCGAGAGTGCCGAGGGCGGGAATGCCGAGCTGCGGGGCCAGGCCCTGCAACAGATCACCCAGCTGACCCCCCGCCAGGCCCAGGGCCTGGTCACCCTGGACGCCCAGGGCCAGATCCTCGACGCCCAAACCCTCAGTGGCCCCACTTTTGAGTTCTGAGGCCTTCCCTGGCAACGGCGGAACCTTCGCCGCTGAGCCTCCACCCATGAAGGGACCCTCCCTTGGGGGGAACGACCCGATTCCCGCGTAAACTGTAGGCTTGGCCCTTCGGGGTGATTTGTCTTGGAGGCTCCATGTTCCTGAAGGTCCCCGGTCCAGGGGAAGCGGCCATCGCCCCGATGCGTCCTGCGATGGCATCCCCGGGCGGATTCCTGCGCCGCCTGCGGATCCTCGGCGTGGCCCTCCTGCCCCTGCTGCTCGTTCTGGCCTGCTCCAAGCACAAGGACACGGCCTCCGACCCCGGCAAGCCGCCGGCCATCACCACCGCCCCCGCGGATGCCAGCACCGTGACCGGCCGGAGCGTCAGTTTCTCGGTGACCGCCACCGGCGAGATCACCCTCCGCTACCAGTGGAACAAGGATGGCGTCGACATCCTGGGCGCCATCGGCTCCACCTACACGATCTTCAGTCCCAAGATGCAAGACGCTGGCAAGTACGCGGTGACGATCACCAACCCCAACGGCAAGATCACCAGCACTGCGGCCACCCTGACCGTGGCACAGGCCCTGATCTTCAGCGCCCCCATGGGCCTCGCCACCGATGCCACAGGCAACACCTACGTCTCCGACATGGATGACCACACCATCTGGAAGGTGAGCGCCACCAATCAGAAGACCCTGCTCGCTGGGGCCTCGGGCCTGCCCGGCGCCGTGGACGCCAAGGGCGGCGCGGCGCGCTTCAACACCCCCGGCGGCTTGGCCCTGGATGCCTCCGGCAACCTGCTGGTGGCCGACACGGGCAACCACACCATCCGCAGCATCGCCCCCGATGGCACGGTGACCACCCTGGCCGGCAGCGCCGGACAGGTGGGATCCGACGATGGCAACGGCCCCGCAGCCCGCTTCAACAGCCCCTTCGGCCTGGCGGTGGGCAGCGGCGGGAGCGTCTACATTTCTGACACCCAGAACCACACCATCCGCTTGCTGGCCCCCAATGGCGATGTCACCACCTTTGCGGGCCTGGCCGGCAAACCCGGACAGGTGGACGGCCCCCGGGCCAGCGCCCAGTTCAACCAGCCCAATGGTTTGGCCTTGGCATCCAACGGCACCCTCTACGTGGCCGACTACGGCAATTCCGTGATTCGCGCCATCTCCGCCAGCGGCACGGTGTCATTGCTGGCAGGCCAGTACGCCGCCCATGGTCTCGCCGATGGCACGGGCACCGGAGCCCTTCTCTATCAGCCACTGGGTATCTCGCTGGACGCCTCCGGCAACCTCTACGTGGCCGATTCCGCCAACCACACCATCCGCCGGGTCACCAGCGCCGGTGCGGTCTCGGTGGTGGCCGGTTCCGCCACCCTCGGCAACGCGGACAGCACTGGCGCTTCCGCCCAGTTCTTCCTGCCCTGCGGCGTCGCTGTCAATGCGGCGGGCAACGTGGTGGTGGCCGATACCAACAACCACATGCTGCGCAGCCTGACCCCCGCAGGCGTGGTGACGACGCCCACCGCCCCTTGAGCCATCGGTTGCACTCGCTGCACAGGCCCGCCATTGGCGGGCCTGCTCATGCCACAATCAATGTTCACGACGACGAGAGCCGAGGATCCCGATGGTTGAATCGCCAGGCAAAGCCCCCAAAAAGGTGAAGGAGAAGCGGCAGACGCCTGAGGAGCGTCAGGCTCTGATGCGTTACAACCACATGATGTACGGCCCCACGGCTGGTGAGTTCAGGCCCGCCCCCAAGAAGGTGAACCTCGGCAGCGCCTACCTCAACCATCCCAAGTTCCAGGCCCTCATGACTGCCTTCAAGAAGGGCACCGCCTACCAGTTCGACGTCACCGACAAGGCCAAGGTCTACACCATCGCCACCGACGGCACCCAGATCCTCTTCGATGGGAAGACCCTCTATTATTCCCGGCCCTCCAACCGCTACGAAGACCACCTGCTGCTGGATCGCAGCGTCGCGGTGGCCTATCAGGCCATTGACGCCCTGGTGCACCTGGCCGTGGCCGTGCTGCGCAGCCTGCCCGACCTGGGCACCCCCCAGCTGAGCTACCTGAACCACGAGTTCATCTACGGTGCAGAGCCCCTCGAAACCGGCATCGCCACCTCCGGCCCCAACCTCCTCATCGGCTCCTTCAAGCACAGCAAGGTGCAGGAGAAGGCGAGGAAGTAGGGCAGCCGCGCGCCTTGTTGCCCCCTTCCACCTGGTGGTCGGGGGGCATTTCCTCGCCCTAAATGCTTCCCGCTACAATGCGGGCACTGCCAAGGCCAGACCTGTCGCCTTCGACAGGGCATCCCAGAGGATGCCTACCACCGCATTCAGGACTTTCTCGATGGTGACCATCAGGATCCCGTGCAAGGTCATCACGAAACTCTTGACCATGTCCTGGAGCCCATCCAGGAAAAACTGGCGGGTGTCGTCCGTTATCTGGCCCGTGGCGATTCCTCCCGCAACGAGGTCCGCCTGCTGCGCGATGGCCAGGAGTTGCCTTTCCGAAAACCCGCTGAGGGTCGTGACATCCGCTTTCAGGATCCCGCTGGCCGCATCCTTCATGCTCTGGACCAATACCTTTAAATCGAGGGCCATCTCCGCCTCCAAATAGATAGAGCTAGCGTTTCAGGAAATTCTCATAGCTGATTGCCTGATCGAAATAGATCGATACCTGCCCTTTGAAAGCAGCAGCGACGGTCGGATTGATTCCATGGGCCTGATCCGTTTCTTTCATCTTCTGGAATGCGATGGAAACCTGCTGAACGGAATGCACGCTCGGGGCGATGTTTGGATCCTCTTCAAGCGGCTTGGAACCCCTCTGGATCAGTAATTTATTGATGTCGTCCGTCACCTTGTTTTTCGGCACGGGACGGGCTCCAATGGCCAGCGCGAGGGCATCCAGTTTCCCAATGATGGAATTGTATTTGTCCTCTCGGCTCGGAAACGTTTCCCGCGCCACGCCACCGGACACCGCGGCGATCAGGGTCATGGAATCGGTGCTGGCCTGGGTCAAGCCCTGGACGACCGCTTGGTCATAGGCCGGTGCCAATTGAACCTTGCAGCCCATGCTTGCAAGGACGCCCCCCAGAAAGAGCGTCCTCGCCCAGAGGGTGAATGCATGGTGTTTGCGCGTGTGAGCAGGCTCCATGGGAGCTCCTTGAAAGGGTTGAGGATGTGCCCAGAACGGCGCGGGCCTTTGGGTTAGGGCAAGGACCAGCGAGTTGCGAAGAAATCCGCCGACCAGCAGGGTTTCCAGGCTTTGGTGTTGGTGAGCGTGAGCGGCGCGGGCGGAACGACCGGCGCGTCCAGGTTGAATTCCGGCGAATCCGCCGGAGGGATTGTGATGGTCCCCGGGAAGCCCCCCAAGGACGCCGCTGGTGGTCAGGTAATCGCTATGCCCGTAATCCCAGCCATCCGGCAGCCTTCCATTCCGGATGACGTTTTCAGGGACCGTGGACGATGGTCCGCTGCGCCCCAGCGCCGATTTCAGGTTGGGATCCCCCCGTTCGAGCAGCCCCCCCACGAGATTGCCTGCTGGGTAGGCCAAGGCCAGCACATGGTCCTTCATGGAGTAGAGAACGGAAACATGCTTGATCTTTTTGGCGGCGTCCTGGAACTCCCTGTTCAGCGTGTCGTCTTCGATGGCAGGGGCCATCAGGTAGAGGTGGCGCACCGTTTTCCCCTCCGCCAATTGGCGGATGGCCTGCAACATCACTCGCACGCCCAGTGAGTGGGACCCGAAGGAAATGGATGCGGTGTCCTGGAAGTGCTGGTCCAGGAAGCGGCCTAGGAGGGTGCCGCTTTTCTGGGCCTCCCCACCTTCCCAAATGTAGTCCAGCGCCATGGGAATGATGCAGTCACCGGGCCAAAGCACTCCGATGTAGAGCGGCATGGGTTCCAACTTCAGGTGCTTCTTCCACTCATTCAACTTGGCGGTGCCATCGGGCCGGTTGTTTTCAAATCCATGTGTCATCAGGAGCACATCGCGTCCAGACACGGCTTGAACCAATAAGGCCGGATCCAGGACGGTCCCATCGCCGTCAGTGACCTTCAGCGTGCCGATGGGGCCACCGTGGGACCAGGCCCTCAGATCAATGAACCAGTTCGCATCGCTCATGGCCTACCTTTTGACGGCCTGCAAGGCCTTGGCGGCCGTGGTGAGGCTGCCCGCAAGATCCTTTGCCATGGGCGCCAAGGGCGTGGCCAACAGGCCCGTGATCAATGCCAGCACATAGTGCTTCGAACCATTTTTATCGAAGACCGGTCCTGATAAAGAGACCGCGGCGGCCTCGGCCAGGATGACGGCC